>NZ_JABSUZ010000001.1:0-370678 GCF_013284345.1 Brevibacillus sp. MS2.2
TGTCGACTCTTCTTGAATCTCTTTTTTCAGATCCTCGAGGGAGCGCTTCTGTTGATCTTTACCTAACAAATTCTTCATAAAGGAAAACATATGATACCTCCTCACACGTCCGGGCACGAACGAAGCTTCTCTTATCATCATAAACGTTTTAGACTAGCCCATGCAAATTCGCCTCTCGAAAAATCAAGCTCCTTGGGGTACACTCACTTTCCAACGAGACAAATCTGGCGCTTCCTTTTGGAAGCTTGCCGGCGGAAAAATAAACACCCACGGCTTACTGGTATTTGCGTGTACAATCAGGCCATCCAGTTCAAATAAGCCTTCCGCCACTTTATCTCCACTTGCATCAAACAGCGCCAACGGCAATTTTTCCAGGGACAGGGACTGCCCAGAGCCGTTGCGTATCAGAAGCATGACATGAAGATCGCCTTCTGACGAACGACCAAGCTGTACACTCTGGATATTGACCTCTCCCTCTTTTAATGCAGGAAGATTCTTGGCTAACTGAATCAAGTAAGTTTTCTGTTCTTCAGATAGCGCCTTAATCCAGGATTCCTCTAGCTCCAACTGATGTGGCAGAACCATTTTCTTTTCCGCCAATTCAAAAGCAATTTTCCAATTTGCCAAAAGAACATCCACTTTCAGGAAGTGTTCTCTATCAAATACAAACGACCACGGTCTAGCGGAACGTGGTGGAATTTCCCCGATCTCGCTCATATCGAACGTCTGGCGGGTAAACAACTCCTGATCACCGAACAGTACCACCAGTGTCGTCTCATTCAGCTGCACAGGTTCATCAGAACTGTTCCGGATGAACGCTGTCACTTCAATCCCTTCATCATGCGGAACAAGAGCAGTCCCTGCCAGAGAGATATTCCCCGCCTGCAATGGTGTCAGTTCTTGAGCCATAAAGGAGAGCGAATACTTCTCCTGTGGACTAAGCTTATCTTCCCATGATTTATGCAGGGAGAGCGTTGTGATGACGCCAGAAGATGCATCCTGTACCTGGTTTTCTTCTTGATGTGACTGTGCGGTATCAGAAGCGGACAAGATTGATTCCTCCTGAACCTGCTCTTGAACCTCTTTCGCCGTTGGTTTATTCCCCATTAAATTCTTCAAGAAGGATAACATATCGTCGCTCCCAACTTTTCTCTACATCTATATACAGTTTGCATTCGTCATCCACTATAGCATAGTGACATCCTTTTGCAACATAGAAAACTTGGCATTACAAACAGCAAATAAACGGTTATTGCAACCATAGAACAGAGCCATTCGTAATAGTAGTTATGTTAGGATACCCGTATGGAGCAGATGATGTCAAGGAATGGAAAGATATCCTTACTCCAAAAATTGACACCTATTAGATGTTAAAGTTTACAATATTATTCAATATTGCTAGAATATAAGTGTCTAAACAAATAACTTGGGGAAGCACCATTTGCCAACTGACCAGTTCAGTTGGTCTTTTTTCTATCATGGAGATAAATAACATAAGTACAAAAAATAAAGGACCTGCCTTTTACTGGCTGGACCTTCAGATTTAATTACCACTTTTACTAGTTACTTAAATAGAGGATTACATAATCGCTAATTGTAGTTTCCAATCCAATGTCTCTCGAATCCCATCTGTTAAACTTGTTTTAGGTACCCACCCTAATTTATCCATAATGTGAGAATTAGATAATACAGAATGATTAATGTCACCTAATCTTGAATCTACATAAACAGGTGCTCCCTGTCCATTTAATAAACGGTTAAACAGGTTGTACAGCTCATTTAAACTTGTGGAAATTCCTGTGGAAACATTAAAGATTTCTCCATCTCCTGCTTGCAGTGCAAGTACATTTGCTCTAGCGATATCCTTTACAAACACAAAGTCACGTGTAGTGCTCCCATCTCCATAAATAATTGGTGATTCTCCTCTACTGAATGAATCAGTGAAAATAGAGACTACACCGCTTTCTCCATTTGAAGACTGCCTTGGGCCATACACATTGGCATATCGTAAAATAGTAAAATCGATACCATACAGATCATGATACATCCTCAAATATTCTTCTGATGTCTTTTTAGTTAAACCATACGGAGAAACTGGCTTCAGCCGATGACTCTCTCTAATAGGCAATTCGATGGGCATTCCATATACAGCAGCTGTGGAAGCAAATATTACTTTTCTTACTTGATGCTTCCGAGCTGCTTCTAAAAGATTGAGTAGCCCTGTTAAATTAACCTGAAGATCCGTGATCGGGTCTCTTAAAGAATTTGGTACGCTAACTTGCCCAGCCTGATGTATGACAATGTCAAACTTTTCTCTAGAAAAGAGCGCATGCAAATCATCTCTAATATCTTGTTCAATAATCTGGACGTTCTTAGTGAGATTCCTTTTTTTTCCAACGGATAAATTATCCAACACGACAACATGATGTCCACTCTCAATTAATTCATCTACAATATGGGAACCTATAAAACCTGCCCCTCCAGTTACGAGTACTTTCATTAAAGTCTCCTCTTCACGCATTTGTGACGGCTTCTATCTTCTCAATAATTAACAGGAAACTTCCTGTCGCCTTTTTTCACCTTTGCAGGCTTTTCTCGTCCTTCTGCTTTGGTTTTATCAAGCAAGACAATGATCGTACGTAACATAATGATTATATCTAGCAGAAGAGAATAGTTTCTAATATAGTGCAAGTCATATCGCAGCTTATCCTCAACATCCGTCGTGTACTTCCCCATAACTTGGGCATATCCCGTAATTCCTGGTTTTACAACATGTCGGTATTCGTATGATTCGAACTGTTGGACAAACTGCTTTGTAAAATATTCTCTCTCTGGTCTTGGACCTACAATTGACATATCACCTATGAGTACATTGAACAATTGAGGCAGTTCATCTATTCTGGTTAGTCTCAAAAACCGTCCGATCCGCGTAATACGAGAATCGTTTTGCTTAGCGATGATTGGTCCCGTATGTACCTCTGCATCTTCTATCATTGAGCGGAATTTATAAATTTGAAACTCATTTCCATGTTGTCCGATTCTTTTTTGCTTGAAAATGATCCTTCCTTTTGGCTCCTCAAACTTGATCAGAAGACTCACGAAAAGAAAAATGGGAGATAAGAGCACCAAAAAAAGAAAAGAGAAAATCATATCAAAAACCCGCTTGATCAATCGCTGGTCAGCGGGAAGACCAAATGGCTTAACTGCTAGGACCATCGTGTCATCAAGTGATGTGATAATCGATTTAGAAAGCAGCAAATCATACAAGGATGGAACAACGTATACAATCTTATTCTGTTTCATAGCTTGGTAAATGATCTGGGCTTTTTTTTCTTCCAATAATTCTGGGGTTATTATGACGGAATCTACCTTATTCATTTGTGCAATGATTTCTTCTATGCTTTGATCAGGCTGAACATGTTTCCACTTTAAGTGACCAAGGAATGACATTCCGATCTTTGCAAATTCAATCTGTGAACCAATTAGTAATGTTGTACCTGATTTATAATCACGTTTACATTTCGAATAAATAAATTTCCATCCTGACAGTAATCCAATCATAAGAAAATACGAAATTAGCATGACAGATCTTGGAAGTGCGAATTCACGAAAAATAAAAGAAGCAGCCATTGTTAAGAATGTAATGAAAGTAGTCGCTACAAAAATACTTCTCACAACATCCCATATGCTTTTTCTATTCAATGTATAGAGCTCATAGACTGTTAGAAAAAACAAGCTAATCAAGAGAATCCAAGGTGCAAGCGCCAGAAACGACTCCCAGTTTCTAACTGTTATATTTTCATATCTCAAGAAAAAGGCCAGAACATATGTAAAGAAAATGATGAACAAGTCGACCGTTAACAAAATAAACTTGTCAATGCGTCTATCCAATATATTAAACATAAAAAAACCCCTAACAATATCAATTGCTAGAGGTATTTTAACATACTTACTGTTTTCCAAACATCACACATTCATATGTCTATGTCGATTCTTAGGATTTTTTAGGCTGATTTTTTAAGAGTTGGTCTTCTTCCACATCTCTAAACGGTTTTGCTGGATTACCGACAACAATCTTTCCGGAGACTACCTGTTTAGTTGCCACGCTTCCTGCCCCAACAACCCCATCTTCCTCCACAATCAATCCAGGTAACAGAGTGGCATTTGCTCCTACCCTGCCGCCTTTTCGAATTGTACACCCTTTAAAAGCAGAAAATCTTTTTTCCGTACGCCCAATATAGTTATCATTACTTGTTACAACACCAGGTGCAACAAACACATAGTCTTCAATAGTAGAAAAAGCAGTAATGTATGCATTTGTCTCAATCTTGCAATATGCCCCTACGCTGCATTCGTTTTCTACAGCCACTCCCCGACCGATAATCGTTTGGGTGCCTATTGTTACCTTTTCACGAATGGTAGCAAGATCAGCAACGAATACTTCATCTGCCAGTTGGGCATTCACGTAAACAATCGCACTGGTTCCAAGTGTACAACGATTTCCGATCACAGTTGGTGGATGATCTGTTTGTTCCTTTAAGATCGATCTTGCGGCACGCATAGGTTTTTTTCCAATTACAACATTGTCATGTATTTGGCATCCTTCGCCGATTTTCGTGCCTTTATAAATGATAACGTTATGACCGATAGATACGTTGTCACCAATCTCTACATCTTCTTCAATGATGCAGTTATTGCCGAATGTAACATGATTCCCTAATTTCGCTTGCGAGTTGATAAATGCACTCATTTGTTGGTCACCTTCCATTTTTGATTAACTCCTCCATCATCACTGCCAAGGTCTCTGCCTGATTCTCGCGCGAAAATTGTTTCGAGACGATATCTTTTCCTGAAATGTTAGACACCGGAAATCCCCCGTACGCAAGCTTACGTATTACCTCAGGTAGATAGTGCTCACCAGTTTCCTTGATATTCCCATATACACCTAGATTGAAACGTTCCAAAAAGTTAAGAAGTTCTCCTCGTACTGTAGTAATAATCAATTTTTCATGTAACAGATAGTCAAACAATTTGTTTGGAAGTGCCCCTTCAAATAATGGAACATCCTTTAAACAAATAAGAAAAGCGTCCGCACAATTTAAATACTTGTGAACGTTTGATTTTGAAACAGCTGAGAGGAATAGTACACTTTCTCCTAGTCCCTTTTCTTTCGTTATCTGTTGGAGTTTCGGCTTCTCAATTCCTTCACCCATTAGTACAATTTTGATCCTGTGTTCTTTTTTAAGCATTTCCATGGCATATATGATTTGAACCAAATCATTAGCGGGTCCATGCGCACCTGCATACATACAGACAAAATCCTCATTTGAGATCCCCAGCGACTCTCGTATTTTTTGTCTATCATAGGAGGGATCAGATGATAGCGTAACAGTTTCAATATCAATTCCGTTAGCCAGAAAAAAGAGTTTATCCCGCGATAGTCCCTTTTGTTGTATTCGATCACCAATACCTTCTGTAAGTACTATAATTTTATCCGCTTCCTTGTACAATACGTGTTCCATCCAGCGCAACAGTCTGATTAACAGTTTGTGTCTTCCTCCTGCGATATCAATCAATGAATCCGGCCATAAGTCCCTGACCTCCAAAATAAATACAGCTTTCTTAACCTTTGCTAACAACATGGCGGAGAAGGCAGTAAACAATGGAGGCGATGATCCTATCAAGACGTCGGGTCTTTCACGCTGGAACACTCCTGCGACAAAGAAACAAATAGCAAACAGAAACATGTTTATAAATCGAAGTACTCCGTTATCCTTATAAGATATCGCTCCTATCCATAGAAAACGAAAACCTTCTAGCACTTCATTTTTTATCAACGTCCATTTGGAAAAACGATACGTTTTGTTGTGATGAATAAAGTTACTTCCCCATAAAGTAACCGTATGTCGCTTTGCTAAGTATTTGGCTAATTCGTAATGACGTGTACTAGCTGGATATTCGGGTGTAACACTATACTGGTTAACGATCCAGACTTTTTTCATATCGTTCACCTAATAGATTGGTATAGAGAAAGATCAACTTTTCACTTTCTTCCTCCCAATTCCCTTCCATATCTGCCCATGTTTTTGCATTTTTCCTGCATTGACGCAAATATTCTTTTTTAGAAGACAATCGGATTATTGCCTCTGCAATACTCTTTGGATCATTAGGGTCAAACAGCTCCCCAAAATGCACCCTGTCATTCAATTTCCTGATTTCTGGGAGATTACTGGCACAGACCGCTAGACCAGCCATCATATACTCAGACAGTTTATTTGGAAGACTGAATAGGTTATTTAAACAAGTCGGTTTATATGGGATGATTCCGATATCAGCTTCGCTTGCTTCCTTAACCAAATTCATCATAGCTACTGGCTCACAAAATTCAATTTGACCGCTGACTATATATGGCGCAGCAAGAGTTCGGAGTTCTTCTTCCATAGGTCCCATCCCTCTTAAGCGGATCACAATATAAGAAGGGAGAGACTTCACAGACTTTATTAACTCTTCCAATCCTCTATCTTTCAGATACCCCCCGTGATACAGTACCACTATTTTTGAGTGATTATCATGAGTCTGAAGGTTTTTTTCATTTTGGATCATCGTAAAGTTGTGTAGAATGACAGGCAAGGAGATTAACCGGTAACGCTTTTGAAGTTCCCGAGCAATTGATTCATTGACCGTTATCGTTTTATTAGCCCGTCGGATAACATACCCTTCTATCAACATTACCATTTTTTTAAACCATTGGGGAAAATCAGCCCTCTGCTCGGCCCACAGTTCATGTGAGTCATACACAAGCAGCGCCCCTCTTAATTTGGCAACCACATAGGCAAATGGCAACATATCAAAATCATGAGCATGATAGACGTCTGCTTTTTGTGAAAATGCAATCTTACTCATCTCCAAAAAAGCAAATAACTTATTCATTGCCATCTTTAAAATCCCCAGCGTCGTCGTGCTCTTTTTTAAACGGTTATTTGTTAACCCATTTGCACGAAACACGGTGTAGTTTCCAATTTTCTCATGCTTTGGAACACTTGATGTTTTGCGTATCCCTACAATACTTACCCGGCAGATATTACTTAGTGAACTCGCTTCCTTCGTCACTCTAGGATCTGAGGTTACCTCGTTGCTTACAAGCATGCAAATGTGTTTCTTTTTCATGCGAGTTCAACCCTTTTTTGTATATATCCATTTGAATCTACAAATCGGGGATCTTCATCAATAAATATTTTAAACCAAAGCTCAACATTCAATAAGGACCATAGCTGCCAACTGAAATCAACGTTTGCTGATAGCATATTTGAAATCCCCGCTACATTAAATAAATCCCTTTGTCTTGCTGAATCATCTAGTAAGATTTTATTCACAAATTGGGGATCCTTTTTAAACCAAACGTTGATTGGCGTTGGAAACCCTTTTTTGTCTTTTCGGTTTAGGACTTCATCGGGTATCATTCCCTTTATAGCCTGCTTAAAAATGTATTTTGGTTCTAATCCCTTTACCTTTACAGAAGACGGAATTGTAGCAGCAAATTCCACAATCCGATAATCAAGCAGCGGTACTCTTGATTCTAACGATACCGCCATACTCGTGCGATCTTCGACTTGAAGCAGTCCTGGGAGATATGCTTTGATATCATGATATAGCATTAGGTCGAAAGGATCTTCACTCACATCTTTGCGGAGATACCTATTGAATGTATTATCCATATCGTAATTTGAAATGGTATCCTGCATCTTCAATCCAAATAAATTGGGGTTAAGTACCATCGATGTAGAATATTTTCGCCATATCTCCTCAAATGTTCCCGGTTGCGTTGGTGTTTCCTGTATTCGTTGTCCTATCTTTTTAATTGTTGTTTTGATTCCATGTTGCTTGGCATACCCGTAAATGAGCAGAGCCTTTCTTTTCAAGCTGTTTGAAAATGACTTCTGCATTGATACTACTGGGGATGACGGTTGCCCATTCAAAGGAAGGTCTTCATATGCAAGGAAATAACGTGTGTACCCCCCGAATATCTCATCCCCTCCCTGACCACCTAAAACTACTTTGACATTATCAGCCGCTAACTGACAAACAGAAAATTGCGGAATAATACCTGGTCCGACTGCTGGTTCATCCATATGCCATATTAGTTTAGCTAATGAATCTTGAAAAAAATTCATATCCGGAGCGATCTCGAGATATTCGGTGCCTGATGCTTTCGCAACTATTTTTGCATATTTTGTTTCATCATAAAAATCGCTTTCATTAAACTTTCCAGAAAACGTTTTTATTCGCTGCTGTAGATGTTTAGCCGATAAAGAGCTAACCGTACTTGAGTCAAGCCCACCACTTAAGTGACAACCCACTGGAACATCACTTCGTAGGTGTAATTTTACGGAGTCATTTATTAAAAACCTAAGCTCTTCAATCGTTTGAGATTCTGTTCTAGAAGCAGCTTCAAATGTAAGATCCCAGTACTCTTCAATGACCAAATCTTCTTTTTCGGACACTGTTGCACAATGACCTGGTAGCAATTTTTTAATGTTATTAAAAAACGTCTTATCATCTGGCACGTACATGAATGATAGATAGTCTACAATAGCTTGGTAATTGGGTTCCCTTTTAATTGTGCGATCGGCAATAATCGCTTTAATTTCTGAACCAAATACAAACCGTTCTCCATCAAAGTAATAGTAGAACGGTTTTATTCCTATTCGGTCTCGTGCTACAAATAACTCACGCTTTTGTTTATCCCACACAGCACAGGCAAACATTCCATTTATTTGTGATAAACCTTTTTTCCCTTCTTGGGCCAACAACTGTAGTAGAACCTCCGTGTCGGACTCAGTACGGAAGATCACCCCTCTTTGGACTAACAGCTTGCGTAATTCTAAATAATTATAAATCTCCCCATTAAACACAATGGTGTAGCGGCCATCAACCGTTGTCATTGGTTGATGGCCCGCTTCTAGATCAATAATACTGAGTCGACGAAAACCTAATCCGAGATTGTTGTCTAGGAATATCCCCTCACTATCAGGACCTCGGTGAGCGATAATATCACGCATCTTAACTAGCTTATCAGGGTTTACCGGTTTTTGCTCAAGATTAAAAACTCCTACGAAACCACACATACACCCTCCAAAATCAACTTGTTTATTCAAAGTAAAATATTCGATCAAGAAATGTTTTTAATACGAATTTCTTTTAGAAATATATATTTTAACTCTGGTCCAAAGTAAGGATGCTTAATAAGAATATTAACTACACTATCATCTGCCTTAAACCTAATGGTCCAAGGATTTAATTCTTTACTGGAAAACGTTTTATTTGCCTGACCAAGGAGCCGTCCTCCTGCTTTCATTTCAGCTGTTAGCTGAAAATCCGTCTCATTGTTTAGAAAATCTCCTCCAATCCAATCCGGAACAATCTCAAGTTCATATTCTTTGCCAGGTATTAATGAGGTCAACTTCCAATTATGATAGTTATTTATTCCTGCCGCTCCAATATACTGGGCGCCTTGATTTTTCGGACCGAAGTCATTATTTCGGATTTCAAATTTTTGATTGACATCTAACCACAATGGGTATATAAATGGATTTTCTGGACCAATCGGCCCAGCGGGATTTGCCTTTTCATAAATATCAGTTCCAACATAGTCTTTTGCTAGTAATGGAGATTTATTAAATCTTTGTTTCCCATTAAGAATTAGTGCAACATCTTTCCTATTTCCATCTCCTTTTCTGAGTTCCTCAAAAGATAAGACATTGGGATTCGTTGAATTATTTAAAGTATCAGTATAATAAGAAGCATAGGTTGGATCGTATACACTCCACTTGCCGTTAATCCATAGCTCTGCAACAGCATGTCCATCATCTGTTGGATAGTTACCTAAACTAATAATTCTACCATTAATTCCTTGAGTAGCAGCTAACGCTAATAGTAAATTTGTAAAAGTTCCACATGCACCTATCCGTTCATTAACTGTGGCTTCAGGACTAGAGTTACTAGCGATTCCTACCTCAAAATCAGCAATAAAATCCATGAATGCAACAACTTTTTGATGAGGAGATAGATTCCCCTTTTCAGCTAAAATACCGTTCGCAACATTTACAATTTCGTTGGTAATTGGCTGTTTAAATGGTCGTAACGGGTTATTTGGATCATCACCCCTAAGAAAAAAGTTTTCATTATTATTTACATTATTATTTGCAATAGAATGGGATGGAAAAAATAAACTATAAGAAGAAACAATCACAGCTAGTGTAAGTTTAGCAAATTTATATTTCATAGCTGTTACCTCCAGTGAATTAGAAATTCGATTCTTCCGTCTCTGTGTTTATCGTTAATCTTAGTACTAAAATCTTTGACATCTTTATGATTTGTGTCCTCCTTAAAAATAGGGCCAGATAGACTGGCCCTAAAATTATACCATGCAAATTATTTTTTTTCTTCAAGAGCCAACATTTTGATCCCTCGAATTAATATTCGAGGTTGCCCTACAGTTTTCCTCACCGTAACCTTTACTGAACTTGCTTTTACTCCGCCTACATTAATTTGCTGTACTTTTCCCTGTTGTTTTGTCCTGGTTATTTGCTTGAAACTTTTCCCTGTCCTGTCTAAGAAATCAATAATATACTCTTCTCCATAGTTTTTATCGCTTTCCCATGTCAGCTCAATGCTTTGAATAGGGACCTCTTTCTCTAATTGTAAAGTAAAAAATTGAGGTAACTCACCTTCAATGAATGCACCATAATCATCATTTGGATCATTATCTAGAGCATTTTCAACACCATGCTTTGGATAGGTTTTTGATGACGATGATACTTTTACATTTCCAGTAATGTCCACGAGTTGACTTTGCGAGTTTTCTTCTATTATTGAGCTCTTCCCGTTAAGCGTGTTATTAAGATAATACGACCATTTTTCAGCATATTGAATAAAGAACCAATCGTTTGTTTTCTTACCTAATTCCTGTAATTGTTGTACGTGAAACTTTTGATAATCAGCCCCCATAAACCAACCTAAATCTTGGGGGCGAATAGTTAGAACCGCTTCTTTCCACTTACCATCTCCAGTAGTCCTAATTATTCCATTTTGAATTGGTGTAAACTCAAGGTAATTCCCTTCATTAATGGATTGAATTTTTACAGCAAATTGACCTTTTGATTCATCTTTATACTTAATAATTATACGATGAACAGGAAGATCAAAGTAATTCTCAATAGGCTTCTCCGGAAGGGCACCTACAATAAAGACATTATGTCGATGTCCATTTTTAATCGCTTTTTTATTATAGAGATATCCATTGTTAAAGTAGCGAACTGTCTTCCCATCTACTTTCACAGCCTCAGACCAATCGGTGCCAGATATTCGAGGATGAGAGTTGAAATCATTATTACTTCCAACATTAATATGTGTTACTGCTTTTGTTTCAACGTTTTCGATATAAATTTCATCAATTGCTGGACTTTTATTTCCATCCACCCAATCAAGTTGCAATAGAAACTCTTTTTTCGGATTTTGATCATATTTTGACCAATAACCGTTATCAAAAAGCCACAATGTGTCTTTTAATGCCTTTATCCCTTTCTCAGATAAATCACCGCTACTATCTAACAATGTTACAGTAGAAAATAAATGTGCATTCAAAACATGCGTGCTATTTGGGACTTCCTCAAAAAACAGTGCGTCTTGACCAATTTGCGTTGAGAGGCCTCCATTTTTTACAGGTACATTGTAGGCATTTACAGCTTGTTGAAGTAACTCTTGATAATTTACTTCTGAATTAGGCTTGCCCTCCTTTACAGCTTTTTGTAGAGCCTCAATAATATAATTTTGTCCAAATGCCGATTGCCATGGATTTTTTGAGACCACATCATTATATGCGTTATCAAAACCGAATTCCCATATTTTCGCGTCTTTAGCAACTATTTTACCGTTGGTTTCTATCCATTTGTATGCCGCCTCAGAACTTACTAATTCAGGGTTCACTCCATAGGTTTTAATGATTTCTTCTTTAGTCCCTCTACTGTAGTCACTAAAAAACATATTCCCTTTGATAGCTTGTGTTGCAATAATAAATGGACTGTATACTGCTGGCCCTGGTCTCCCCTTTCCGTCCCAGCCTGTCGGAGTAAATTTATTCTCTTTACTTGCTTGATGCTGTCTTAAAACCCCATCCTGATCAAAAGAAAAAAGGGATAGCATTGGAGTTTGTTGTGGTAAAACTTGTGGTTCAGCCTTTACAACTTTCACTTCATTTTCATTAAACTGTTTTATTGAATTAACATATCCCCTATTTTTTCTTTCCCATTTTTCTAATGATGGAGAAAAGTTAGCTAGCTGAGATAAATAATCAGTATGCTTTTCAGCATATGAAATACCTGTCCACCAACCTAAATCCGTAGTTCTTACAGGTATTTTCCATTCTACCCATTTATTAGAGCCAGTTAGCAACAAATCACCGTCATGCAAATTACGGAAAGATGTCCCTGGGGAAATGGATCTTAATTGTGTCGATACATTCCCTGCTTTTTCATCTTTGTATACAATACTCAATTCAAACCAATCTTTTCGCAGATTATCCGTCCATTTCGAAGGTAACGTAAGGTAAAAATAAGTGCCTGGAGCATTCATTTGACCATCCGCATCTTCTTGGCTTGTAGCAGGATTAACTGGTTTTAGTCTTCTTATCGTTCGATTATCTAGAAATTCTGTTTGCCCCCAGTCGTTACCAGCAATACGTACATGTCCCTCAGCATCACCTTGGCTCCCGATGTCAATAGAGACTTCCTCACCGTTTTTAGGATCTCTGAGTGTAATCTTATCAATAGCTAAATTCAATAATTGATACCCATATGGGTTGTTAAAACGAAACAACAACTCATCTTTTTTCGGATTAAGATCATATCTTAACCAGTACCCATTATCGTACATAGGTAGCCATTTTTCCAAAGTTGCGATTCCTCTGTCGAACCAATCCTTATACTTTTGTTCTCCAGATGCATCAGCGAGTTGTTTTATTGCAATAAGAGTTCTCATATGCCCATTTAAAATATGCGAAGGATTTTCTACAGGAACTGCTACTTCCTCAAACCAAATGTCTTGACCTTTTTCAAAAAGCAGTCCCTTATTATTCAGAGGGATAAAAAGTATTTGCGCTGCTTTCTCTGCCAAATTGAGATATTTGGGGTCGTTAGTTTCATTATATGCCGATACAAATGCTTCAATACCGAGTGCTTGTCCAAAGGCACTATACCAAGGGGACTTGATTTGGAGATCATTATAGGTATTATCAAAATCATAGTACCAAATATAATTATTGTTATACTCGATTAAATTTTCTTCTAACCAATTTATACAAGCCCAATATTTTTTCATATCACCTTTATTTAAATACTCAAGCGCGTAAACACCTACTCCTGCTGGATTTATCTTCTTACCAACACCATCTATTTCAAGATAAGGTACACCATTCTGATCAAATAATTGTTTTGCTCTATCCACATCAGTCTGTTGTACATCATTCAAATCAATAATTCCTCCTTGGTTCATATTCATAGATTCTTCGTTTCCGCTTGCAAAGTATATTGAAGTAACCAAAGCAAAAATAAATAACCCGCAGGCAACTATCCACTTCGTTAGTCTTATCACAAAAGTATCCTCCCATGTTGATAATTATGTCCCCTGGGTTTATATTTCATTAGCGCCTTAATCAATGAATTCCCTAAACCACAGTTCCAAGCAAAGGAGTCCCCACATCACACGACTAAATTTTGTTTGCTTGCTCAAGATTTTTTCGATCTCAGTAACGTTGTAATATCCCCTATTAGCAGTACGAGGATCAAGAAGGATTTCCTTTATGAATCCATTCAGATCTTTTTGATACCATTCATTTAATGGTACGGGGAAGCCCATTTTGTCCTTCCGATTAATGATCTCGTCTGGTACGTGATTTTTAACAGCTTGTTTCAAAATATTTTTTGATTTACCGCTTTGGAATTTTATTACTGGTGGAATCGTAGCAACTAACTCCATTAGCCGGTAATCAAGTAGTGGTAATCTCGATTCCAAACCTACTGCCATACTGGTTCGATCCTCAACATGCAGTAATGCTGGCAATGATGCCTTTACGTCAAAATATAACATTTTGTCAAGATAAGAAGTTGCGTTTGAACGATTAAATATCTTTTGATAATCATCAAATACAGAATAGCTGCTGCTCTCCGTAAACAAATCGGAGTCTAATACATCTTTCATTCCTTCACTTCTATCAATTAAACGGAAATATCTCTGATCTTGTGGACCGAAAAGCCCCTCTTTAAAGAAATGCTGAAGCATTGGTTTATAGTTGCTCAATAGGTTAAGATTTGGGATGATGGAACTTAATGTGGTTACAAATTCTCCACGATTCGCCGTATCTTCAATTGCACCTTTCAAGCTTTCTTCTAGGTAAGCAACCATGTATCGTGCATATCCCGCAAATATCTCGTCGCCACCTTGTCCACCTAGAACTACCTTTACATGCTGACTGGCAAGCTTCGAAACCATGTATTGTGGAAATACACCTGGGCCTGCTCCTGGTTCATCCAAATAATATATGATATCTTGGATACTATCTGCAAAATCACTAGCAGTTGGAAAAATCTCATAGTAATCTGCCTTTGAATGCTTTGCAACTAATTTCGCGTAGTATGTTTCGTCATACTCTTTACTGTCTGAAAAGCCTCCAGTAAACGTCTTTATATTCATTCCCTCGAGAAGAGAAGCTGCAAATGAAACAACTGAGCTTGAATCCAATCCGCCACTAAGATGCGCCCCTACCGGAACATCACTTCTTAAGCGGATTTTCACAGCATCTTCCAACAAAAACCTCACTTTGTCGACGAAGTAATCCTCTGTATGATACAAGTCATAATTAAAATTAAAATCCCAATACTGCTCGATATTTGCTCGGAAACCATCGCTTATTTTTATAGTTAAATGGTATCCTGGCTCCAGCTTTTTAACCCCTTCAAAAAGTGTTTTATCTGCTAATGTATACTGAAAAACATAATAATCTTTTAAACCCTTCATATTTACTTTACGCAGTGCTGGATTATGGGAAAGGAGCGCTTTAATCTCAGACGCAAAAATAAATTCACCATCTTGCATGGAATAGTAAAATGGTTTAACCCCGAATCGATCTCTAGCAGCAAATATCTCTTGCTTGTTTTGGTCCCATATCACAAATGAAAACATACCATTGAAACGACTTACACAGTCTTTTCCATATTCCTCATAGGCATGAATGATGATCTCTGTATCACAATAGGTTTTAATATTGTGCCCTTTTTGTACTAATTCTTGCCGTAACTCTAAGTAGTTATATACTGCCCCATTAAAGACAATCCAGACTGTTCCGTCCTCATTTGTCATTGGTTGTTTCCCGTTTGTTACGTCAATGATACTTAAACGCTTATGGCCCAAACCAATATTGTCATGCAAAAAAATTCCTTCATCATCACGGCCGCGGTGCTTGAGTTTTTCTCCCATGATTCTTAATTCATTTTCATATACTCGCTTCTCTGAACGAACAATTCCATATATGCCACACACGACGCAAGTCCTCCTTAAACAAATACCTTCTCAAGTACTTTTTCAGTTTTACTCATCGTTAAATACTCACTAGTTAACTTTTGTTCCTCTACTTCCCAATTGATTCTTCTCGCTGCATCATTTAACTTTTCTTTAAAATGCTGCAACTTACTCTCATCCTCAAAGAACAAATCTATTGCATTTGCAATGAATTTGGGATTAGAAAAATCTTGAACAATACCAATCTGTTCTCCAATGATTACTTTTCGTAAAAAAGGTAAATCGTTGGCTAAAATCGGTAAACGCGCTTGTATAAATTCATATAATTTGTTTGGGGAACAGTAGTATGTGTTTTTATCTACTGCTGGGTACGGGATAATCCCTACATCCGCCGAACAAGTGTACTTCAGTAGTTCATCTTGAGATACAGCTTCCATAAAATAGACTTTACTCTCGACATTTAACTTTCTTGCAATGTTTTTTAGAACTTCGACATAAGTCCCGAACCCGAGCATAACTAAAACAACATTCTCATTTTTTACGTATTTCATTGCCTTCACAAGGTTTTCAAGGTTTCTCTTACCTAAAAAGCCACCTTGAAACAATAAAATCTTCTTCTCCCGCCCAATTCCCAACTTTTCTCTAAATAAATCAGAATGCTGGTAGTTAAGATACTCTTCCCAATGTTTCACAGCATTTTGAATAACCAATGGTTCTTTTACTGTCACATTATACTTCTGCTGGCACTTCTCTATAATTTGTTCACCTAGTAATTCATTTGGCACTATCCAGAAATCAACTTCAGGTAAGATTTGCGCTTCTATTTCTTCCAATAACAAAGCATATTTTTTTGGAAGCGTGCATTGTTCCGTATAATTTTCATGTGCATCATAAATTAAAGGGACGTTTCTTTCTTTTGCAAGCATGTATCCTGCCTTTAATGCTGGTAAGTCGTTAGCCACAACTAGATCAAACTGTTCTTGAATACCCGCATTATAGAAGGCCTTATCAAATAACGGAAAAAAGTTAATGTTAAATGTACGAAAAAACTTTAAAACCACGTTATAAAAAACATTTACCATTTTTTGTACCAGTGCTATACATTTCGTCGTTATCCAATTTAACAACTTAGTATTAATAGAAACCATCTTATTTTTAGATTTTCGAACAAGTTTATAGGAAGTGTTCTTTTCAATGGCTACCATGTTTTTATTTGCATATTGGTTAATAAAATCGTTTCTTTTATAAGCAAAACTCATAATTTTTTTATGAATACCCCTGTAAAATTTTACGATTTTTGAGTGGTATTCAATGTTTTGAAGATCAATTCTTTTAATCGCAATATTAGGGTCAATCGTGCCCGATAAGAAATTGTCACCAGAGAAAGGCACACCTATAATGGTTACTTTAAACCCATGTTTCAACAGGGAGTTCGCTTGCAATGTAATTCTTCGATCAATATCTGTATCAGGAGTTAAAACTAATATATTCAAGATGACCCCTCCGAAACGGTACTGTAGCGTAATGTTATTTTTTTCTTAAAAAGAATTGCACAACATTCATCTTCTCTAATTTTTCCAATTTTGTGCTTAGGTCTTGCAACGCCTCTATTTTATTGTCAACTTCACGCAAGAGCTGTCTATTTTCTCCTAAAATACCCTCGTATTTCTCATTTAGCTGTTCTAGTTCCCTTACGTATCGATGTTTCTCTATTTCAAGCTCAGCCACTCGACTCTGAAACCTTGCGATTTTTTCGTAGTCAATTGTTAGGTTCTCATATTTTTCGGTTAAATCCTTGTAGTCATTTTGAAAGCCCTCATTTAGAAGTTCAAGTTCGGCTGTCCGGTTCTGAAACCAAACGATTTGTCTTTCATTCTCGATTTTAATATTTCTATGTATTTCCAGCTCTGCTTCTACATTTTGAAGATTTACTAGCAATCTGTCATGCTTTTCATGTAGATTTTTCATCTCACATTGAAGTGCATTCAATTCGGAATGTATTTGTTCAGAGGAAATTTCTTTCTCCTTTTGTTCAGTCATTACTTCCAACAGATCATTAATTGGAATTTCTGTCGTACTCACTGAAGTCTTCTCGAATAGATTTATCAATTCAGATGGTACTTCAATAACATAAGAACCATTCATCAGGGCAGATCTCAAATCAATCCGTGTAGCCCCTACTTGAAGAGACGCCTTAAACTGCTCTGATCTATTGCTATCTGCATCACAGATAAAGTAACAGTTTGATTCAATCAATGTCTCTATCCATTCACTGAGGTCTATGGATACATTTAGCTCTTTAGGAATTATGGAATAGATTGGGTTATTTCGAGAATCATCGTTAACATAAATGTATTTAATCGGATGTAATTCTTCTATCTTGTCACTCGACGTCATTTCGAATATGAAACCTTCTGCTGGACAATTGATTCCAGATGGTACGATAATTCTTTGTTTCTTCCATTCCCCATCTGCTTTATTTTCTAACTGACCAATTGGTATATAAGAGCGTTCTCGGTCAAATACATTCACGAATAGAGGCTCATTGGTGATATCCTGATATTCAATGAATAAGCAAAACTCTTCATCTGTAAATTTCGGAATGATAAAAATCGCATGATTGGAACCATTTTCCTTTGGCCCAACTAATCGATAGCTGTGTGAGTCCTCCGTTATGATGTTCGAAATATTTAAGCTATCGCCTACTACTATATATGGCTTGTAACCGAAATATACGGTATGAGATCTTTGAAAGAAAGGATTCGTAAAATCTAAGTTCCATTTATCATCACTAATAAGCTTCACACTTTTCAATCGAACGTCACTTTCGATTAATAATGTTTTGTTTGTTGATTCGGTACTGGAACCAGAATCTTTTTCTAACAGGAAGAGCGCTTCGTTATGAAGAAACTCCTCTAAGCGTAACTGATCCATCACTTTATGTACGGAGTCTGCAATTGCATCGTAAAACTTAGGATTAGTGATTATCTTTCGATTGGAACCACTAGGGTTATTTTGTTTTACACCACACTGCGGACATACGGCATTATCCCAATTATTGGAGTAGTGATATAAGCTCTTTAATTGCTTTGCATATAATGGAATATGACTCCATTCATCTCCGCCAAAACTCATTTGCTTTATGATAAATTTCGCTCCAAATCCATGCACAATCGTTTCTTTGTTAATAGAATGAATATGCAGATTCACATGAAATTGGCACAAGCAACTATTGCAGGTCATCATTCCAAACTCTAGCTTTTCTTGAAACGGAGTGACTATTAAAATATATCTTTTAGTAACCCTTTGTAATTCTTGAATACCTTTTTCGAAGACTTCTGTTGGCAAATGTTCAAGCACATCAGAAATTAGTATGAGATCAAATTCCTCATCCTTGAATGGCAGCTTATCTATTGACCCTACTATTTTTTCTGTTTGCACATATTTAAGTGCTTCTTCACTTATATCCACTGCGCAAACTCTGTCATATTTCTTTGCCAGACGATTTGTAACAATTCCGTTGCCACAACCTATGTCCAAAATTGACTTCACACCATTTGGAATTTTTGACAGGATTAGCTCAGTGATCTCAACTTGGTGTTGAGTTGGATCTTGTTCCCAAATATCCGGGGAATTGTAATATTTCATAATGTTACTGTTTTCCATTAAATAGCCCCCTTCTCATTCCCTCCCCATCTGACAGGGTGATTAATTAATCCTAAAGACACATTAACCCCAAAAGGCTGCTCCACTTTAATTTCATACATCTTATCGTGAAGATCGTAAGCAGGCGGTTCAACATTATCTAACAAATTTAATTCTTTAAAGATTGCTACCGATACGAGATAAGTACCTTTCCCTAAAAGTAAAGGATTAAAGAATACATTTACAAAACCTTCGCCAAATGCCTCTTTTACTTCATATCCATCTTTATTCGATAATACTTGCATAGCACAAGTTCCATCCAACAAGTAATAAGCAAGCACAAAAATTGGGTTTCTCACTTTTTCTTTCGCAAAATAATTGATTCTTACTTTTTTATACCCGAGGTTTTGGAAGACATGCGATACTTCATTATTATCATTTAAAAAATCTACAGAAGTAATAACCATTTCACCTGAACCATATATTCGACTATTACTTTCCCTTTGTTCGAGTAGTTCCTGATAATTTATCGTTTTAACTGTCTCATTATCCATACTTTCATCACGAATAACCTCTTTCAGACTATATATACTTGATTTCCACTCGGAATCATCATTTGCCTCAAGATGACCAATCGCAACATAGTTTTCGCCATCAAAAAACTCTATTTTCACTTTCTCAGTCGATATATCCTGATAAACGATTTCTAGTTCATAGTTTCTCAATTCAGCTAAATTTTGTACTTTAAATACAAATAAAGCGTGCTGGTATTCTCCACCTACGTCTTCAAATGCTCGATATCTTTTTCCATTTTGCTCAACAGGCGAAGACCAGTTAATTGTTTCTTTATCCGCAATTAAAAACAAATCACTCCCATTATTTGTATCACCGGCGTCGCCAATCTGCAGAGACTCAATAACCTTATTTTTACAATAAAACTTCACCTCTGATATAGGATGCTTTTCCAATGGCGCCCCATTCTCTGTGATGAAGTGAAAGTAAACAAGTGAATCTTCAATGCCCTCCTCTAAGGTTTTAAAATTATTATGTTTTAATCGTACATTTCTAGCCTTTAGTCTTCTCTCTTCCTGTTTCCGAATTGATGCTAGGTATTCTGCAGTAACATCTAAAATATTTCCTTCCATCACTACTTTTCCCTTATCAATCCATACAGCCTCATTGCACATTTTTTGAACAGAGGATATGTCATGTGATACAAAGAGAACCGTTGTACCACCCTCCGTTAATTTTTTCATTCGCTCGATCGATTTATTGATGAAGTATGCGTCTCCAGCCCCTAGTATTTCATCTACAATAAGGATCTCAGGAATGACAACAGTTGATGTAGCAAAAGCTAGCCGTGCATACATACCAGCTGAGTAAGTCTTAACAGGTTTATCAATAAACTCTTCTAATTCTGAGAAGTCCACGATTTCTTCAAATTTCTCTTTTGCTTCTTTACCAACGATACCGGAATAAGACAATGAGGCGAAAATGTTCTCACGCCCAGAAAACTCTGGATGAAAGCCTGTACCCAGCTCCATTAGCGCAGAGACCTTCCCATTTATTTTTATGTCTCCATCAGTTGGTCTCAAACTACCGGCAATTATTTTGAGCAAAGTACTTTTTCCAGCACCATTCCTACCGACTAAAGCTATCTTACTGCCTTTTTTAATGTTAAGATTTATATCTTTTAACGCCCAAAATTCTTCGTATCTATTTTTTGTAAGAAAGCCAAATCCAAGGACGTCAAGTATACGATCTCTTGGATGCTTGTAAGATTTAAATAATTTATTTACGTTATTAATTTGAACAGCGTATTCATCATACATAATCTGCAAACACCACTTTCAATCGGGTAAATACGTAATGTCCTAAAAAAAACAGTCCTAAGGACAATGCGACAAAAATCACAGTTATATCCCAACTTGGTAAGGAGTTGTAGATTATAATCTCTCTATACAAACTAATCATATAGTACATCGGATTGAATTGCATGAAATACACCAGTTCGCTGGTCAACATATCAGTTGTATAGGCAATTGGTGAAACCATCATAAGTAAGATCAAAATCACTGTTATGATCTGTGATAAATCGCGAAAGAAAACATTGATACTTGCCAGAATCCACACTAAACCCGTTGTAAATAATATTTGCAATATCAATACAAAAGGAAGAAGTAGAACATAGAATCCTAGTTGCCCGTTGAATCCTACTACAATTAGCAACATGATTAAACCAATCAACTGTGAAACCATACTAGCCAAAACTACTTTTACAGGAATCAGTTCAATGGGGAAGATCGTATTTTTGATCAATGAACTATTGCTTGTCACCGTATTAACACCTAGTCCGATCGACTCAGAAAACCCAAACCACGGTATTAGACCTGAAAAAATAATCAAGACGTAGTCAAAAGTAGAAATACCAGTTAGTTTGATTTTAAAAATGGTTATGTATACCAAAAAATATGCTGAAAGAAAGAGGAGTGGATTTAATAAAATCCACGTCCCTCCCATGATTGAACCCGCATATTTTTTCTTAATATCGTCTACCGTTATATTAAAGAGAATCTTTCTATAGCTGATTAGTTGAGAGAAAGGGTTATTCATAATTAACTCCTTTCGGAATGATTAAAAGCACATAAGAGATTAACAATTTTATTGGAAGCAGTTCCGTCTCCATAAATTCCCTCTCTGACAGTCCTGTCCATCCCTGAATGTATATCATTAAAAGATGCGAGAATTTTTTCCTTAGACTGCCCAGCTAACACATTCATTCCTACTTCAATTGTTTCGACCCATTCTGTTTCATTACGTAACGTAATGCACGGTTTACCAACAAAGTACGCTTCTTTTTGAACCCCACCACTGTCTGTCAAAATGGTTTTAGCGTTTACTTCTAAAGTTACCATTTGTAAATACGATAGGGGATCTAAAAGTGATACTTTATCACTAACTTCAATACCATATTGGTGTAGATACTTTTTTGTTCGTGGATGTAATGCAACCAAAACCGGAATTTCATCTGCAATTTCATTAAAGGAACCAAAGATTTCACTTAGATATTGAGGGTTATCCGTATTTTCTGCACGATGCACAGTCGCCAATGCATACTGTCCTGGCTTAACATTGAAACCATCCAACACGACTGTATCGTTACCTACCTTGTTCATGTAATAAAGCATGCAATCATACATAACGTCCCCAACTGAGTATACTCGGTTGGCAATTCCTTCTTTTTCCAGATTATTGACAGAGTGGTTGGTTGGACAAAACAGAATAGAAGACAAATGATCAGTCACTACTCGGTTGATTTCCTCTGGCATTGCTCGATTATAACTTCTAAGTCCTGCCTCGACGTGGGCAATGGGAATATGGAGTTTTGATGCCGCCAAAGCCCCTGCTAATGTTGAGTTTGTATCACCGTATACCAACATGCAGTCTGGCTTCTCCTTTAATAATACTGCCTCAATCGCAGTTAACATTTCCCCGGTTTGTTGACCATGATTAGAAGAGCCGATTCCTAAGTGATACTGAGGATGAGGAATGTCAAGTTCTTCAAAGAAAATATCGCTCATATTCCGATCATAGTGTTGACCAGTATGGACGATAACCTCATTCACCAAATGGTTACTCGTCCGATTATATTCCCGGATGGCTCTGGAAACCGCTGCCGCTTTAATAAACTGTGGACGGGCACCAATTACTGTTATTATTTTCATAATTTACTCCGTTCTTACAGTCTGAAATATTTCCCTTTAACATTTGTTTTCTTTTTTATTCCGTCTCTGGTATCAAAAATAACGCGAGCAGAGGAACAGATCAGGTCGTAATCGAATTGTGAATGATTGGTTGTCAATAAAACCAAGTCTGCTTTTTCTAAAGCTTCAGCAGTCAATGGGATTGTCTCGACCATATTCCCATTAAACTTAAAGGTAGGAATGTGGGGATCAACTACCTGATACTCAGCCCCTTCTTTATCGAGGATAGAGAGTATTTCAAGAACAGGAGATTCCCGGTAATCATCAATGTCATTCTTGTAAGCTACACCTAATACGAGTATTTTTGAACCATTTAACGACTTTCTATCCTGATTTAAAATCTGCATCATTCTAGTAACTACAAAATCAGGCATACTGCTATTGATCTCACCTGCTAATTCTATTAAGCGAGTATGATAGTTAAATTCTCTTGCTTTCCATGTAAGGTAGAAGGGATCGATTGGGATGCAATGCCCTCCTAGACCCGGGCCAGGATAGAACGCCATGAAGCCATACGGTTTTGTCTTTGCCGCGTCAATCATTTCCCACACATCTATACCCATCTTGTTGCAAAGAACCGCCATTTCATTTGCAAGTGCGATGTTAATATGGCGAAATGTATTTTCATATATTTTTTCCAATTCCGCGACTGCTGGACTTGATACTACATGTATTTCACCCTCGAGCACAGCTTGATACATAGTCGCAGCTACCCTTGTACAATCGGGAGTAATACCCCCAACGACTTTTGGGGTATTTTTTGTATTGAAATGCTTGTTCCCCGGATCTACCCGTTCTGGTGAATAGGCTAAAAAGAAATCAACCCCACATTTTAAACCGGATTCCTCCAAAATCGGCTTAACCAGTTCCTCTGTTGTCCCAGGATATGTAGTACTTTCTAGTACCACGAGCATTCCTGGTTTTAGATGATTAGCGATTTCTCGTGCCGAAGAGCTCACATAGCTCGTGTCGGGCTGATGATACTTATCCAAAGGAGTAGGGACACAAATCGCTACTGCATCTACATCGTTGATAAAAGAATAATCAGCAGTAGCCTTCAATTTATTCGCTTTCACAGTAGACTGAAGATCTTCATTCAATACATCGCCAATATAATTGATCCCTTGGTTTACCATCTCTACTTTGTCAGATTGCACGTCAAATCCAATTACCTGAAACCCTGCTTTCGCTTTCTCTACTGCTAAAGGCAACCCAACATAACCTAATCCTACTACACCAATGACAGCAGTTCTTTCTTCAAGTTTCCGAATCAATTTTTCGGCTAAAAGAGGTATTTCCTGTTCTAGCAAGTTACTCATGAAGTTGCTCCTCTCATCTCGAAAAATTCTCTCACAACAGAAATTACATACTGTTGCTCTTCCTCAGTCATTTCTGGATAAAGCGGCAAAGCCATAGTACCCTTCGCGGCTTTTTCAGACTCAATCAGGCTTTCTCTATCGTAGCCCAAATCTTTATATACTTCTTGCAAATGCAGTGGGACAGGATAGTAAACACCAGAAGAAATGCCTTTCTCTTGCAAGAAGGTCATTAGTTCATCACGAAGGTCTGTTTGAATAATGTACAAATGATAAACTGCATAGCGGTCCTCTTTTTCGAAAGGGACTTGTATCGGCAAATCTTTCAGTGCCTCGTTATAAACAGCTGCTTTTTGTCTACGAGCTGCATTCCACTGATCAATATAAGCAAGCTTTACGTTCAGCATTGCAGCTTGCAGACTATCCAATCGACTGTTGTAACCAATCATGGAGTGATAGTATTTGGGATTGCTACCATGTGCGCGTAAAATTTTTATTTTTTTGGCAAGTTCTTCATCATTTGTTACGATCATACCGCCGTCTCCATATCCCCCCAGATTTTTCGTTGGAAAGAATGAAAAACAACCGGCGACACCTAATGAACCAATTTTTTGCTCCTTGTATTTTGACCCAATTGCTTGACACGCATCTTCGACAACGTATAAATTGTATTTTTTAGCCAGTGCCAATACTTCGTCCATATCTACAGGTTGTCCAAAAATATGTACCGGAATGATTGCCTTTGTATTTGGCGTTATTGCTGCCTCCAGCTTGCTAACATCAAAATTATATGTTTTGGGATCAATATCAATAAATACCGGTTTAGCACCTAGTTGAGAAACCACTTCCGCAGATGCAAAGAAAGTGAATGGTGTAGTAATAACCTCGTCACCTGGCCCTATTCCAAGTGCATCAAGTACGAGAAGCAATGCATCTGTACCATTTGCAACTCCGATAGCGCACTTTACGTTACAGTAATCTGCCATCTTTTGCTCAAAGTCAGCAACATGCTTACCCATAATATAATTACCACTCGATAATACATCATCAACAGCTGCTTTTATCTCAGCTTCGATGTTTTTGTATTGCTTTACCAAATCAAGCAATGGTACCTTATGAGTGGTTGTATTCATATTGACGATTCTCCTCTTCTACTATTTCATTTAATTTAACTGGCTTTCCTAATTCTGCTGATTTATAGATTGCTAATACAAGCTTTAAAGCTTCTAGCCCATCAACTCCACTTACAACCGGGTCCCGGTCACTTCGTATTGCATCAACCATGTCTCTAATGATTTCTTCCTGCCCAGGGGTACCGTATGGATCTTTTTCAACCTCTTGAATGAGCGCTTCTGCATGTTGCTGTGGAAGAGACTCAAATTCCCAATGTTTGATCCAGTTAGCTGTAGTTCCAGATACAACAGCTGTTCCGCTCTCACCAAAAATACTAAGGGACTCTTCGAAGTTCTTGGGAAATATGGTAGCAGCAGCCTCGATGATCCCTAATGCCCCATTCTGGAATCGAACTGTTGCGGCTGCAACATCTTCAGCTTCTATATTTCTAAGACGTGTTGCAGAGTATCCTTGTACTTCTTCCACCGGCCCCATTAACCACAATAGTAAATCTAAATTATGTATAGCTTGGTTCATTAAAACTCCGCCGTCCATTTCCTTCGTTCCACGCCACGCTGCTTGATCGTAATAGGCTTGATTACGATTCCACCGTAACGTTGCATTAGCGTGACTTATCTTTCCAAATTGGCCAGTTGTCATTGCTTTCTTAAGAGCCATAATGGCAGGTCTAAATCGATTTGGGTGCACGACAGATAGTTTTACGCCGTTGTCCTTACATGCTTGTACAATCGCCTCCGCAGCCTGAACAGTCAATGCGATTGGTTTCTCTACGATCAGATGCTTTCTAGCATTAGCCGCTTGAATTGCCAATTTTGCATGCAGCCCACTTGGTACACAGATGCATACAACATCTATTTCTGGCTGATTATCCAGCATTTCATCTAAATCTTTGTACCCATCAACTTGATATTTTTCACAAGTCTCCTGCAATCTCTCAACCGACGTATCACAAACTGCGACAAGTTTCGCGTTTTCGACATTTTCGATCGCCTCAATGTGTTTCTTCGAAATGTGGCCGCAGCCTACTATGGCGAAATGTATCATGATTCTATCTCCATTCTTTTCTTCTTGTATTACTATACCATGAATGAAACAAAAATATATTTGTAGAATAACATCATATTACAGCAAATATAAGTTTCATTATTATACAGAAGTCGACAATAACATAGTTTCCATTACGCTAAAAAGGATGTTGATATGATTTCAACATCCTTTTATCCTTGCCCATCTATTTTATTAACATTGCCCGATACTCATCCAAAACCTGCTTATAATTCGGGGACTGTGCTTGTAATTTCTGAGTCAATTCGAATGCAACACTATTTTGCCCCAACTTCTCATATGCAATGATCATTAGAGCCTGCACTTCGAGTGTAATACTCGGATCAGTAACCAATTTAAGTTGTTCGAGACTATCTGCGTAATTCCCTAAAATAATATTCGCTTGCCCAAGATAAAAATACGTATAGGCATTCAAATCTAATGGACGCTTGTCAGGGATTGCCTCTGTCTTGAAAGGTTCTATCCGACTTACGTAATCCTTGTATTTATCTAAAGCCTTCCCAGCAAGTATTGTCGCTTGATCTTTTTGATTTTGTTTTGCCAATTGAGATGCAACCTGAGCATTTACCTGAATGCTTGCATCGTAGAAGTGAACATTAAAATGATCTTGCTCCCAAGCCTTTTGGAAATATTGATCGGCTTTTACCCAATCATTCATGAAGAGATATACGTTGCCGATCTTATATAAAACCTCTGATGCCTTGGGTTCGAGTTGCTCCATACGATTTAACGTTGCCTCTGCTTTAGATTTCCACTCGCTCTGCTGTGACTGAGTATACTTCGTCGCATACACTTTAGCCAGGTTCACCGCATATTCCGTATGATAAGGGTTTAGCTTAACTGCTTTCTCCAATATCGGTTGTGCAGCTTCTACATTTACTTCACTTGCTAATGCAGAAATAGTGTTTTGGGCAAAGAGAATCCTTCCCGAATATACACCGACAATTCCTACACAAACAGCGATAAAAGCGATGAGGAACCGCGAGTATTGGAAGCCTGGTTTCATATCTTTTGATTGTACTGGTACTGCAATTGCTATCAGCCAGAAAACAATAAACCATACCGTACCAAAAGAGAAATCAAAATCTATAAAAGCATGCATCAATATAATGGACAAGGATACTAGAGAGGCAACTGCGATAGTCGAATCGCTATCCTCCTCTTGTTCTTTCTTGATGCGAATGAGTATCTTCCCTACCAGAAAGCATACCACGCCAATGAAAACAATGAGCCCCAACCATCCTGTATTCAGCAATATCTCCAAATAACCGTTATGGACCTCATTACTATAGTAAGGGAGCTCTTGATGAGCAGGATATACGACTCTCCATCCTTCGCCACCAAAACCGAACACAGGGGCCTCCTTACTCAATGCAAAAGCATCCATATACATATTGGTTCTACCCAATACACTAGAAGTCCCCAAATTAATATCAGTAATTCGCTGCTGCAATGACTCAGGCATAGCCTGATAAAGTAATCCCTGGTTTTTGAAATCCAGCAAAGTTAATAACCCAACTAATAAAATAAAACCTGGCAATACTAAGCGAATCAGAGGTTTCTTCGTTTCTTTCATAAAACTACTATTTTTAACTAACCTTTGTGTAAGCAGCACCAGTACCATTACGATAATACTTGCCGCAATAAATCCGAGCAAACCTGCATCATCTATGTTTTCAGACCCAGCTATAGTCATTTTTTGAAACACTAGGAGTGAAGCGACTAGAGAGAAGACAGTAAATGCAAGGTATTGAATTTGTTCCTTTCCCTTGAGAAGGAGTACTCCGATGAACCACGCCACAGGAAAAACGACCATTGCACCACGCGAGTATGATAAGAAAAAACAAACGCCATATGCTACCAACGGCAAGCTGAAGAAAAGTGTAGTCAAGACTTTGATTTCTTTTTTTGCCAAATAGACAAGAGCATACAGCCAAAATGCACAGATAATCGTAGCAAATGTATTGGGATATTGGAGTGGCCCTGCCAGCCTTCCCGAAAGGACTATATCCTTAAATACAACCCAATTCCAAAAACCAGCAAGCGAAAAAAAACTAATCCATACGCCCGTTGCGTTAAAAACGATTGGCAGCAGCTTTTCCACTTTATCATTGTGGTCGATCTGTCGTAACCAAATTAACATGATAAAAAGAATCACGTAGGTCAACCAACGAAATAAGTTGTCCAAAGCTCCCATGGGAGTTTCTGCACCGAGTAGTGATAACACATGAGTTAGTGGAATAAAAAATACAATCAAATAGATTAATTGCCCAGATTGTTGAGATTTCCTGATCATCCATAGGGATGCGATCAGAAATAGTAGAATTAGACTTACTTCGACTAAATAAAAATCAGTATCAAAAAATAATCCTCGAAGATATGGCGTGCATAAAAATAGGAGGGCTAAAACTGCAAATAGCCCCCATTTCACTAATTGTCGCATTTTAGACCTCCGGCTTGCTTCTTTCCTATTTAGATTCAAGTTCTTTTACTAGGTTAGCGACCTCAACCTTAGTATTCGTTCCCTCAGGAGCAAGTTCCAAGTATTTTTTCATATTGGTTACCGCTTCTTGTTTTTTGTTCAATTGCATATACCCGAATCCGATAAAACGGTAAGCTTCAAAATACTTAGGGTCATTCGTAATTTCCGACAAGACTTTTACCGACTCTTCAAATTTATTCTGAACAAAGTAGATTTGTCCGAGCTTAAATTTAAGATCGGCAAAATCAGGCTTTACTTGAAGGCCTTTGTTAGCCGTGAGAAGAGCATTATCGAAATCTTGATTTAACATTTGAATTGCTACAATATTGTTGTAGCCTTCGATCATGTCTGGTGACTTTGTAACTGCATTTTGATAATAACTCAGTGCTTTACTGAGGTCATTTTGTTTCCGAGAGATATTACCCAGGTAGTACTCATAGATACCATTTGAAGCGTCAAGCTTTACACATTCCTCAAATGCTGACTTTGCTTCATCCATTTTTTCAGAATTGTAAAGAGCTAATGCAGCATCAAACTTTTCCTTAACAGGATTTGAAGTTTCAGACTTCTTTTCTTGAGCTATAGGTGCAGGTGCTTCGGTTTCCTTTGCACATCCAGTAATAACTGCTAAAGACAACAGGAATACACCCACTAAATGTACGTACTTCATGAACGTTAGGTCCTCCATATTCTAGAAAATACAATACTCAGATACCATTCTATATTAGCACATTCCTATTAATTAGTTGCTGAAAACAAAAAAAAAGAGCCTATTACTAGGCTCTTTTTAATGCTCATTAGTTAGCAGTGATTGGAGTTGTGTTAACTTTGAGCGTGTTGCCTGCCTCATCCTTAGTGTTCAGATCGGACTTGTAAGTAGCTACAGTTACTGTTTGAGCAGTATTGTAATCAGGCAGAGTCAAAGTTACAGTTTTCTTGTCAGTGCCACCTGCAATAGCTTCCGGTGTAACAATAGTTCCGTTAACTTTTACAACAAAGTCATCAATATAGTCAGCAGTAGTACCAACTTCAACATTTTCACTGAAAGTCAGAACCAATGCTTTAGAAGACTCTTTCTTAGCGGAAACGAGTGTTGGGTCTACGTTATCAGTAAAGCCATCAACAACGATGTTTTTGCTAGCTGCACTCAGCTTGCTGCCATCTACAGCAACTACGCTATCAGCGATAGTCAGCAACGCACCGCCCTTAGAAGCGATTGTCTCGTCTTGCAGTTCGATTTTAACAGTTGTCTTGTTGCCATTGAAGTAGATCGCATTAGCCTTGATCGCTTCACCGTTGAGTTTGTAGTTAGAAGCAATAGCTGCAGCTGGAACCATGTCTTTACCAAAGTTGATGGTAATTACATTTTTATCTACTGAAATAGCAGAAGCCAAATCGATTTCGCCTTGAGCAGAACCGGACTTAACAATGCTTACAGAAGCAGCAACGTTAGGATTTTGACCAAGGTCTTTCACAGCCCCTGCTCCGAAATCGATAGTGTAAGTACCAGCGTCGATAACACCATCTTTTTCAACGGAATCAGCATCTACTTCAACGATGGTATTTTTGCCGTTAGAATCTTTTACTACGGCTACGCCAGCGGAATTAATCTCCTTTTTCACGCCGTCTTTGTCTTTCAAGACAATCTTAGAAGCGTCTACAGTTGTGCTCAATTCTTCGGAGAACTGAACTTGGAACACTTCATTATTTCCAGTCGTTGACTTGTTAACTACTTTGCTGAAGCGGTTAACGATTGTAGGAGCTGCACCATCTTTAGACAGAGTTACTGTAGAAGTGAACTCGTTACCAAACATGTTGTTGTTCAGCGCTTTAAATCCGTTAACTGTTACAGTCAAATTAGTAGTGGTTTCAGTATCACCATATACTTTTACTTGACCGTTGTCTTCTACAGTTACATAGTACTCATCATCTGTGCCTTCACCGTCTACAGGTGTGAGTTTAGAAATCAAAGCATAGCCGTTCTTCTTAACAGAAACAGCATTCGGTACAGATACTTCTTTATCGAATACTACTTTGAATCTGTACTCACCAGCAGCTTCTACTTTCGTTACAGTAGGAGCAGCTGCATCGACAGTAACATCAAATGTTTTTGTCAGGTAAGATGCAGTATTGGCAGCCTCTTGAATATCCTTCACATTAGCCAAAGCGATCGTGTGTTGACCTGCAACCAAGCCTTTAGCAGCATTTGGGAGCGTGATTTCTTTTTTCAGCGGAGTCAACGTTGGAATATCCACATTCTTGTTATCGATTGTGATCAATCCAATAGCACTTACATACTCATCAAAGGAAACCACTACATCGTTACCTTTAACTTGTACACCCTTAATAGCTGGTGCAGTTGTATCAACGAAGGAGAATGCTTTCGTATCATCTTGCTCCAAGCCACTCAGGTTTTTGTTCAGTACTGTCTTTTTAACAGTCAGGGAAACATAGTCACCTGTCTTGATTATACCATCCAAAGTAATTACTGCTTTGGTTTTATCAGTGCTATCAACAGTTACGTTGAAAGCAGTTACTGGAGAGTTACTGATTTTCAGTTCGTAGTTGGACTTGTCTTCAGCAGTTACAGTATCCAACTCGTCATCAAAATCAACAACGATTTCTTTAGCGTTGAGTGCAGTTACGGACTCAACTTTCAGTTCGCCCACAGCACCATCGATTGCATCGTTACGAGGATCGTAAGTTGCACCGTTAGAACCATCGAGGTTAGCTTTCGTATAAACGCCTTCGAAATCGGATTTTTTCAGGTCTCTCTTAACTTTGCTGAACTCACCGTTCATGATTTCGCGGAGGCTTGCACCTTTACCGTCGAAGTCAACGTAGATCAGTTTGTCGAAAGAAGTTACTCCCATGTCAGCTGCAAATTTTGTTTTACCTGCATCTGTCAGGTTGAACAGGTCACGCAATTCATAATATCTGTCTACATCTCCACCCAGGTAAACACCAGATTTTGGTGCTGCAAAAGCGGAAGAAGCCATGCTAGCAACTACTGTAGCAGAAAGGATGGAAAGAGCTACTTTTTTATTCACGTACTACCCCTCCGTAAGTTTGATAGGAAGTCTATTTTTGTGAGTGAGTATGTAATGAACAGCGGAGAGAGGTAACTCCCTCCGCTGTTCGACTCACGTAAAAGGTTTTAACTTACAAAATTATTTTTTGAAAGTTACGTTTGCTTTGTCAGTTTCGCCTTTTTCACTTGTTACAGTGATTACACCGGAAGTAGCATCTGTTTTGTCAGTAGAGAATTCGAATACGATTTCTCCGTTGCTTACTTTACCAGTGAAGGTTTCGCCACCAACTTTGATAACTGCTTTATCAATCTCGGATTCTTTACCGGATTTGATTTCTACAGTTACAGAGTAAGAGTTTACTGGACCGATAGCGAACTGTTTACCAGTTGCGTTGTCAGCAATAGCATCCCATTTACCTGGGATTTCGCCACCATCGCCAGGTGTTTGTCTCAGGAACGCTTCTGCTTCATCTTCCCAACCTTGTTTATCTACTTCATCTTCGTCGGAGATGATCAATACGTAGTCGTATTTGTTACCGGAAACGTCGGAGCTATCGATAGCAACGATGTAGTCGCCTTTGCTTACGCCGTCAACGCCTTCCAGATCATCGAAGATCTCCAGGAATGCAGTGGAAGATTTAGTGTTGATAGTGGATTTTTTGTCATCAGCATCTTTAACAGTGATGGTGTTGCCATCTACGTTGGATACCAGACCCACTTTGATTTTGTCGATGCTAGCATCTTTCCACTCGTCTTCGTCAGCGATCTTAGCGAGCATTTTCTCGTCGGAATCTTCGAGGTTGTTGTTAACTACTTCAACAACATCGTCCACAACTACTTCATCGTTAGTATCCAATTGGAATGCGATGAAGTCGCCGCGTTTGATACCACGATCGTCTTTCAGATCTTCGGAATCTTTGTCCAATGGGTAAGTTTTCAGTTCTACTTTGTCACCGGTTTTAGTGAGAACTTGGATAGTGTCATCTCCACCGGATCTTCCGTAATCCCAAACCATACCGTATTGGGCATCGCCACCCAAACCGTCGCCTTCAACTACGAAGATTGCTTCAACTTCATCTTTATCTTGGTCAACTGTGTAGTATACAGTCAGATCGTCTTCGTCTGCAATGTCTTTGAACTTCGCAGCTTTAGCGTTTTTCAGTTCAGGACGTTTGTTAGCGTCTTTGATCTCACCAGTCATGTTGAAGATAGCAGTATCATCAGTTACTTCGTAGTCGTCAACCATTTCGTCGTCTTCGTCAGCAATTTTGTCCCACTCTGCTCCAGAAGAACGAATCAGATCGGTTTTCAGGATACGAACTTTTTCTGCTTTACCTTCTTTGTCAAGTTCAACTTCCAGCAGAACGTTGCTGTCGTCTTTCTTAGGTTGGAGAAGGTCTTCCAGTTCGCTCTCGTTACCGTTTTTGTCGAAGTTTTTGCCGTTTACATCATAGATGTCTTCAGCTTCCAACTCAACATTCACTTTTTTGCCTTTTTGAGTCAATACAGTGAATTGCCATTTGTCTTTACCATAGTCCAGGTAAGCTGCACGAGTAACGATTGCTTTTTGTTTGCGATCGTCGATTGGATCCTTAGTAGTTACGTGACGAACACGACCAGAAGCATCCAGGTACAGTTTTACTGTTTCGCCGTCAAGATCTTTGATCAGATCCCAGTTGGATCCATCAGTATCTTCAACGTCTTTGTTTCCGTTATCGGAGTAAGTAGCACCTTTGTAGATACGGTATGTTTTGTCTCCAACAGTCAGACGGTAGTCGTTGCTGTTACGCATAACAACTTTGTCTACTTTACCTTCTACAATTGTGTCAGTAGCGAAGATCAGGAACTTGTCTTCGTCACCTTCTGGATAGTAAACGCTATAAACCATGTTTTCTTTCAGATCGCTGAATTTAGCTGGTTTACCATTGAGGAACACGAGGAAGTCTTTACCTTCGTCTTTGTTTTCCAGCTCATTGAACTTGTCGTTGTCAATGTTCGTGATCTTTTTCTTTTCAACATCGACTTTGCTGATCACTTCAGAACCATATTTACGACCTTCGTCAGTTTGGTTCATAGTTTGATCGTCGATTACGTGCATGTAAGCAATTTCGTTGTTGTCATCCAGAACAACTTTCACACCAAAAGTGAAGCCATCGCCATCTTTGATGATTTCTTTCAAGCCGTCAACTGCATCAGAGTAACGTTTGAAGTTGTAAGTAACAACAGTGTCTTTGTTCAGACGGTAGGATTTCTCGCTAGCATCCAGAACCAGTTTCAGATCTTTCAGATCGGAGCTGCTCAGATCTTTAGCATCTGTGAAAGATTTGCCTTTCAGTTCCCATTCGCTCACACGGTCCATGATAACTTCTTCGTCTGTGGAACCTTCCATCCAAACGATTACGTCTTCACGGTCGTCTTTGATCCACACTTGTACGTGTTGACCAGCGAATTCGTTAGAGTTGATACCGTCAGCTACTTTGTAAGTAGTGTTGCCGATACCAGCGTCTTTACCATTCAAAGTAACTTCGTTAGCTTTGATTTTGCCCAGACCGATAGCAGGTACGTTTGTTACCAATGGCAAGTCATCGCCATCGCGACCAGCTTCTTGAGCCCACTCCATGTCACGAACAGTAACTTTCAGGTATTTAGTCAGGAGGTTTTCATTCGTGATTTCATAACGAACGTCAGTCCCGAATTCTTTTTGCTCCATCAGGTCTACACGAAGAGCGTTGTCGAGCATTTTGAAGATGTCGCCACGAGTTGCTGCATTGTTAGGAGTAGTGATGCTCTTAGCAATGTTCAGCTCAGAAGCTTTGGAGATCATGCTGTTAGGCCATACACCCTTAACGGATGGCTCATAACCCAGTGCACGAACGATCATAGTAACCGCTTCTGCATAAGTAACTTGGTTTTGTGGTTTGAAAGATTTGTCCGGGAAACCTTTTACGATTTCTTCGTTGGAAGCTACGTTTACGAAACCAGCAAACCAATCAGTAGATCTAACATCAGTATAAGTATTGCTGAATTGTGCCAATTTCGCACCTTGCTCCAGTCCGCGAGCGCGAACGATCAGAGTAGCGAACTCTGCACGAGTGATAGTTTTGTCTACACCGTAATCGCCGTTGCCATAACCTGCTACCAGGCCAAGAGCTTCCAGACGTTTTACGGTTTTTTCCATTTCAGCGTCCATTTTAGGAGCTGTAGTTGTTGCTGCTTCTTCTGCTGCGAAAGCCATTGGAGCAACAGTAAGTGCGAGTGCACTAGCCAATACACTGTTAACGACCTTTTTCATAACCTTGTGTTCTCCTCCTCTAGTATAAACAAATTGTTCTTGGGGAATATTTGTTGTTAATCTATCTTTCTTTTTAAAGCCCGAATCCTGCAAGCGCGTGTCACCTCCTTTCGCAGGAAAGCCTCGCTTTTTGTGTTAAAAATCTCTAGTATATTCAGTATTGTGTAAAATGCAACAATCACTAGTGTAACACAACTGCTAGAATTCGTGAATCTTTTTTACACAATTCCCCGTTTTTCGTGTGACATCCTATTAAACGCCTGAGCGAATCAAAAGTTGCGGCGCCTTCGAAAAAAAATTAAAGTTTTTTTCGTGGTTCGTTATTCACCTGTCAGTTATGTACGAAGTGACATCCGCCACAATCCGTATTATAGGGGACATATGGCAGGCTGTCACGACTGAACCTTTTTCCAATTTGATTCAAAAGCTTGCAAATCTTGTTTCCAGTTAGTTACCCAGTGCTGTTTCAAAAGCTACAACAGCCAGATTGTATGTCAAAACAGCTTTTTGGTACTCGTTCTCACTGGTAGACAATGCTTCTTCGGACTGGATAACCTCCAAAGTAGTTGCGAGGCCATTTTCAAAGCGCAGATTTTTCAGGCGATAGCTCTCCGCAGCAGAGTCCTTTGCAGACTTGCGGAACTCAATCGCTTCTCTTGCCGCATTCAGGTTGAGATATGCTTCTGTTACATCTTTAGTAACAACACGCTTTTGTTCATCGATGGAAAGCTTAGCTTTTTCCACATTGTTGCGTGCCTGCTGACCTTGAAGAGTAGATACAGCCAAATACTCATCGATCAGCTTCACGTTCAGTTCAGCCAGCTTGAGCTCTTCTTCTGCTCTCGTAATTTCTACCCGGTTGGTGAGTGCCTGTTGCTTGGCTTGTTCGAGCGTCAGCTTAATAGGAGCCGTTTGCTTATTCGATGTGACGAGCTTCCATTCTTTATTTAAATCTACTCCGAGGAAGTCATTCAGATTCATGAGGGCAATTTCTACAGCGTTTTCCGCAGACTTCAATTGTGCTTTTGCCGCTGCTACTCCCATCTCTGCTTCCAAGACATCTGTTTTTGCATTCGTTCCCACATCGAATGCAGCCTTTGCTACCTTCAGCTGTGCTTCTGAACGCGCCAAGCTTTGTTTCTTCAAGTTTAAATCATCTTGAGCAAAAATCAGCTTGTAATAGACATCTTGTGCCCCTAGCTTTGTTTTTGCTTCAGCTGATTTTACGTACAGTGCATTTAGCTTTTTGTTCACTTTCCCATTCTCGTTTGTCACAAATTTGCGTTGTGCATCTTCTAGCGTCTCAATTGTACTACTTGGCATTTCAGAGTTACTCACATAAGTAAGTGACTGATTAATGTCTGCATTTTTGGCATCCAAACGTGTCTCATTCAGCTTAGCATTTGTCTTCAGAGACTGTTCAACAGCTTTTTCCAAAGTCAGCTCATCACTTGTAGCTGCCTCAGGAGTAGACTGGCTTTCTGTACCGGTTTGTGCTGCTGTTTTATCATTTGATGCTTGTACAGTTGTAGGTGCCTTTGTTTGATCGGAGCCTGTATTCGCAGATGCCGTCAAGCTTCCTGCGCCAAGTGCTGTTGTTAATACTGCCGCCAAACTGATGGACATCCATTTCTTTTTCGAATATGGAAAATTCACTGAATTCCACTCCTTTATTTTATGTTAAGTATAAAATTATTAACCACATTAAATATGTGGTTTGTCCCAAGATCACTATATCACAGAGTTATACTTCTCACACGCAAAATTATGCCATACCAGCATTTTCATAAGGGAATCATCGATAGCTCCTCCCTTTCCTTTTTTATTCCACAAGCACTACATAGAGTACTACGATTATGTGTCAAAAACATTTCAGTGTTCGCCAACATTTCTTTTGCATGCTATCCTTTTCTTGAGGTGATTGTACGATGCTTACCCAATACAAAACGATCGCTGGCTACGGTGAGGACTATATCATTATTGAACGCTCCCGTTTTATCGGATATGCCCAGCGGGTTACAACGGAGGAAGAAGCGACAGCGTTTATCGCGATGATTAAAAAGAAGCACTGGGACGCTACCCATAACTGTTCCGCTTTTGTCATTGGCGAAAACGATCAGATTCAGCGCTCAAGTGATGACGGGGAGCCCAGTGGTACAGCTGGCAAACCGATTCTCGAGTGTATCAAGAAAAACGGTGTGAAAGATACGGTCGTCGTCGTCACCCGCTATTTCGGCGGAATCAAGCTAGGGGCAGGTGGACTCGTTCGGGCTTATACAGCGGGAACGGTCACTGCACTAAAGGCTGCGAAGATCGTGGTGCATACCTTGCATCAAACCATTTCTGTCAGCGTCGACTACACGTGGTGGGGCAAGGTGGAAAACGAGCTGCGTCTGGGCGATCATCGCGTAAGTAGTACGGATTTCACAGACAAGGTTACGGCGCATGTGTTGATTCCTGAGGGTGAACAGGATGAGTTCGTCGCGCGAATGGTTGATTTGACGAATGGACAAGCTCAGATCGTGCTCGGGGAAAAGGAATATGTCGAGGTTCCGGTGGACGCGGTTGGAGATGTGGAAGAAGAGTAATTTCTCAACAAAAAAGCTGAAGAGGCAGATGACCTCTTCAGCTTTTCTTCTATTATATATAGCGAAATATATTCGCTTACTGCTTAGGCAGTTTTTTGAGTTGGACCATCACACGTACTGTGATAACAGCCATCTCTGCACGAGTCAAATTATGAGTTGGCTTGAAGCTGTAGGTTGGCTTTTTCACGGATGGGTCATCGACTTCACCGTTCATCAGCTTGCCTTTGCTGACAGCCAGTACAGATGGAGCTGCATAGTAGCTTACATCTTTCGCATCTGTAAACATTTTATTCAAGGCCACTTTGGATGCATCGAGTGTAGCCAATTTCATGTTGAGTGCACGCGCAATCATGATTGCTGCTTCTTCACGCGTCAGAGAGTCGTCTGGACGGAAGTAGCCTGGCTGTTTTCCACGAATAATCCCAGCGCGAGCAGCCGTCTCGATGTACTTGTACTCATAATCCCACGTATTGCGATTAGGACGGACATCCGTGAAGGTTGGTTCTAACGGATCACGCTCATTGCTATCCTTATATGGACCAGCGTTAATTGGCAGTGCCAACGCTTTTACCAGCATTGTTGCAAATTCACCGCGTGTCATGTCACGGTTTGCACCAAAACTGCTTCCGCTGTATGCTGGCATGATTCCTTTTGCATACAAGGTCTCAATCGCATCGCGCGCAAAATCATGGGTAATGACATCATCGTAGGATTCTCTTGTTTTCATGACCATGTAGTAACCAAATCCAGCAAACGGTACCTGTACGGTTTTCGCGCCAGTATTCACTACACCACCAATGTTTCTCCACTCGTCACCATTGTGATAGTAAATGGTCAAGATGTTGTTCGCAGCATTTACGATCGATGGATCATATTTGATGGTAAGTGTTCCACGGAGGCTTGGAACAAGATTGTCCTGCCAACGGCTCTTAAAGTCCTGAGCATCGCCTTCATCGTAGTATGGATCACGTCCACCCGGAGCCTCTGTGTCACCTGCATCGACATAGTACAACGGACTTGCGTAGTTAAAGTTGGATTCGAGTACCAGCCTGTCCTCCAAATTGTCTTCTTCAATGGTTACTTGTCCTGTTGTTCGGTCTGCCATACCAAAATAGAGAGGCACATCGACAAAAATGTCTCCGTTTGGATTCTTCACTTCTTGGCCAGCACGGCTGTCATCTGGTGACAGCAATACGGTTCCTTTCGGGAACTTCAGATCAAATTGCTTATCAAATACGCTAAACGCTACTTTCTTCCCTAATACATCACGATATTCAGCACCATTTACATTCGAGCTCGCATTGTAAATCTTGATTTCGTCTTTATAGGTGCTATCGCCTACTACAACCGAGAATTTCACTGTGTTTAAACCTTTTTTAAGTGGAACTGTAGATGTAAACACGTAGTAGGTTTCTGGAATTGTTTTTCCTTGGTCATCGTCGTAATAGAAGTCAGGGTTTGTTGTATTCGTTACTTTCGCTTCTGTTTTGCCGAACAATACTTTATCCGCATTTTCCGCAAACACTTTTACAACTGCACTGTTGCTATTAACGATGATGTACGGATCGTTTTCTTTTGCTTTTACTGGGGACAGAACTTCCCAGCTGGAATATTTCTGATCGATGTTGATGTCATAGCGAATGACAGTACCATTGTCATCTTCTGCTACGATTGTGTAGACCGTTGTTCCACCCTTTTTCAGAGTCAGAGGGAAGAGGCCCAATTTTTGTTCCTGTTCTTTCGCATCAGTTACAGCATCTTGCACTTCTTCAACAAGATCGCCATATTTCTTCGTGCTCATTTTCCCTCCAAATCGGGAACGAGACTGTGAATCAATGTTGTGCTCATCAAACAGGTCTTCCAAATCGTTATTCAAAGCTGCTTCCAGACGAGTCTTTACGTATTCCTGATTCGTTGTGTCTTGATCCCAATCCCCACTCTTGTAGCGGAAATCATTGATCCGTTTTCCGTTCTTTTCGATATATACATGTGTCGCATCATTTACGGTAAAGCTCAGGCTGCTCAAGAAGTTGGCACCCGTCTTATAGGATGAGTCTCCAGCTTTTTTCATCAGCTCTTCGGTTTTACCATTAGAGATGATCTCCAGCTTCACATCCTCTACAGATGGCGTCTTGGATGTGTTATACGAAACATTGTAGGTAAAAACGGTTTTTGGATCGTCTTTTAACGTGATTTTCAGGACGTTGTTGCCCTTTTTAAAACCGGATTGGGGATTTTGAAGTTGGTCTTTTTTAATCAGGAATGTGCCCTTGTTGGTATCGATATCGTCAATGTTGATAGTTGCTCCGTTCAACGTCGCCTCAATATTACCCGACTTCAATACGTAATTGTACACTTTCCCGTCAAGATTTCGGATATCGTTCTCACTCTTCACTTGATATCCGTCTTCGAAGCTGCGAACCTGTCCAGTTGCATCTACATAGGTGATTTGCGCATATGGAGTAATACGAATATCCAACGTATAGGCAGCAGATGTCGATGCTGTACCGCCATTATATCCAATTACCAATTTACCCTGACCCTGTGGCAGCTTTCTCAGCGTAAGTGTAAATCCATCGGACCCTGCCTGGATAACATAGTCAGTCCCTGCCGCCAGTGTTTGTCCGTTGTAGGTAATGTTTACAGTAGAGTTTGGATTCGAGATATTTTGTGTGACGACCTTCAATTCCAGCGGCGAAGTAACTATCGTATTTGCAGCCGTTGGAGACAACTCTTGTGCATTCGCCAAATTAACCACTTTTGTAATATTCGGCTTCGTGCTGTCCAAGTACTTGAACTCGTATTCGTAGTTCGCAACATTAATAAAGCCAGATGGAGAAGTTACGGTATTGTTCGATGCTTTTGTCAAGTACTGGTAGCTCAACGATACTTTGTACGTTTTTCCATCCTGGAAGACTCCTGCTGGTACCCCTACAGTTACCGCATATTCGGTAAAGCCGCTTTGCGGATTGCCGATCGGTGTAAAGGTTAATCCACTTCCACTCTTGTATTCACTCTTACTTCCACCTTCGGAAATCGTGACCTTGAATTCCTGGAACTGCTGCTCACCAGCAATATCTACAAATTTCAAAAGTGCCGCACCATTCAGTGTCATGGCTGGAGAATACGTTGCACCTGTTACCGTAGATAGTTGGTTCGGCTGTAGTGATACTCCACCCAGCATTACTTTGTAAAACTGATCAGAGCTTCCGGATGATGTAGTGGTAACCAACAGCTTGCGGATGAATGTCCCTACTTCTTTATTTTGGTTAAACACTCGGATTTCCAAGGTATTTTCACCAAGCTGCGATGGTACACTCAATCCAAAAGATCCGGTGCGGTTCACCTGTGTTTTGACTACGTCACCTGTACGCAGGTTTTTCACTTCAACTGTATCTGCATTGAGTGCTTTCCCGTCCATGTTCAAATTCAGACGGTTGGTCGAAGGAACTGTGATATAAGTCGGACTCGAAGTGACATTCGGATCGTTCAGTGGTGTATCATTCACTTTCAAATCACTAACGAGTGGTGTGTTGTTGTATTGAACATAGAACTGGTAGTGCTCTTTTGTTACATTTCCCACCTTTTCATAGAAGGCGACTTGATTCAGACCTGGTTTCAGGCTGATATTGCTAAATGTAAAAGTGCTTCCGTTAATCGATGGAGCAGTATTCGATAAATCCTGGACGGTCTGACCGTTGTTCGTAATCAGCTTGATTCGCAAGCTGCTTCCGGTTACACCACTGCCATACGTACCAATCAGTGTGATTGTGGAATCGCCATAAACCACTGGGTTATAGGCTGTCGTTCCACCCGAAAAGTTTGTAATCGAAATCGGGCTATTCTGCGAGTTGTACTCGTAATAAATAACATCACGCTCACCTGTATTCGGTGCAAAAAGCTGAACAGCATTCAGACCAGGAGATAAATCAATATCTGGCAATACGCCTCCTGCTCCATTTACAGTTCGAACGGTCACTCCGTTTACTTGGACTTCGACAGCCTGTGTTTTATCCACTGCGGCTGAGATGCTATAGGTGTATGGCAAGCCCGTTACTGTTCGGCTTGTTACCTTTTTTGGATCGCTTTGATGCTCACCTTGCCCAGAATTCGTGAACTTTAGCGGGCCTGTTCCCGAGGGGAAAGGGGTTGGTGTGTACTGGAAGTAGATCTCTGTTGTATCATTTGTTGGATCTAGCGTTACTTTTGGTCTTACCGTAACTTTAGTCACTGCCCCACTGCTGTTCAGTTGAAAATCCGGCAGTGTAATTTTGTCGTTTGCGAATAGTTGGTTATTCACAAGGGGAACCCCATCAATTGCTACATCAACGCCTTGACCATTTTTCGAGGTATCCTTGTATAAAAGCTCGACACCATATATTAATTTCGATTTGGTCTTGATTGGGGTACTGTAGGCATAACCGTTACCGCTACCAGTCGCAAGATAGTCTGTTGGCGTCTTGATACCAGCCCCAGTATTCCAGTTGGAACCAAGTGCCGCAAAAGCAGGTACGGCAGGCAAAACACCTGTAACAATTATCATCATCGTCAGGCACATCGCCAGCCAGCGACGGAATTGTTGATAGGACTTGTTCATTTTTTCACCTCTCCATATTATTCTGAATTGCTTATTTGTCCCGCTCCAAAAAAGATCGGGCAGTATACTTCTCCCCTATCTTTATCGGACAATTCTCTTCTTTACTTAAGTGTTTCCCCCTAAATTTTGGTGAAAAAAAGCCCCAGCATCAAAATGATGCCAGGGCTTTTCGTATTTTTAATTCGTCCGACGCTGTTGTTCGGCTTGCTTAATTTTGATCCTTCTATACGTATTAATCAGCGGGCGATGGCGACGGCTAACGAGTCCAACGATCTCGGTTCCAAGGTGGATAACGATCAACAACGCAACCATGACGATAATCGTGGTCCACTTCGTCGTCTTCGTCAGCAGGATTGCCATCATCCCGAAGAAAATGCTGATCGAGTAAATCATGAGTACAGTCGAACGATGGGACAGACCCATGTTCAGCAAACAGTGATGCAAATGCCCTTTGTCTGGGCTCGAAATCGGCTTTTTGTTCACGATGCGGCGCACAATGGCGAAGAACGTATCCCAGAGCGGTACACCCAGCACTACGATTGGAATGATAAAGGAAACGAACAACGCTTCTTTAAAGCCCATGATCGACAGAGCAGCCAAGTTGAAGCCCAAGAAAAGCGAACCGGTATCGCCCATGAACAGACGAGCCGGATGAAAGTTAAAGTAGAGAAAGCCCAGGATCGCTCCGAGGAGCACGAAACAGTAGGTCGCTACCTTGTAATCATCCATCAACAAGGCCATGACACCCATTGTCCCTGCAGCAATTGCTGATACACCGGCCGACAGCCCATCGAGACCGTCAATCAAGTTCACCGCGTTCGTTACACCGACAATCCAAAACATCGTGATCGGAATCGCGAGCCAGAAGAGCCAGCCACTGCTGAAATCAATGCTTCCGCTATACGGCAGATTCACGACGCCGATCTTCAAGCCAAAAGGAATGACGACAATCGCTGTTGCGACTAGCTGTCCGAGCAGCTTCCACTTCGGTGAGAGCTGGTATTTGTCATCGAGCATGCCGACGACCATCACGATCGTGCTTCCGATAAAAATTCCCAGCATTTCCGATATGCTTGTATACGGGACGAATAGGAAGAACGCAACCAGATAACCGATATAAATAGCCAAGCCACCCATACGTGGCATGATTCGCGTGTGTACCTTGCGCTGGTTCGGGGCATCCACTGCTCCTACTTTTACAGCCAGGTTTTTTACATACGGTGTTGCAATAAACGATATGATCAGCGAAGTCAGAAATCCGAGGATTAGTGTAGACATCGACTGTTCTCCTCTCTACGGATGCATCTAGGAACGGCTACTCCATTTTTCTTTCAGTACGGTTAGAACAAACCGGGGAATAGCCAGTTGACGCTTCCAGCGGGAAGGCTCGGAAGCAAGTCGGTAAAACCATTCCAAATGCAATTTTTGCCAGATCTCGGGAGCGCGATTCACTTTCCCGGAAATGACATCAAAGCTTCCGCCTACCCCCATCATCAGGGAGGCATTTAACTGATCGCGATACTTCGCCATCCATTCATCTTGTCTGGGTGCCCCCAGTGCGACGAACAGGAGCTGCGGTTTCGCTTCGGCAATTTCTTGTACAATTTGCGTTTCGTCTTCTGGGCGAAAATAGCCATCCCGACATCCGACGATTCGGGCGTTCGGATAACGAGCACTCAGTTTGTCTTTTGCCAAATGAATAACATCCGGCTTGGCGCCGAGTAAATACACGCCCCACTGATGTTGATCGGCTTTCGCCATGAGCGCTTCCAGAAGCTCCACACCCGTAACGCGCTCATAAATTGGCTGATTCGTCCATTTAGCAGCGTACACGATTCCAATTCCATCTGGAACGACATAGGCTTGTTCTACAATAGAACGGAAAGCGCGATTCTCTCTCGCTACCATGACGATTTCCGGATTGGCGGTCACCACGTGGGTCTTTTGACCGCTTTGTATGCGCTCTGTTATATGATCGACAGTCTCACGGAAACCGCGAGTCGTAAATGGCACATCTAATATGGTTGCGACCTGTTTGGTCATTTCTTCACCTTCAAGTGCTTGTTATTAAATCAATGTTTAAAAAGACGACTTTTTAAACTACCTTATTCATGCATAGAGATGCCCATTAGCCATTCTACCCGAAAAGAAAGGCACATTCAAGATGATCATGAATGTGCCTTATTTCCTGCCGTTAGGGCAAACATCAATCCGCCCTCTGCTACTACTTTCCCATTTACCAGTGCTCTGCCATGACCTTTTCCGACGGTACCACGCACACGAGTAAGCTCAACCTCAAGTACCAGCGTGTCTCCCGGCTTCACCTGATCTTTGAAACGGAATTCATCAATACCTGCGAACAGTCCGATTTTTCCTTGATGTTCCTCCATGCTAAGCATCGCTACTGCCCCAACCTGTGCCAGTGCTTCCACAATAAGGACACCAGGCATAACTGGATAACCTGGAAAATGGCCTTGGAAAAACGGTTCATTTACCGTGACATTTTTAATTCCAACTGCTCTTTTTCCTAACTCCAGCTCTTCGATTTTGTCTATCAGCAAAAACGGGTAACGATGCGGGATGATTTCCTGAATTTGCATAATATCCAAAGGCGCTTTGATTTCCATTATGTATCGCTCCATTTCCATACTTAACTAGACTTGTCTATGCATGAATACCCTTTGACCAAAGAAACAATATACCTAACTCTCGCCCCAGTTGAACGGACAAGCGGGGTTAAGATAAAAGGGGCACTTCCTCCCCAAAGAGTGGGAAGTGCTCTTTTTCAACCTTACACGCGGTTCAATAGTCGCGCCTTTGCCAGATAAATCGCGCTCACAATAAAGGAGAACGCTATAACCGACCAAAGTATCTCTTCACTGTACTCATAGCGATACATTACCAGTGGGATGACAACATATAACAGAACAGTTGTCAGCTTGCCATAGGCGTTTGCCGGGACGGTTTTTTTCCCGCGGAAATGGTACACAGCTCCTGTTACTATCATTGCCAGATCGCGCACAAAGAAAAACAGAGCGGCCCATATACTGATTCGATCCGTCAAAAATAATGAGGCGATGACCGCCAACATCATTAATTTATCTGCCAGAGGATCTAACATCATTCCGATGGTGGTCACAAGCTTATGCTTCCGCGCGATGTACCCGTCCGCAATATCGGTCACTCCCGCCAAAATTAAAATGCCTAAAGCGATTTCAACATGATACGGAAACTCCGAAAAAAAGACATACAGGTACAAAGGGATGAGCACGATGCGAAAGATCGTAAGCAAATTAGGAAGATTCACGGACATCCCTCCGTATTCAAATCGTCACTTCCTTTTTCAACCACTCGATCTATTATACTCTGTGGACAAACACCACAACAAGTCCTCGAAAAAATAAGAGCCCCAACCATAGGTTCGGGCTTGTCCAGCTAAGTTTCTACGTATCTTCAAACATTAAATCCCACATATGTGTGTAGGTTCCCAGATTGAATACATCAGACATTGGCTTCTTGCCAACTCCACCGTATCCGATCATCAGACCAATGACCAGCGAGAAAAACAGCAGGAGTGGGACCAGCACCATCTTGGCAACTCTCAGCCGCCAATTCTTGCCGCTCCGTTCCCGCTCTTTTCCTTTTGACTTAACTTCTTCGGTTTGACGCGGGAAACGTTTGCTCTTCCCTTGTTCCATGCTCCTCTCCTCCGTCATGTTGAAATGATATGGGTTATCTGCTTCTCAGTTGGTTGGCAATGCCCATCATTTGATCACTGATGCCGACTGCGCGTGAGTTCAATTGATATGCACGCTGAATGTTCACCAGTTGGGACATTTCCTCTGTCATGCTTACATTGGAGCTTTCCAATGCTCCTTGTCGCAGTGTAGCATCGCCTGTAATGAGGGCATTGGTGTATTTAGTAGTTGGATTTGCACCGGAATCTAAATCAGCATCAAACAGATTCTGACCGACCTGCTGCAACTGATCAGGATTGTCTACTTTCCAAAGACCGATATTGCCGTAAGACACTCCATTGGCAATAAGCGCTCCCTCGGCAGTAATTTGAATATTGGTGACTGGCTCTGGCAATACAATATTTACGCCGTTTTCGTCAGTCAAGATGTGACCAGAGGTAGTGTGCAATACATAACCTTGTTCATCATCATCGAATGAGACCTTGAAAGAGCCGTCGCGTGTCAATCGATTTTCCTCTTGAATGACAGCACCAGTAGCGTCCTTGATCTTGTGAGTGACTAGAAAATACCCGTCTCCCTCAACCAACACATCTGTTGGCACATCCGTAACTTTCACACTACCTTGTCCAAGATCCAGCTTGGTCATGCCAAGACGGGCACCGCTTCCGATCCGAATCCCTACTGGCGTATTCCGATTTTGATTGTCTGCTGCCGGCTGTTCATTCATCGAATCGGAGAGAAGCTCGGAAAACGATGCGACCCGGCGCTTGTACCCGATTGTATCAATATTCGCCAGGTTGTTGGCTGTATTGTCCAACGCTTGCTGAATACCGCGCATAGCTGATGTGGAAATATTAAGCGACTGCATCTTTCCTACCTCCTATTATCCGTTAACACGACCGATTTCATTAGCAGCCTTATCCAACGTACCATCAATCGTTGTAATGACCCGTTGGTTCGCTTCATAAGCGCGAAGAACACTCATCATGTTCGTCATGGTTTGACCAGGGTCTACATTGGAGCGTTCACGCCAGCCTTGTTGCATACCGTATCGACCTGCAATCGTAGGCGTAGCGTAGGTACCTGCCGCCAGAGCTGCTTGATCGTTCGCTTCAGCAACATCAATCGCTTCGACGTTTATGTCGCCTTCCCAGCGGAAAACGTTGGTTCCCTCACGAACCAGCATCAAGGGATTGGTTACTACAGCCAGTCCCAACCGAGGATGGGCTGCCAGAGATTGATATTCATTCGTGTTCGGGTCTTTGTACAACAATTCACCAGCTTCGTTGATCTTCAAATCTTGTCCAGCATTAATTCCACTAACTGGATCATTGACTCGAATCGCCTGATTTTGATTGTCCAGAACATAGTACCCATCAGCCGTTACCAAGTAACCGTCCGCATTCACGCTCCAGTTGCCGTTTCGCGTGTAACGAATATCCTCTTCTTGAGCTGGCTGCGTCACATCCTCAATCCGCGCCACACTGTAAAACAACCGTCGCTCATTTCCATCCTGATCTGGCTGAATATTGTCCATCAACGCAAGATCATACGGATTGCGTGTCTCTTCAATATCCCCCTGCGCAAAATTCGGCAGCGCCTCCGACATGTATACCCCTGTGTGCAAACGCCCGATAATGGCAGGTTGTCCAGGCATAGTAGGGACACCCGGAACATCCAGTCCTTCCTGATCATTCATGCGTGAGAGCAATTGCTCCGGAAATGCACGCATGACACCCACGTCCTGTTTGAACCCGGGTGTATTGATATTTGCTAAGTTGTTCGCCAGCGATTCCTGCCTGTTCTGCAAAGCCAGCATGCCAGATGCAGACGTATACAAGCCTCTGATCACTTAAATCTTACCCCCTGAATAATCGCTTATTCGAGTGAGCCGGCATCTTGTCCAAATAGTCCAGCATCATTCCTGTTCCTTTTGCAACGCACATCATTGGCTCGTCCGCTACCAGCACAGGAACCTTCAGCTCCTCTGCCAGAATCTCGTCAATACCGTGCAATAATGCGCCACCACCGGTCAGGAAAACACCCTTATCAATTATATCGGCAGAAAGCTCCGGAGGTGTTCGTTCTAAAACAGATTTTGAGGCTTGTACAATCGCACTCACCGACTCAGCCAGGGCTTCCTGGACTTCATTGGAGCGAATGGTAATCGTTTGCGGCAAGCCGCTTACCATGTCTCGACCCCGAATGTCCATTTCGTCCTGGCGTCCGCCGGATACGGTTCCAATCTGAACCTTGATATCTTCAGCCGTACGCTCTCCAATCAGCAATTTGTATTTATTTTTTATGTAACGCATGATAGCCACATCGAATGTATCGCCTGCTATTTTAATGGAGGAAGACGTGACAATATCGCCCATCGACAATACCGCTACATCGGTCGTTCCCCCACCGATATCCACTACCATATTACCGGACGGCTGAAAAATGTCCATACCTGCCCCAACTGCGGCGACTTTCGGTTCTTCTTCGATAAAAACTTCTCTTGCTCCACCGCTGCGCTCAGCTGCTTCACGAATTGCTTTTTGCTCAACAGACGTGATGTTGGTCGGGCAGCAAATCAAAATACGCGGACGGGCAAACATGCTCTTTCCACCAATTTTGTTCAAGAAGTGCTTTAACATGGCCTCTGTGATTTCAAAATCCGCGATAACCCCTTCTCGCAAAGGTCGGATCGCTACGATGTTTCCTGGGGTGCGGCCTACCATGCGATAGGCTTCATTTCCTACGGCCAAAACTTTTCTGGTTTTACTATCTATTGCCACGACAGATGGTTCGTCTAGGACAATTCCCTTGCCTTTTACAAAAACCAAGACATTGGCCGTGCCCAAGTCGATTCCGATATCTTTGCCAAACATGAAAGGTCCTCCCTGATTACCAGTTACATTTCTACCTAATATCATAGGCTCTTCTACGTGAGAGGACAAGGAAATTCTTTCTTACACACTCTCCTCCTGTTCTACTCGTACTTTTTTACTACGCCGTTTGTACTTGATTTTGGTCGCTTCGCCCCCCCGAAGATGTCTGATGGCTTTGTGATATTCCAAAATTTCCTTAACCTGGTTCGCCAACTCTGGATTTATCTCAGGCAGCCGCTCAGTCAAGTCCTTGTGCACAGTACTTTTCGAAACACCGAACTCTTTAGCGATCATCCGAACCGTATTTCTCGTCTCTACAATATATCGGCCGATTTTGATGGTCCGCTCTTTGATGTAGTCGTGCACATTACTCGCCTCCTTGTATCTACATTGTCTGATACAATATATGGGTGCGTAGGGACACATATTCTACGTTTCCAAGCCTGACAAGCCAGCACGGCCGCATCTTTTTTCAACAGTTTGTACCACACGCAAAAAAACACCCGCAATTGTTGTATTTTGCAGGTGTTTTTCTAAATTCAATGGTTATTGATTTTTTACTTCCGTTTCAGCCTGAATCAAGTATTGCTCTGGATTGACAGGCTTGTTATCGATGCGAACTTCAAAGTGAAGATGTGCGCCAGCGTCTTTTTCAAAGGTGTTGCGTCCAGCAGACCCGATTACTTGACCTTGTGTCACTTCATCGCCTGGTTTGACTGTTACGCTTTCCAGACTTTGATATACCGTAATCATTTTGTCTGCGTGCTCAATCTCAATCTCGTTGCCGACAAGTGGATCGTTCACCACTTTTACTACTTTACCCGCAAGAGCTGCGATGACATCAAAGCTCTTGCCATCCGTGGATACGAGGTCAATACCTGTGTGCGGATAGAAGGTGCTGTCGAAGCTCACCAATGCTTTTTGCTGAATGTCCTTGGAAGCTTTCTCATCGTAGTAGTTCATGCCCACATTGTACTGCACGCCTTTTCCTACTGGCCATGCGAGTGGTTGTACGCCACTTGTAGCAGGTACCGCTTCTTCGTTTTGCGGTGTAGTTGTCTCAGGAGCTGCAGGAGTTGTCACTGCCACGCCATCTGTGCCATTCGTCATTTTGGATACCGTGTCCATGACATTGCCCTGATACCACATCACAAAAGCGAGAATGATTGCTGCGGTGCCGATGTAGATTGCAGGAAACGCCCATTTCTTGCCCAAAACTTTTTTCCAAGAACTTACCTTCTTGAATGGAATCGGTTGATTTTGATTTTTTTGATCTTCCATTTTATTCATCACCTCATCCCTCAGTATCGCCAGAATTTTGGCGTATAAACCTGAGAGAGTAGGGAAAAGTAAAAATTTGCTTTTCTTTTAAGCTGGGATCACTCTTTTATACTCTTGCAGACTAATTCCTTGGTAGAAGTGCTTGACGATTTGCTCCGCGCTTTTGCCGCTTTTGGCCATTCCATTTGCTCCCCACTGGCTCATCCCGACACCATGTCCGTACCCTTTAGTCGTAATGAAAACCTGATTACCGCGCAAGTCCAGCGTAAAGGAGGAAGAATTCAAATTGAGCTTTTCACGAAACTCTCTTCCCGTAAATTCCTTGCCGCCAATACTGATGGTTCCTACGCGATTTCCGGTTGTACGTGATTCGATCCGATACCAGGAACCATTGGTAGAAGCCTCCTGCGTGAGCTTGACGCCCAAATTCTTTTCTAGCTCCACGGTGGACATGACAACCGTTTCCTCATAGCGAGGAGATTGAATATCCCAAGGACTCGCAACGCTCTTCAAATAAGGAATGGGCTTTTCCCAATATTCATCCGAGTTCTCTGTAAAGCCATTACTGGTGGAAAAAAACGTCGCGTCAATGGGCTCGTTCTGGTAGGTCAGGATAACCCCTGCCGTCGCCATAACTGCTTGTTGGATGCGTTTGTTTTTCCATTCGTATTGGTCTCCCCAACGCTCACGCCGCTGCTGTTCATCCATATAGACTTGATGCTGCACCGTATCCAAGACCTGCCCTCCTGATGGCACATCATCAAACTTGCCCTCTTTTAACCGTCGCACGATATAGGTCCTGGCCGCCAACGCCTGTGCTTTTAAAGCCTCCAGCTCGAACTCAGCAGGCATTTCCGCCGCTACGACTCCGGTAATATACATTTCTAGCGGCAATGTTTCCACGGCCTTTTTTTCTGTGCGGTACACCTTTACCGGCAGAGAGGCAGCGGATTCCTTCGTCGCTGGTATGGCAGGTTCCGAGACGGCCACAGTTGGCTGACTGACAGGACCTTTTTCTGGTGAAAACCAAAAGACCAGAGCAGCAGGCATCAGGACGAGCAAGATCGGCAAAGCGATAAACCACATGAGTAGATAGCGTTTCATGCAAGAGATCCTCCCCGTTACGTACTAGACACGAAAAGTCTGAATAACCTACTAAAAGTCTATGTTCTGCAACAGAGCGGTAGAACGAGAGAATGAGAGAGTCGAGAGAACGAAAAAAAGACCCCCTGCATCCGCAGAGAATCTTTCGTTTTGCCATATGGTTGACGCATTTATCAAGCAAAATTAGGAGAGAAGCTTACTTTGATGGTTTCGGAAACTGCTTTTTCACGAGCCTTTTCTTCTGGAACCACGCGTTCTACATCTGCTCCTAAAGCCAATAGCTTTTCCGTAAAGTTTACGTAGCCACGGTCAATATGGTGCAGGGCAGAAACCTCAGTCTCTCCCTCAGATACAAGCCCAGCCAGTACAAGTGCTGCACCCGCACGCAAGTCAGTTGCTGCTACCTTGCTGCCTGTCAGCTTGGAACCACCTTCGACGATGGCACTTCGGCCTTCGATCTTGATGTTCGCATTCATGCGACGGAACTCTTCCACGTGCATGAAGCGGTTCTCAAATACTGTTTCGGTCACGATGCTCGTTCCTTCTGAAACAAGCAAAAGCGCCATCATTTGCGACTGCATATCCGTCGGGAAGCCAGGGTATGGCAGCGTCTTGAGGTCAACTGCTTTCAGTGGGCCTGTGCGGCGTACACGAATGCCGTTTTCTTGCTCCTCAATGTCCACGCCCATTTCACGAAGCTTGGCAGTCACGGATTTGAGATGATCGCAAATCGCACCTTCCACAAAGACATCGCCGCCAGTAATCGCTGCAGCCACCATGAAAGTTCCTGCTTCAATGCGGTCAGGAATGACACAATGTGTGCAGCCCTTCATCTTTTCCACGCCTTCGATGCGAATCGAACCTGTACCCGCTCCGCGGATTTTTGCACCCATCCTGTTCAGGAAGTTCGCCAAATCAACGATCTCTGGCTCTTCTGCCGCATTTTCGATCAATGTGGTTCCCTCTGCCAAAGCAGCGGCCATCATGATATTTTCTGTTGCACCGACGCTAGCAATATCCAGGTAGATTTTCGCACCCTTCAATCGTCCTTCTACCGTCGCTTCAATAAACCCTTGTCCGATTTCGATTTTGGCTCCCATAGCCTCAAACCCTTTTAGGTGCTGGTCGATCGGGCGCGTACCAATGGCACATCCACCCGGAAGAGCGACACGAGCTTGTCCTTTTCTGGCTAAAAGCGGCCCCATCACGAGGAAAGATGCGCGCATTTTGCGGACCAGTTCATAGGACGCTTCTACACTCGTAAGCTTGGAAGCATCGATCGTCAGCACTTCATGATCATATGTAAGGGAGATTCCCATCGATTTCAAGAGGTCGCATATCGTCCGGACATCGTCAAGACCTGGTACGTCTGAGATGACGCAAGTCCCTTCTTCTGCCAAGATAGATGCTGCAATAATAGGGAGTACGGCATTTTTGGCGCCAGATACTTTTACATTTCCAGCCAATGCCTTACCACCACGGACAATAATTTTATCCAATGTGTACCCCTCCGCGTGCTAATATTCCACAGTGATGATTGGTGTACCTACCGTAATCCATGTTCCAGAATGGCTGTCACGATGCGTAGCCACCTGTAGATTCATCTTTTGACCGTTTAACGCGATGAATGATTCCCACATAGGGGTATACCCTGAAATGCTGACAACCGTATCATCTTGCAAACGTTCTAATTCTGTCGCCTGGAGAGTACCAAAAATCGACAATATTTTACCCTCCTGTTGGTCAACACCCATCTTAACATTGTACAATCCGCGAATACAAGTGCTAATTTGCGGAATAAAGTCGGCGCTTTGCAGGGCATTCGTGAAGGTTTCCTGTACTTGTCCAATATATAGTAGGGAATCACGGTTTCCAGATAACTGAAGTACTAGATATACAGAAAATGCTCCATTTTTAGGAACTCCTGTCACCTCGTAGCTCAGATCCACGCCGTTTTGTGTGTATGTAGTCCTATATGCGAGTATGTTGTGTTTACGCGATTGTTCGCTTGGGGAAAACGGAATCTCAAGTTGTTGTGCCCATTTCGTCGCCAACTCTTTTACTTGTTCAGGACGAAGGCCTTCTCCCATCGCCGTACGCATACGTACCTGAACCGATACACCCGTTGCGCCCGTTTCTTCTAGTACTTTCATCATTTTTGTCACAACCGGCTTTTCTTCCTTTGCTTGTGCAGGCATCCAATACACGGCCCCCATCACGAGCAATAGAGCCAGCACGCACCAACCAAACCATTTCCCCATTGATATCCTCTCCCTTTGCTTACATGTATCTCTTTGTACTTCTCATTTTGTACATGTAGCTGGGTGGATATACCAGCGAATCGTCGTCTTTGGGTATTTAGTTGAACAAATTCCCGAATGTCAGGGACCAGCCCAAGTAATCAAGGAAAAAGCGGGACAGTTCATATCCAATCACAATGGAAAGAAAAATTTGCAACAGCTTCGCCTGAGCACCATTTGGTTTTTTCAAAATCTTATCAAAGCGAAAGGATTGCAACGCCCACCAAGCGAGCCCAATAAACGCAATCGATAAAATGATACTCAACAAGCCGTATACTTCTTGTGGCATGCTCGTTACCTCCTCATTACCCTTCCGAGAATCATAGAAAAAGGGACGGCCCGATCACGAGCCATCCCTTCTATTGTACCTGAAGTGCTATTCAGTTACGAGTATCACTGAGAGCTGGGAGACAGCATGTTCCCAAAATCAAACGACGGATTGAAATGAATCTGGATATAGTCGGTGACCAGACCCGGAAAAGCACCGAAGAACACGGTAGCGATTGCCATGATGAGAATAAACGTCCAAATGCCTTTTGGCACAACCATAGGTGCTTCGGTTGTCCCAGGACGCATGTACATCTGACGAATAATCCCAAAGTAGTAGTAGTAGGAAATAACGCTGGTGATGATCATAATCGCCGCCAGCCAGTAGTTTTCTACCACTAATGTACCCATGAACAGATAGAACTTCCCGAAGAAGCCAACCGTAATCGGGATACCTGCCAAGGACAAGAGGAAGATGCTCATCGCGATTGCCATCACTGGTGAGCGATGATACAATCCGGCAAATCCTTTCAAATCCTCTGTCTCCTGCTCACGAGATACAACCATAATCACAGCGAAAGCACCAAAGCTAACGATCAAGTAACCGAACAGATAGAAGATTACTTCGCTGAAAAAGAGAGAGGTCGGCGGTACAAACGGCACAAGCAAATAGCCAGCTTGCGCAATACCAGAGTAAGCCATCATACGCTTGACGTTTGTCTGCCTGAGCGCCATCGTATTCCCGATAATCATTGAGGCCGCTGCCATCAGCCCCAGATAGAGACTTCCCTCTTCGAAAAAGAACCGTCCTGATCCCGTTCCATCGGAAACGTTGAAAAACGAGATCATCATCACTCGAAAGATCAGCGCAAATCCTGCTGCTTTTGACACAACTGCCAGGAAAGCAGTGACCGGGGTAGGAGCACCTTGATAAACATCTGGCGCCCACATGTGGTTAGGCGCTGCAGATATTTTGAATGCAAGACCTACTGCGAGAAACGCAAACGCTGTATAGACGAGGAACTGATAGCCCGCCATTCCCGCTTCTGCCAATCGGAATGAAATTTCATAAATATGTGTGGTTCCCGTAAGTCCGTACACGTACGACATCCCAAACAGGAGTACAGCCGTGGCAATACTTCCCGAAACGACGTATTTGAACGCCGACTCGTTGGAAAGCCGCGATTTTTTTCGCAATCCGACCAGTACATAGGACGAGAGAGACAATAGCTCCAGTCCCACAAACAAGGTAATCAAGTCAGCCGACGAAGCCATGACCATAGCCCCGAGCAGTCCGGTCAGCAGCAAATAGTAATACTCGCCTCTGTGCTGGATTTCCCCTGATTTCAGATAGGACAGCGAGATGAGAATGGCAAAAGCTGTCCCTGCCAGGAAAATCAGCTTGAACGCATTGCCGTAATCATCGATTCGGATCATGTCGATCATGTAGCTGTATGGCTTATCGAGAGCATTCATATTGATGATCACAAAGATCGCCGCTATGACCGTTGCCAGAAAGGATAGCCAACCGATGACCTGCTTGCCAAGGCGTTTGCCCGCAAAAAGATCCAGCAGAGATAAAAAGGTAGCAAAGCCAAGAATGATAAACTCGGGCAGAAGGTAGCTCCAGTCATATGAGAAAATATCTTTAACCTCCATGGATTACCCTCCTATTCCCGTTACGATAGGTACGATCGTTTTCAGCGCCTGCTGCATCGGGTTCCCCAGAACTGCCGGATAAACCCCGATGAGGATAATACATCCCAATAGGACTACTATCGGAATGACTTCCATCGGCTGTGCATCAGCAAGTCCTGTACATCTACCCGGAGTAGGGCCAAAAGTCGTTTTCAAGATCGCTCTGAGTAAATAAACCGCGGTGAGGACAATCCCGATCGCTCCCACTGCTGCCATTACTGGCAAACGACCAAACAGACCGAGGAAGGCAAAGAACTCACTGATGAATCCGGACATGCCCGGAAGTCCGAGTGAAGCCATCCCGCCTGCCAACAACACGCCGCTGACAAACGGCATGGACTTGGCTAAACCGCCCAAATCGTCGAGCATCGATGTCTGCGTCCGATCCCAAATGACACCGATCAAGAAGAAGAGCAGTGCTGAGATAAAGCCGTGGGATACCACCTGGAACATCGCTCCCTGAAACCCGATCGTGTTCATCGAAGCGAAACCAAGCAAGACGATACCCATATGGCTGATACTGGAGTAAGCCAGCACCATTTTTAAATCCTTTTGTACGAAGGCCAGTACAGCTCCATACAAAATGTTGATAATCCCCAGAACTGCCATCCACGTAGAGAAATCATAGGCCTGCTCTGGGAAGAAGCCGATTCCCATCCGCAAAAGACCGTACGCCCCCATCTTCAGCAAAATACCGGAGTGAATCATAACGATAGAAGGTGGAGCCTGTACGTGAACGCGTAGCATCCACGTGTGGAACGGAAATACCGGCAGCTTGATCGCAAAAGCGATAAATAGCGCTAGGAAGATGCCAAAACGCATTTCCGGTGTAAGGATTTCGGTAATCGGATGCCCTGGTGTCGTCAGGATCGCCGTTATTTCATCCATATTGAGCGTCCGCATGATGACAAAGATCACGATGAAAGCCAGCAGCATGATCCCTGAACCGATTCCGTTATACAAAAGGAATTTGTTCGCAGCCTGTTCGCGCTCCCCATATCCCCAAATCCCGATGAGGAAGTACATCGGTACGAGTGTCAGCTCGAAGAAAATGAAGAACAGAAACAGATTGTCTGCTGCAAAGACTCCCAACATACCGATCAACAGCAGGTGAAACAGGATAAAATACTCCTTCTGCCTCTTCTTGATCTGCCACGAAGCAATTGCTGCGAGGGTCCCGATAATCGCCGTCAGCAAAATCAATGGCATCGAAATACCATCCACACCGAGCTCATAGTTGATCTCAAAAGCAAAGACGGTGCCTGCCTGAGCCATTCCAATCGGAATCGAAATCCAATTGTGCTTTTCTACGAACTGGAGATTGGCTGTCTCGTAATCAAACATGCCGAACATCCAACCTGCCAAGATAAGTGCCGGCAACGTTCCAAAAATCCCGACCTGCTTGATCACACCTGCATGTCGACTAGGGATAAAAGCCATGACGAGAATCGCCAGCAGCGGAGAGAACACCAGTGATGACAAAAGGATATTACCCAAAGAGTCCACCTCCCTTGGCCGTCAAACTGATGGCGATGATCAAGAGTAACAGACCGAATATGACCATTGCCCCGTAGGACTGAATCTGCCCGCTTTGTACTCTTGCGTGCAAAGATCCGATTCCTTGGGTGATTTTTGCTGTCAAGCCAACCAAACCATCCACAATATACTTATCAAATACATCCAGGACAAATCCAAGCCAGCCTAATGGACGAACAATGACGTTGTGATACAGCTCATCGATGTAGTATTTCTTGTATGAAAGCTGATAGAGCCACGGCATTGCTTTGGGAATCGTGTCCGAGGAGATAGATTTCTTGCCGTACATCAGGTAAGCCAGCACGACTCCGAGAATCGAGATCAACAGAGCCACAATCTGCAACCAGGCTGCCGCGTGCTCACTGCCTTCCCCAAAAATGCTCGTGATTGCCGTCCCTGTGTTCGTTGACAACAACCAATCAGAGAGTAATGGTGCGTACGGTGTATTCACAAAGCCTGCGACAACCGCAAGTAACGCCAAGACCAAGAGCGGACCTGTCATGACTCTTGGAGATTCGTGTGCTTCGTGCTTGCCACGTGCCTTCCCTGCGAATGTCAGGAAGAACAGACGGAACATATAGAATGCGGTAAAGAATGCTGCTAGCAGCGCGATGAACAGCAAATCGTAGCGATGTGCTCCGTAAACAGCTCCCAGGATCGCTTCTTTCGACCAGAAACCAGCGAACGGAAAGATCCCCGCAATTGCCAAGCAACCGATCAAGAAAGTCAAAGCGGTGATCGGCATCTTTTTCCACAAACCACCCATTTCGAATACATCCTGCGTATGTACGGCATGGATGACACTACCTGCTCCAAGGAAGAGCAGTGCTTTGAAAAAGGCGTGAGTCATCAAATGGAAGGAACCCGCTACATAACCAGCAGCACCAGCTACACCCAATGCCAGCATCATGTACCCGAGCTGACTGACTGTGGAATAAGCCAAGACACGCTTGATATCCCGTTGGGTCAGACCGATCGAGGCTGCAAATATGGCGGTGAATCCTCCTACATACGCCACAACTGTCAAAGCCGTATCGGATGCGATAAACAGCGGATAGGTAGCAGCGACCAAATAAACACCAGCCGCGACCATCGTTGCCGCGTGAATTAATGCAGACACAGGTGTTGGACCTTCCATGGCATCAGGCAACCACGTATGAAGCGGAAATTGACCTGATTTTCCCATGGCCCCAACGAAAATGAGGATCGCTGCGAGCGTAATCATCCATGGTTCCAGTCGTCCGAGTGCGATACTCTCAAAAATCGCCCCATACTCAAAACTTCCGGTCCACCAGAACAACAGACATATCCCGATGAAGAGACCAAGGTCCCCGATGCGTGTAACGATAAAAGCCTTTTTGGCAGCCGCTTTTGCCTCTGTCTTGAAGTAGTAGTAGCCAACGAGCAGGAAGGAGCATACCCCGACCAGCTCCCAGAAAATATATACTTGCAACAAATTTGGCGAGATGACTAATCCCAGCATGGAGAACGTGAACAGCGCCAGATATTGATAAAACACCGGAAAGCGTTCATCTCCATGCATGTAGCCTTTTGAATAGATTTGGACCAACAGACTGACCAATGTCACAATGACGAGCATCATGGCATTCAGCGGATTCACTTCGAATCCCATGTTGATCACGATATCGCCGATATGCAGCCAATCTATCACATAATTGTAATCCGCTCCCCCACCCTGGAATCTCTCCCAGAAGATGAGTACTGCGATTCCAAAAGAAACAGCCGTCAGGGTAATGCCCACTATGGCCGCTCCTTCTTTCAATTGGCGACCAAATGAGACGATCACGATGAAAGCAAGAAGCGGAAACAGAGGGATCAGCCAGGCATAGTGCATTAGAGTATCCATCTTTGTCCTCCTTTTCAGGTTTCCCTCTTATCGTTTCATTTGGTCCATTTCATCTACATTCACGGTCTCCTTATTACGGTACAGCGCAATCAGAATCGCTAACCCTACGGCAACCTCGGCAGCTGCAACCGTCATCGTGAACAAGGTAAAGATTTGTCCCGTCACGGATGGATACAGTCCGAATTTGGAAAAGGCGACCAGGTTAATATTTACAGCATTCAGCATCAGCTCGATTGATAACAGGACGACGACTGCATTTCGCTTGGTCAATGCGCCGTACAGGCCTACACAAAAGAGAATCAGAGCGACCATTAAGTAGGAGGAAATGCTTACTGTCATTCGTTATCCCCCTCCTTTTTCGCCATGATGATCGCACCGACCAACGCGACCAACAACAGAACAGACAGCAGTTCAAATGGTATGACGAATTTGGTGAATACTTCGATACCGATTTCTTTTGCATTGTTTACTGGAACCTCTGCTGGTGGCGGTGGCGCAGGCCACGGTGTATTTTGCACACCCCAGAACAACAATCCGAACAGAACGATTACGAAGAGCAGGATAAAACGGTTTTTCCATGTCCGGCCTGTTCCCTCATCGTTCGCATCGTGCTTGGTCAGCATGATTCCAAAGAGCATCAGAATGGAGATAGCCCCTGAATAGACCAGAATTTGTGCGACCCCGACGAACTCCGCTCCCAGCAAAACAAACAGACCTGCAATGCTGATAAACGTAACGCCTAATGAAATGACCATGTGGACGACGCGCGTAAAGCTGATCATAAACACCGCGCCACCGATCGTCAGAAGGGACAGGATAAAAAAGGCTACGAATTCGCCTGTCATACTAATTCTCCTCCCTGACGTTCGTATTGTTGTCGTCCAGCCATTTCAAGTTCTTGTACAATTCGTCCCTGCTATAGGCAGCCAGTTCGAAGTTGTTTGTCATTACAATCGCTTCAGTGGGACAAACCTCTGTGCACAAATCGCATAAAATGCACAGTTCAAAATTGATATCGTACGTATCGATAATCTTTCCTTTTTTCTCCGGATCAGGATGGGGCTTCCCTGTCAGTTGAATACACTCCGTCGGACAAATGCGTGCGCATTGGTTGCAGACGATGCATTTTTCAGGAGAAAAGTGTTGAATACCGCGAAAGCGAGGCGGCATTGGAAAGGGCACATCCGGATAGAAGTGGGTTACTTTTTTCTCCGTGAGCTTTTTAAATGTATACCCCAGGCCTTTGGCCAGTCCTAGCATGTGTGTCACCCCTCAGAATTTGAGAACTTGGCTGCACCACGTTTTTGACGAAAGCAAGCTTTTGACGAAGCAAGCCTATGGCGAAGCCTGCGCTATGAAAACAGTGGGACGAAGTCGTTTTCGATCAAGTCGCTACTAGAACATGCCATTTTGGTAAGAAACCACTACGGCTGTGAGCAGGATGTTGAACAATGCCACGGGCAACAGCACTTTCCAGGCAAACGACATCAGTTGATCGACACGTAAGCGCGGCATCGTGGCGCGAATCCAAAACTGGAGGAAGACGTAAAGTGAAAATTTAAGGATAAACCACACGATTCCCGGAATGAAGTCCAGTGATGGATGAATCGGCAACCATCCACCCAAAAAGAGAATCGTAATCAGGGCACCCATCCCGAACATGTACACATACTCCGCCAGCATGAACATCGCAAAACGGAAACCGGAATACTCGACGTGGTAACCACCAACGAGCTCCGACTCTGCTTCTGGCAAGTCAAACGGCGTACGATTCAGCTCAGCCTGGGCAGCAATGATAAATACAGCAAATCCGATAAACTGCGGAACAATATTCCAGACATCCTGCTGCGCATAGACAATATCCTTGAGATTCATGCTGCCCGTCAATAGAACGATCCCCACCACGGACATGACCAGCGGTACTTCATAGCTGATCATCTGCGCAGCGGAGCGGAGACCCCCGATCAGCGAATACTTGTTATTCGAGGCCCATCCAGCCGTGATCACGCCCAATACGGTGATCCCAGACAAGGCGATATAGTACAACAGCCCTATTCCCAGATCAGCGAACCGAATGCTTTCCGAAAAAGGCATGACCGCCAATACGGCAAAAGCAGGGGCATAAGCCAATATTGGTGCTAAAGTGAACAACGCTTTGTCAGCGTGCTGCGGACGAATATCTTCCTTTAATAGCAGCTTGGCAACATCGGCAACCGTCTGGAGAAGTCCCAATGGTCCTACTCGATTCGGCCCGATGCGTAGCTGCATCCACCCAATCACTTTGCGCTCAAAGTAAATAGCGTACGTAACGAATCCCAACACGACTGCAAGCAGTAAAACGGCCGCTACGATAAACCAAAGCGTGGTTCCCCATGAGGGTGCTTGCTGCAAGAGAGTATTCATCAACAGTCAACCTCCCCGAGCACGATGTCGATACTGCCCAGGATGGCAACCATGTTCGAGAGGTTTTCCCCCTGCAACAGCTTAGGCAGAATTTGCAGATTGGTAAATGAAGGCCGTCTGAACTTCAATCTCCACGGTTTATCCTTGCCTTGACTAGCAATGTAGCAACCAATTTCTCCCCGCGGTGACTCGATGCGCACATATGTCTCCCCAGCAGGCGGGCGAATCACACGTGGTACTTTGCCCATGACTTCGCCTTCACTCGGAAATTGCTCCAATGCCTGCTCAAGAATTCGCAGAGATTGTTCAATTTCAGCCATGCGCAGATGATAGCGCGCCATGCAATCTCCCTCAGTCGCTGTCGGCACATCAAATTCAAAACGATCATAAATGCAATACGGTTCGTCCTTGCGCAGGTCCCACTTGACACCTGTCGAGCGGAGCATGACACCTGATAGCGAGTAATCCAACGCAGTTTTTGTATCGAACTTGCCGATTCCATTGAGACGGTGGATAAAAATCTCGTTACCCGTCACCAGTTGATGGTAGTTATTCAATTCCTTCTTCATATATTGGACAAATTCTTTGGCTTTGTCGGTCCAGCCTGGAGGTGCATCCCATTTCACTCCGCCTACACGCATGTAGTTAAAAGTCATCCGCGCCCCGCATAGCTCATTAAACAAATCTAGAATCGTCTCCCGATCACGGAATGCATACAGGAAGGGCCCCATCGCACCAATGTCCAATAGAAACGTTCCCCACCAAACCAAATGGCTCGCCACCCGGTTCAGTTCCATCGCGATCAATCGTAGAAACTGAGCTCGTTCTGGAATCTCCAGCCCCATCATCGTTTCTACTGCGTGACAGAGAACGTAGTTGTTGGTCATGGCGGACACGTAGTCCATACGGTCTGTATAAGGAATAATTTGTGTATAGGTCAAGTTTTCAGCCAGCTTCTCTGTGCCTCGATGCAGATAACCCATCACCGGAATCGCTTCTTTAATGGTTTCCCCATCGATTTTTACAACCAAGCGAAATACTCCGTGTGTACTCGGATGCTGTGGACCTACGTTTAATAACATCTCTTCCGTACGAAGTCCTGTTTCAGATGAGGTATCAACATGAGTCGTGAGGATGTTATGGTTCATCTGCTAAACCTCCTCGTCGTATTGCACATAATCTTTGCGGAGTGGATACCCTACCCAATCATCCGGCAACAGGATTCGACGTAAATCCTTATGTCCCGGGAAATGAATACCCAAAAGGTCAAAAGTCTCTCTTTCATTCCAATTTGCGCCATGCCAGAGGTCCATTACAGAAGCAACTTTTGACTCTTCTCTGCTTGTTTTGACCTTTACTGCCAAGCTTTGGCGATTTTTGTAGGAATAAAAGTGGTAGTATACCTCCAGGCGATCCTCGTAATCGACACCGTGAAGATCGGACAGGTACTCAAAGCTCAATTGCTCGTCATCTCTTAAAAATTGGGCAACTTGATGCCAACGTTCGTTTTGAATGGTGAGAGTTGGAACTTCCTTTCCCAGCTCGTTAATATACGAAGCCTCGATGACTTCCTGTCCAAATGCTTCGGAAATTCGTGACACGTATTTATCAAGATAGGGCTGGTTTTTGGAAGGTGCTTTTGGAGCTTCCTCTGCCGGTGTCTCATCCCCAGTCGTTTGTGTTGCTTTTGCCTTCGCTGCTGCTGCGGCGGCTGCTTTGGCTTTTGCGGCAGCTGCGGCCTTCGCCTTGGCGTCGTCATCACCGGATTCATCGCCACCTGCTTCGCGTGCAGCTTTTGCCTTTGCTGCTGCTGCGGCGGCAGCCTTGGCTTTTGCGGCAGCTGCGGCTTTCGCCTTGGCATCCGCATCTGGAGTTGAATCATCTGTATTTGCTCCATTTTCCGCGGCTTCTTTTGCTTCCTTGGCTGCTTTTGCCTTGGCTAGTGCTTCTGCGGCAGCCGCTTTCTTGGCTGCTGCCTTTTCTTCCGGCGTCATTTCAGACACGGGCTTTGCTGGTGGTGAAGCAGCTTCTGCCTGTTCCTTCGCTGCTTTTGCCTTGGCAATCGCTTCAGCCGCTGCTGCTTTCTTGGCTGCGGCTTTTTCCTCAGGTGTCATTTCGGACACGGGCTTTGCTGGTGGTGAAGCAGCTTCTGCCTGTTCCTTCGCTGCTTTTGCCTTGGCAATCGCTTCAGCCGCTGCTGCTTTCTTGGCTGCGGCTTTTTCCTCAGGTGTCATTTCGGACACAGGTTTAGCTTCTGGAGCAGAGGCTTCCTCTTTTGGCTCTTGAGCTCCCTCCACTGGGCTCGCCTCTTGGGGAGCCTGCGCTTCCTGTTCTCTTAATTTTCGCAATGCTTCGGCCTTGACACGGGCTTCAGCCGCTGCCGCGGCCTTTTCCTCTGGCGTCGGCTTGCGTTTCTCATCGCTCATAGATTGGTCACCTGCTTCCCAGTCTTCGCTTCGTAACGGATTTTTTCTTGGAGCTTATTGATTCCGTAGATCAAAGCAGCAGGGTTAGGCGGACAACCCGGAATATATACGTCGACAGGCACAATCTGGTCTACACCTTTTACCACGCTGTACGAGCGCACGTACGGACCTCCCGCTGTCGCACAGGAGCCCATGGCAATCACCCACTTCGGTTCAGGCATTTGATCATACAGCCTGCGCAGCAGTGGCGCCATCTTTTTCGTGACGGTTCCGGCTACGATCATGACATCAGATTGTCTTGGGGATGCTCGAAAAATAACGCCAAACCGGTCGAGGTCATAACGCGCTCCACCCGTTCCCATCATCTCGATCGCGCAACAGGCCAAGCCAAAAGTTAATGGCCACAACGAGTTGCTACGAACCCATCCCTTCACTGTTTCCAATGTCGTGAACATGACGTTGCGATTCAGTTCCTCTTGCAATTCAGGCGCAATGCTTGTCAGGTCTAGTTCCATTCCAGCACCTTCTTTCTCCACGCGTAAATCAATCCTACGATGAGCAAGGATATAAAGATGACCATCTCGACTAAGGCAAAGAGCCCCAGTTCTTTGTAAGCGACGGCCCACGGATACAGAAAGAGTGTTTCTACATCAAAGATGACAAACATGAGGGCAAAGATGTAATACTTCACGTTGAAACGCACCCAACTGTCACCAACAGGAATGTTACCGCTTTCATAAGTAGTTTGCTTCTCCCGTGTCGGTTTCTTTGGACGAAGTAATGGACCAACAAAACTGACTGTAGCTACGGGCAACAGCACACCAAGAATTAAAAAGATCGCGACAATCACATAATTGTTGGTATAGATGTCACTCACCCACGTTCCCTCCGCTCTTGAGAAAGGTATGAATCGTCTTGCGCTGTCCTCCAGAAGAAGTCGAGACTCCCTCAAAAGGGTACTGCTCGCAGCATCAAAGGTGTAGGTATGAACGCTGTCGCTAATTGATACTGCTAGAAAAAAATACCTTTATCATTATAGCAAATTGCCAATAGGGTGTCTAACGAAAGCCTTCCTTTTGTGCCATATAAAGGGAAAAAACTCAGAGATTTCTCCCTGAGTTTTTCCAGCATAGTATGATGACCAAACGAATATGCCTGTCTGGCTCTTATATTCTCTTCATTATTGAACGTTGTTTGAAAATTGCTGTCCGAGGAAGTCCTCGTAAATACGCTCCCATACAATTGTGAAGTTCATCTTCTCGTCTTCTGGGATCTCCAGCATATTTTCAATTGCCTCTTCCATATATGGAGTCAGCTTGATCAGAACCTCTGCCAGCATCTGGTCATTGGTGTTCAGCAATTGCTTCATTTCTGCTTTGGACATGCTGAACGTATTTTCTTCCTGCTCGTGCAGCTTCATCACGAGGCGGCTAAAAATCGGATGAACCAATGCTTCCAGTTTAACATGAGCCAATGCAAGAGATTCTGCTTCGCTCAACTTGAACAACTCAGATGCATCTGGGAATGGATAAACCGGTACATCCCAAGCATCTCCATTATCGATTACCAGACCCCACTTCACGAAAAGCTCGATCGTATCGTCAAGAGATGTCGGATATGCATAATCAGAACGGCTCATGAACGCTTTGAATCTGTTCAAGAGGTTCACGTAGCCTTTGAAATCCTCTTCAGACTTAAAGCCTTCTTGAACAGGCTCGGTGAATGTGCCTTTCAATGCATCGAACTCGTCCAAAGCTTTTCTCATTTCTTCTTTTGTCTCATGCTTGGTTACTACAAAACACATTGCCTGGAAGAGAACATTCATTTCATGAGATAGCACGCTTGTCCAGCCATTAGCCTTAAAGCTGCTAGGAATCACTACGCCATCTTGATTGTGGCGGATATCGCGAACGGTTTGCATCAATTACACTCTCCTTTAATCCCAATAGCCAATGCCGCTTTTTCCCGCTGTTTTTCATGCTAACGTAGCTCGTCGGCAGGGCATTAGGTCTATTATACACAGAAACATTAGGCAATTACCAACTGGAAATATCATGCCCGATTTCCATGGCTCATCATTCATCTCCATATAACCGAAAAATCCCCGCAGCCACATGGGCGCGGGGATATCAAGCTTACGCTTTACTTCGCTACGTCGAGACGTGCCATCGCACGTTGCAGCGCGCGTTCTGCACGCTTGACGTCGAGCTCGGCATATTTCTCAGTCAAACGCTTTTCAGCACGCTCTTTCGCTGCCTTCGCGCGTTCAACATCGATGTCTCCCGGCAATTCAGCCGTTTCAGCAAGGATGGTCACTTTATCGCCGCGCACTTCCATGAAGCCGCCGCTTACAGCCATCTTTACTTCTTTATCGCCTTCTGTCTTAATCCGAACTGGCGCTGTTTTCAGCGGGGTTACCAACGGCACGTGGTTCGGCATAATACCGATTTCCCCTTGCAAGCCGCGAGCAATCACCATTTCAGCCTGACCGCTGTAGACAACCCGTTCAGGAGTTACGACTTCAACTGTCATCTTACTCACTTACTCGTCTCCCCTTTCCAGGGTGTCTTACGCCATTTTCTTCGCTTTTTCTACCGCTTCTTCAATTGTACCTACGTACAGGAACGCGCCCTCTGGCAGGTGGTCATGCTTACCTTCGAGGATTTCCTTGAAGCTGCGAACGGTTTCTTTCAATGGAACGTATTGGCCTGGGTTACCAGTGAACTGCTCGGCAACGTGGAAGGACTGGGACAAGAAACGTTGAATGCGGCGTGCGCGTCCAACTACTTGCTTGTCGTCGTCGCTCAACTCGTCCATACCGAGAATCGCGATGATATCTTGCAGTTCTTTGTAACGTTGCAGGATTTTTTGAACGCTACGAGCCACATCATAGTGTTCTTGTCCTACTACATCAGGAGCCAGAGCACGGGAAGTGGATGCGAGTGGGTCTACCGCAGGGAAGATACCCAACTCAGCGATGGAACGCTCCAGGTTTGTTGTAGCGTCCAAGTGAGCAAACGTAGTAGCAGGAGCCGGGTCAGTGTAGTCATCCGCTGGTACGTAGATCGCTTGAATGGACGTTACGGAACCTTTTTTCGTGGAAGTAATACGCTCTTGCAACTGACCCATTTCGGTAGCCAGTGTTGGCTGGTAACCTACCGCAGATGGCATACGGCCCAAGAGAGCAGAAACTTCGGAACCCGCTTGAGTAAAGCGGAAGATGTTATCAACAAAGAGAAGAACGTCGCGGCCTTCTTCATCACGGAAGTATTCCGCCATAGTCAGACCAGTCAACGCTACACGAAGACGTGCACCAGGCGGTTCGTTCATCTGACCGAATACCATCGCGGTTTTCGGCAGTACGCCTGCGTCTTTCATCTCGTGGTACAGGTCGTTACCTTCACGGGTACGCTCACCTACACCAGCGAATACGGAAATACCACCGTGCTCTTGCGCGATGTTGTTGATCAGCTCTTGAATAGTAACGGTTTTACCTACACCCGCACCACCAAACAGACCGATCTTACCACCCTTGATGTACGGAGCCAAGAGGTCAATAACTTTGATACCTGTTTCCAGGATCTCAACAGTCGTTGCTTGGTCTACGAACTCAGGAGCTTTACGGTGAATTGGATCACGACGATCTACTTGACCAAGTTCTTGCAGGTCGATCGGCTCACCCAATACGTTAAATACGCGTCCGAGGGTGATTGCACCCACTGGAACGGAGATAGCTGCACCGGTATCAACTGCTTCCATGCCACGAACCAAACCGTCAGTGGAAGACATTGCAACGGTACGAACCAAGTTATCGCCCAAATGAGTAGCAACCTCAACAGTCAAGTTGATGTCGCGCTCACCAGCGCTTTGTGCTTTATGTTGAATCTTGATCGCATTGTAAATGGCAGGCAGGTGTCCGCGGTCGAACTCGACGTCAACAACCGGACCCATTACCTGAACCACGCGTCCATTCGCCATCTTACTTCTTCCCTCCTGTAAAGCTAAATTGGGAGCTATTCGCTGCCACTAAGCCTGTGCGTTTGCACCTGCAACGATCTCGGAAATCTCTTGTGTAATGGCTGCCTGACGAGCACGGTTGTAGCTCAACGTTAAACGGTTGATCATATCCGTAGCATTGTCTGTCGCGTTGCCCATTGCAGTCATACGGGAACCTTCTTCGGAAGCTTTTGCTTCGAGGAGTGCACTGTAAACCAGTGTTTCCGCATATTTCGGCAACAGGTCCGCCAATACTTCTTCCGAGGACGGCTCATACTCGTAATTCAATTCGCGTGCATTGTTGCTCTCGGGAGCTTCCAGTGGCAGCAATTGTTTTACGGTAGGTATTTGCGAAATTGCACTTTGGAACTTGTTGTAGCACAGGTACAGTTCGTCAATCTGCTCATTCTCGAACATTTGGACTGCTGCACCGGCAATTTTCTTGATATCAGCAAAGGCTGGGCTGACTGGCAGACCTGTAACTTCCTCCAAAAGCGGGTAGTTCCGTTTGCTAAAGAAGTCACGACCTTTGCGGCCAATCACAAAAATACCATACTCATCCTTGGACTTGTGCTTCTCGTTAATGGTAGTTACCACTTTACGGAGAATGTTGGCATTGTAGCCCCCAGCAAGTCCACGGTCGGAAGTGATGACAATATAACCAGTCTTTTTCACTGGACGATTTTGCAACATTGGATGTTTGGAACCAGAGTTCCCACTCGCGATGCTTGCGATCACTTCTTGGATCTTGTCAGCATACGGGCGTGCCGCCTCAGCTTTATCCTGGTTACGGCGAAGCTTTGCAGCCGCCACCATTTTCATCGCTTTCGTGATTTGGCGCATATCTTTTTTACTTTTGATACTGCGTCGAATCTCACGTATTCCTTTAGCCACTCGTTTTCACCACCTTGAGGACGCATGCACGGGCAACTAGCCCGGCATGCATCTGATGTCTATCAGGTTAACGATTAGCGAGTTACCGAAAAGCCTTTTTTGAACTCTTCGATCGCTGCGTTGAATTCTTTTTCATCTGGAAGGTCTTTCGTTGTGCGGATGTGCTCCAACAGTTGCGGTTTGTTGGAATCCAAGAAAGACAACATCTCTTTCTCAAAACGGCGCACTTCTGCTACTGGAATATCATCCAGGAAACCTCTTGTAGCGCTATAGATAGAAGCAACTTGCTTCTCAACAGGCATTGGATCGAACTGACCTTGTTTCATGATTTCCATCAAGCGCTCACCACGGGTCAGACGAGCTTGGGTCGCTTTGTCCAGGTCGGAACCGAACTGAGCAAACGCAGCCAACTCACGGTATTGAGCCAACTCGAGCTTGAGTGGACCTGCTACCTTTTTCATCGCCTTGATTTGCGCGGAACCACCTACACGGGATACGGAAAGACCGGTGTTAACCGCTGGACGTTGACCTGCGTTGAACAAGTCTGTCTCCAGGAAGATCTGACCGTCCGTGATGGAGATCACGTTGGTTGGAATGTACGCGGAAATGTCACCCGCTTGGGTTTCGATGAATGGCAGAGCTGTAATAGAACCAGCGCCCAGATCATCAGACAGTTTCGCAGCGCGCTCCAGCAAACGGGAGTGCAAGTAGAATACGTCACCAGGATATGCTTCGCGACCTGGAGGACGACGGAGCAAGAGGGACATTTCGCGGTATGCAGCAGCCTGCTTGGAGAGGTCATCGTATACGCACAGAACGTGTCCGCCTTTGTACATGAAATACTCACCCATTGTTACACCTGTATATGGAGCCAGGTACAACATTGGAGCTGGGTCAGACGCAGTAGCAGAAACGATGATTGTGTATTCCAGAGCCCCTGCTTTACGCAGAGTTTCTACGATGTTAGCAACGGTGGATTGCTTTTGACCGATTGCAACGTAGATACAAATCATGTCTTTACCTTTTTGGTTGATGATCGTGTCGAGCGCCACTGCTGTTTTACCAGTTTGGCGGTCACCAATGATCAACTCACGCTGTCCACGACCAACTGGGATCATCGCGTCAATCGCTTTGATACCTGTTTGGAGTGGCTCATGTACGGATTTACGTGCCATTACGCCAGGAGCTGGGCTCTCGATTGGACGGAAACCGTTGTTTGCGATAGGGCCTTGACCATCGATTGGTTGACCCAGTGGGTTTACAACGCGGCCGAGCAGCGCTTCCCCTACTGGAACTTCCATAACGCGGCCGGTACGTTTTACAGTATCGCCTTCCTTAATGTCGCGGAAAGGTCCCATAATAACGACACCCACGTTATCTTCTTCCAAGTTGAGTACCATACCCATTACGCCATTTTGGAACTCGAGAAGCTCCCCTTGCATGGCCTTTTCCAAACCGTGAACACGAGCAATACCGTCACCTACTTGGATGACTGTGCCTACATCCACAACTTCGATTTCAGATTTAAAGTTAGCGATCCGCTCTTTAATGAGGGAGCTAATCTCTTCTGGTCTGATTGCACTCACTTAATTCACCCCATTCATCCAACTTCTTAAAAGCCATCGAACTTTACGCCTTTTGCGCAAAGGTTTCCAACTTCGTTTTCAGGCTGCCATCATACAGACGGTCGCCAATTTTGATAATAATGCCGCCGAGAATCGCTGGATCTACGACTGCTGTCATACGCAGCTTTTTGTTCAGCGTTTGGCCGAACTTCTCAGCCAGCTCATTTTGCTCTTCAGTAGAAAGTGGCTTTGCACTTGTCACAATCGCATCTGCGAATCCACGAGCTTCGTTCGCCAATTGTACAAAAGAACGGTAGATATCAACCAGATCAACTTCGCGTCCGTTCTCAATCAGGACGTTCAGAAAATTAAAGGTTTCTTCCCCTACATGGCTTTTGAACAATTCGTCAGCGAGCTGGCTTTTCGCATCTGCTGCGATGTGCGGGTGCAGCATGATCTTTTTCAGATCTTCACTGCCTTCAACCGCTTCCACGATCGCACCCAGGTCTGCTTCTACCTGATCAATCTTGCTACGCTCACTCGCTACTTCAAAGAGAGCGCGAGCATAACGTTTTCCTACTGCGCTACTCATAGGCGATCTCCCACTTGTGCGAGAAATTTGTCAACAGTAGACTTTTGAGCTGCTTCGTCCAGTTCTTTCTCAATGATCTTGGAAGCCAAGAGCACGGAAAGACCAGTCATTTGCTCACGCAGTTCGAGTTTTGCTTTTTCTACTTCACGAGCCAGTTCAGCACTTGCCTCTGCCTTCATACGCTCAGAAACTGCTTGTGCTTCAGCAACGATTTTGCTTGCTTCATCAGACGCTTGCTTTGCAGCACGGTCGATGATCGCTTTAGATTCAGCGCGAGCTTCATCCAAAAGGCGGCGTTGTTCAGCCAAAAGCTTTTCGGATTCCTTGTGGTTACGTTCCGCAGTGGCGAGCTCGTTCTCAACATGAGCACGGCGCTTTTCCAATACGCTCGCAATCGGTCCTGTTGCATATTTGGAAACAACGATCAACAGCAAAATGAAAATAATCACCTGGAGTAGTAATGTGCCCCATTCCAGGGATACGGCTCCAAACTCAACCATTTTTAGTTCACTCCTTCCTGACAAACGAAAGATTCTGCAATAAGTTCTTTGCGTACTTACCAGAATTATTACTAGAAGACTTCCACGCCAAGCTTGTGGCCGAAGCCTGATTTTTCCCTACTAAAAGATAGGCGAAGGTGACCCTCCGCCTATTTAATACTGTTCAACTGTTCGCTTAGCCCAGACGACCCATCAAGATGAAGCCTACAGCTACAGCGATAATTGGAATCGCCTCTACGAGACCCATACCGAGGAACATGATACCCATCAGGTTACCACGAGCTTCAGGTTGACGAGCAACACCTTCAATTGTTTTAGAGATTACGTTACTTGCACCAAAAGCACCACCAAGTGCTGCCAAACCGAAAATAAGACCCATAGCAATAGCTACACCCATAACTTCCATGTTAAAAATACCTCCCTAAATTGTTGTAAACAAAAACTAGATTTTAGTGTTCATCATTCACAAGTTGTGAAATGTAAACCATAGAAAGAGTCAAGAAAATGAACGCCTGAATTGCACCTACGAAGACGGAGTAGCCGAGCCAGATAAACAATGGTGCCGCGGCCAAAACTCCCCCACTCAACAGGAAGGCAATCATGATCTCTTTTGCAAAGAGGTTACCGAACAAACGCAGAGGAAGCGTCAACGGTTTAATGATAAACTCCTCAAGAATGTGGATCGGGTTGAGGAATACGTGCTTAAACCAACCACCTGGACTTTTCTTAATACCGAGGTAGTGGGAGTAGAGCAACACTACCAATGCCAAACCAAATGTTACACTCGGTGTAGCAGTTGGAGACTTCCACCAGATTACATGAGCTCCTTTATCAGCCAGCTCGTGCTCAACGGTTTCGCGCTTCTTCGCTTCGGCTTCCGGCGTAGGAGCAATCGTCAGCATCTTCATAACACTTTCGCTGATTTCACCTTTGTGCACTGTGGTGACGTTGGCGATAACACCTAGCTGGTTCCCAATGAAGATGTAGAGAAACAACGTAATACCAAGCGTCATCATCATCATGACTTTCTTGTGATCCATGTATCCTGCAGTAACATTCTTGACAAAGTCAAAAATCCACTCAACTGCATTTTGCTTAGCACCAGGTACTCCTGTTTCCAGCTTTCGTGTCATTACAAACAGGAAGATAAACACAAGCAGTGCGGTAAGAACCATCATGAGAATCGTAGCGATGTCAAATACCATGCCGCCTAACTGAAACCGTAACGTATAATGATGACCCATCTTTTCACCCCTTTCCATTGATAGATAGAGGTTGTCCGAAACTCTGTCTACACATTGCTATCGAACGCTCTCTGGTAAAAATCATTTCATTAAAAGGAAATGCTGTAACAAATCTATTTTGAATTGCGGAATACGAGTAGATAACTGATCCCTTGGATCAAAAACAACCCAAGTAGAACCCCTGATAATGTGAAGATATGAGGGAAAAGAAAGGTAGCATAGGCGGCTAGCCCGGCAATCATGAACCGAAGCATCGTGCCCGTTCCTTTTGGTCTGACATTAGGGTCATCTGCCATTTGCCCAACAACCCAGACCTTGCTTGCGAGAACGCTGGTATTAATGATTCCTGTCACTGTTCCAAGCAACAAACTCTGCAAGAATACCTTGTGTTCAGGCAATACAACCATCAGCATCACAAACAATGCCATGCACCATAAAGAATAGCGAAAAGTCTTTCGCATCGCTAAAGCAAACGCTTCCATCGTTCGTCACCCCCTACAGATACGGGCGAATGAGTCGATAGACAGTGTATACACCAACCGCAATCCCTGTAATCAAGCCGATAAGCAAGAACCAAGGATCAGTCGCTAGTAGGCGATCCGCGTATCTGCCGATCATAAAACCGGCAACCACACAAATGGCAAAGTCAAGACCAAGTACGCTGACCAAACCAAGTGCTCGCCATGGATTGTCAAGTTTCGCCAGTTTATCCTTCTCCTTTCACATAAGGAGAGGGCACACAATTTCCAAATGCCCTCATCCATATTAACGAAGATTTATTCCCTTTGTCAACGCAAGCGTTTCTGTGTACACAAAGCGTTCACAATTTAAAAATTAAATTTTCTCGACAATTGTGGAAACGCCTTGTCCCCCACCAATGCAAAGAGTCGCTAACCCATATTTTACCCCTTCACGCTTTTGCAATTCATGCACGAGCGTGACCAAGATTCTCGCGCCACTCGCACCGATTGGATGTCCCAACGCGATGGCTCCGCCGTTGACATTCAGCTTCTCGCGATCAAAGCCCAACGCTTTGCCAACAGACAGCGATTGGACGGCAAAAGCTTCGTTTGCTTCGATCAAATCGATGTCAGCGATCGACAGGCCCACTTTTTCCAGTACGCGCTTGGTCGCAGGAACAGGACCGTACCCCATGATGCTCGGATCAACACCTGCACTCGCATTGGCCACGATACGGGCGAGAGGCTTCACCCCCAGCTCTTCTGCCTTCTCGCGTGTCATAATTAAGAGAGCGGCTGCTCCATCGTTGATGCCGGATGCATTCCCGGCTGTCACGGTTCCATCCTTTTTAAATGCAGGCTTCAGCTTGCCTAGCGCTTCGGCTGTCACACCAGCACGCGGGAATTCGTCCACAGCAAAAAGCACTGGATCACCTTTGCGCTGCGGAATCGGAACCGGCACGATTTCTTCTTGAAAACGACCACTAGTGAGCGCTTGCTGAGCCTTTTCCTGGCTCCAAGCTGAAAATTCATCCTGCTCTTCTCGTCCGATCTCGTATTTGGTGCACAGATTCTCCGCTGTAATGCCCATGTGGTAATCGTTGAAAGCACACCACAGCCCGTCGCGAATCATGGAGTCTACTACTTTCTGATCTCCCATACGGTAGCCTGAGCGTGCATCTTCCATTAAGTATGGTGCCTGACTCATATTTTCCATCCCACCAGCCAAGACCACTTCTGCCTCACCTGCAAGGATGGACTGAACAGCCAAATGAACGGCTTTTAGACCTGAACCACAAACTTTGTTGATTGTCAGAGAGGGAACTTCATGAGCAAGGCCCGCGTGAATAGAAGCCTGACGCGCCGGGTTTTGACCCAAACCTGCTGACAGTACATTCCCCATAATCACTTCATCGACTGCATCCTTGGAAACACCTGCACGCTCTAGCGCTGCTTCCAGTACTATTCCGCCCAGCTTTGTGGCGCTGACACCCGCAAGCGTTCCTTGAAAGCTACCTATAGCAGTGCGCACAGCACTCGCAATGACGATTTCTCTTTGACTCATCTTCCACACACCCCTCGAATACACAGGATAGGCAACCTTCTTAAGATTCCATCTTTTCATGATAATTCCTGCCAGGAAATCGCTTTCTTTTCCTGTTCATAAAAAAATGTCACTGCTCAGAGAAGAGAGTGACGGTTTGAATGATTTATAGAAGTGCCTCTGCAATTTCATCGACGATATTGTTGATGGCAATCGGGCCATAATAGGCGATCCACACGGTTGTGTTTACCTCGTACACCTTATTTTCCTTGGCTGCTTTTAGCCCTTTCCAAATGGAGCTGTTTTTGTACTCGTCTGTTAATGCTTGATTCGCTTTGTCCGTTACAACAAATAAGTGATCGGCATTTACCTCTGGCAGCACTTCCAGAGAAATCATCGTAGCTGTATCGGATTTATCCATCGCTGGCTTGGGAGGAGTCAGTCCCAAATCGGTATATAAGATAGCAGCCGTTCGGTGTTCAACTGTGTGCAGTCGAATAGCATTGTCACGAGGACGAATAAGTGCGACGGACTCACCCTTGAGCTTGGTTGCAAGCTCTGCTTTCAATTTGCTCGTTTTTTCTTGGTAGTCCTTTACGATCTGCTCAGCTTCTTGTTCTTTTTCGAGAATTTTTCCGAAGGTAATCAGCGTATCACGCCAGTCTTCGTTTCGATCAAACATGATGGTTGGAGCGATTTTAGATAAGTTATCGTAGATTTTGTCCTGGAATTCCGTGCAAATAATCAAGTCAGGCTCCATAGCCACGACTGCTTCTGAATTTGGCTCGTCCTTTGTTCCAAGTACATGAACATCTCTCAGCTTGTCCATGAGATACTCTGGAAACTTCGTACCGTCACCCGTTGTAATGACACTACCTGCTGGTAGTTCGCCCAGAGCAATCATTTGATCTGCGTATTGCGTATCCAGTACAGCAATTCTGACTGGTTTAAAATCAAGCGTCAGCTCGCCTTTTATGTGCTTGATTGTACGCGTCTCGCTTTTCTTCACTTCTTGATTCGCGCCGGATTGCGTGGTATTCGACTGCGTCGCTACCTGATTCGAAGCGCCTGTTGCAGTGCTCCCAGAATTGCTCGTGTTCGTACCGCCGCCTGAGCAAGCTCCCAACAGCAAGGTAAGGCTCAGCATCAGGTTCAGCGCCAGCATCGCTTTTGTACTCTTATACATCGGTACGGCTCCTCCATCTCTTGAGTGCGAGTGATTTTCATTTTCAATGTGATCATTATATTTCCACAGCTTTTGACCAGCAATGGAATATCGCGACAAGAGTGATGGACTTTGGCGACGCATTTCCGATGTCAGCGGATTTTCCTTATACATTGAAGGAGAGAAGCCTGTATATTTTTTAAAGCTACGACTGAAATAATAGCTGTCTGAATAACCTACTGATTCCGCTATCGCTTTTAATCCCAAATTCGTTTGACGCAGCAGTTCCTGTGCTTTTTGAATGCGCACCTGAATCAGATAGTCGATAGGGCCGACTGCTAGCTGGGCTTTAAAGGTGCGTTGCAGCGATCGGGAGCTACAGTTTAAGAGCGAGGAAAGATCATCGAGAGTAAAATTCTCTGCGTAAAGCTCCTCGATATATCTGACGGCCTGAACGACCAAATTCGGTACCGTTACCCCGATTCCTTGTGACTGCATCTGTGCCATTAGCTCACATACGAGTTGATACAGCAGAGCCTTGGCTCGTAGCTTGTCCAGATTGCCGTTCTGATTCCATGCTTGCTTCATACGTGATATTGCGACAAATACATTTACCGGATGCATGGGGGTAAAGCCGTATTGGATGTGAAAAGGTTGTGTTTTCTCCAGTAAACGTAACAGCTCCTGCCGACAAGGCAACGGCAAATGTGCTTTGTACAAAATCAGATAGTATTCCAGCTCATCCTTTATTTCCTCGATATCCACGTATGTACCTTTGCCAGCATGGGCCATATAGCAATTCTTGATCGCATGCACATTCCCGTCAAGACGAATCAGGCCACTGCCTCTCACCGAAAATAGAAAGGCACTAGCCGGCAATTGATAGGATCTGAGTTGTTCTCCGGCTCGCATGAGGATATGCCGTACATCATGTAATCGTACACTTGCCTGATTCCATAGAAAAATATGATCATCCACGTTCATTGTCCCACACTCAACTCCTTGATAGCCCTCCCATCGTTCTTCTTTTCATTCTATTTGATAATCATTCTCATTTCTATAGCAAAAATCATAGAAAGCACACTACCTCGATGAAACCGCGCGAACGTAAATAACTTCGTAGGTGACAGGGATGCCCGTTTCTCTTTTATACGTCTGCTCATAATAACGAATCATTTCTGCAAGGAGTTTTCTGTGTCCCAGACCGCTCCCTTGCTCCATACTTGCACTGGCGCCCACGGCTTTCACGGCATGCAAGAAATCGCGTACACCCGGGTAAGTGAGCCGTTCATATTTCCTCATCACCTCTACATCCGTAAACCCTGCTTGTTCCAATAGCTCGTGCCAATCACGTGCTGAGAGAAACTCCAAGCCATGACGTACTCCCTTTTCCCCCAAAATCGCATGAGCATTCGCAAACGAATCATGTAGCTCCCAAAACGTATCGGGTCCAAATGTCGAAAAAACCAAAGGTGCTCCGGGCTTCAGGATTCTTCCCAATCCGTTTAGCGTATGCGCTGGCTTGGCAAACCACTGAAAACACGCTCCTGAAACCACCAAATCCTTTGACTTCGCCTGTTGTTCCCAAACCCATTCTTCGGCATCCGCTTGAGAAAATGAACAAATTAGGCCATGCTGCTCCAGATTGCTCTTCGCCTGCTCCAGCATACCTGACGCAATCTCTACCGCCTCGTAATGGGCATCAGAAAAATGGCTGCGAATGACGCGGGTTAATCCCCCTGTCCCACAGCCAATCTCCAGGATGTTTCGCACCTCGTTCTCGTTCGTCATTTCTGTAACCATTTGACTCAAATGATCAGCCATCTTCTTTTGCACGAGTGCGTATTTTTCGTATGAAGCAGCCTTCTCACTAAAACGGCTGCTGATTGCCCTCTTCTGCAAGCTGCTCCACCATCCTCTTTAGCGAATCTCCTACAACCTCCGGAACAAATACATGCGGGGCATGACCACACTCAGGAATTGGCACAAAATTGGCACCTGCAAGGCTACTCGCCAGTTCTTCTCCGGCTGCGAGCGAACAGATAGCATCCTCCATTCCATGAATGACGAGAGTAGGAGTAGTCAGCGAAGACAGGAACGGGCGGCAATCCTCTTCTTCTAAATAGGTCAAGCCCGCAATCAACGCTGCTGTACTCCACTTCTGGCTATCCACCCCCACGTGCAAACCTGTTTTCTCACGCTCTCCTGGTGTTAGCATCTGTTGAACAAATGCGTCCATCACTCGCTCGCGTGCGACGGAAAGCTGCCTTTTCATCCTTTGCAAAACAACAGGATGCCACCCTTTGTGAAGCTCATTCTGTTCACTGGTAAAGCGTGCTGTGGTGCCGATCAAAACAAGTCCTGAAACCGGGTACTGGGCAGCAAGGCGTATTGCGAGCATCCCTCCCATAGACCACCCCACTACAATCAGCTCCTGCGTTGACAGAGAGCGGACTTCTTCTCGTACTCTCTCGTAAAATTGCAAGGAGTCCGTGACGTCCGAATAAGTAGGAATGATGTGCTGATAGGAAGGGAATTGTGAGCGAACAGCATCCCAACTGCAATCTGGCATTCCCCATCCGGTTAGCCACAGCATCACTTTTCTCACGTTATCGTCCCTCCTTTATGAAGCTCGTCCCTGATTTCGCTCACTTGCTCGCAAGCCCACTCCAGCTCTTCGCGCGTATGGGCAGCCATCACCGTAAAACGGATACGCGCGGTTCCTGCTGGCACGGTAGGCGGTCGAATCGCCACTGCTGCAATCCCGCGTTGCCGAAGCCTTTTGCTAAATTGCAAAGTCCATTCATTCTCTCCTAACGTGAGCGGGATGATTGGCGTATCTTCTTCGTCTACGGTAAACCCGCGTGAGCGAAGCAACTGGCGAAACACGAGCGCATTCTGCCTAACTGCTCTTCTTCGCCAAGACTCTGTTTGTACCAAAGACAACGCCGCCAGATTCGAGCCAATCACAGCAGGGGGCAGAGCTGTGGAATATACCAGCGAACGCGCTTTTGTCATCAAGTAACGAATGATGATCTCATCTGCGCATACGTATGCTCCATAAACACCAAATGCCTTGCTGAAGGTTCCCATCAAAACATCGACTTGTCTGGCAATGCCCAGCTCGTGGCACAAGCCCTGCCCTTCTTCACCACGCACTCCCCCTGCATGGGCTTCGTCAACCATCAGCATGGCATCGTAACGATCTCGCAGTTGTACCAATTCAAGAAGGGGAGCTTTATCACCGTCCATGGAGAATATGCTGTCCGTAACGATCCACTTCCGTCTTGCATCCTGGTGCTTTCTCAGCAAAAATTCCAGATGCTCCATGTCATTATGTCTGTACCGAAAATGCTCCGCCCGACTGAGCACGATCCCATCCACGATGCTGGCGTGATTCAACCGATCACTAAAAACAGCGTCGCCTCTTCCGGCAAGTGCTGCAATTACCCCGGTATTTGCCTGGTAGCCATTTGCAAAGACAAGAGCCCCTTCTCTCTCTTTCCACGCCGCCAATTGTTGTTCCAGCTCGTCGTATAACGCGTAGTTGCCATGGACGAGACGAGAGGCAGTTCCTCCTGCCCCCCACTCCTCTGCCGCCTTCTTGCCAGCTTCCACGATTCGTTGATCATGGGCCAAGGCCAAATAGTTGTTCGATGACAGGTTTAATAATGATTTCCCTTCGACTTGAATCCACGTGCCTGCGCGATCACTGGCTGACTCTACGGTGTTCCATTCTCTTGCCAACGATTGTTTCCGCAATGAATCGTATTCTTCTTCCAGCCATGTGTAGCGTTTATTCATAACTGACCTACTGTCTTACAGCGCACACAGTTCGATTTCAAACCCGAGGTCTTCAATCATCTGGTGATCTGTCGTAATTTCCTGCCCGGGCGTCGTCAAATAGTCGCCCACAAACAACGAGTTAGCCGCATACAAGGAAAGGGGCTGCAAGGTGCGCAAATTCACTTCGCGACCACCCGCAACGCGAATTTCTTTATCTGGGCAAATAAATCGGAACAAGGCAAGAACACGTAAAGCCTTCATTGCCGGAGTGCGTCCTTTATCCTCCAACGGAGTTCCGGGAATCGCATTTAAAAAATTGATCGGGATGGAATCTGCGTCCAGATTGCGCAAGGCAAATGCCATTTCAACGATCTCCTCGTCGCTCTCCCCCATGCCGATGATCACGCCTGCGCAGGGCGACATCCCTGCTCTTTTCACGGTATCAACTGTCTGAACACGCTGATCGTACGTGTGCGTTGTCGTAATCGCTTCGTAATGATTGCGACTCGTGTTGAGATTATGGTTGTAGCGGTGAACACCAGAATCTTTTAGGCGCGTTGCTTGTTCGTCGCTTAGTATCCCTAAGCACGCGCAAATTTTCAGCGGCATCGTTTCGCGGATTTCTTTGACTGCCTCGATGACCTGACCCAGCTCTTTTTCCGTAGGGCCACGACCTGAGGCGACAATACAGTATGTACCTGCTTTTCGATTCATGGCTTCTCGCGCACCTGCGAGCAATGTCTCCTTGTCCAGCATCGTGTACTTGGATACGGGAGCATTCGAAACAATCGACTGCGAGCAGTAACCGCAATCCTCGGGGCAAAGGCCGCTTTTGGCGTTAATGATCATGTTCAGCTTGACCTTTTTTCCGAAAAAGTGCTTTCTGACGCGAAAAGCTTCGTTCATGACCAGCAGCAGCTCATCATCTGGCGCTTGCAGCACCTTCATTGCCTCTTCCTGTGAAAACTCTGCTTTGGTAATCGCTTTATGAGAGTATTCCTTCCAATCCAGACAGGTGCTTTGCTTCATTTTCTCATCTCCCCTTTATATTATTGATGGCTCCACTGACACAACTGCCCGATGTCTACACATTCTTTGATCAACTGTGTCAACTGCTGACGCTCTAACGGTTGGTCTATCCATGGAAGTACGCCCCATACGGGAACTCCCCCATAGCTCTCAATCATGCTCGCGTTTGTTTTGACACTCTCATCGGTGACGCCGGCTGAGTTGCTTTGATTCAGGATGACACCTACAACCTCGATCCCGAGTTCCCGTGCATACCAAACGGACAAGAGCGTATGGTTAATCGTGCCGAGACCAGCCCGCGCCACGATGAGCATAGGCAGGTTCAGTCGAGCAGCAAGATCCGCCATCGTTTCGGTTGGAGTCAATGGCACAATCAGCCCACCTGCTCCTTCGACAAGGAGTGCCGGATGACGTTCCATCAGGGGTCGCCCTCCAGCGATTACTTCCTCCATGGTCAAGCTTTTCCCCTCTGCTTCCGCAGCTAGAAAGGGGGTAAGCGGTGCCTCAAAACAGAGCGGGGCTATCTCCTCACACGCGTCAGGCACTCCACTCCACGATCTCAAGTGCATAGCGTCACTGCCCTCGTCATTGGCTCGTGCTCCTGACTGGACTGGCTTCCAAACTCCTATGTCCACTCCGGTCTCACGCAATACGGATGCGATTCCGGCAGTCACAACCGTTTTGCCTACCCCTGTATCGGTTCCTGTGATGAACAATCCGGAAAAGGGGCGATCAGTCATATCAATCACTCCTCCGTTTGACCTGTCGTTACATCCTGAATTGATTCCGTCAAAATCCCAACCATGTCAGCCAATTCTTCAGTAGTAGATACAAGCGGTGGGATAAAAACGATGACGTTGCCCAACGGTCGTGTCAGAAGCCCTTTTTCTCTCGCTACCTGACAAACACGCACACCAATCCGCTCATTCCAGTGATAAGGCTCCTTGGTCTCTTTATCCCGAACCAGCTCGATTCCCGCCATCAAGCCTTTTTGTCGGATATCTCCTACATGGGGCAGATCGCGAAGTTGCCTTAGCAATTGATCCAGATCGGTTGCTTTTTGTGCTACTTGTTGAACGACTCCGCGCTCCTCCATCAGACGCAGGTTGGCGAGAGCAACTGCACAGCCAAGTGGATTTCCCGTGAACGAATGTCCGTGGAAAAAGGTTTTCTGTTCCTCATAGTCGGCGAAAAAAGCATCATAAATCTGCTCGGTTACTAAGGTAGCCGCAACAGGCAAATACCCTCCCGTGAGCCCTTTTGCGACCGCCATAATGTCTGGCACGACCCCATCATGCTCACAAGCAAACATTTTGCCCGTACGTCCAAATCCTGTCGCTACTTCGTCTGCGATCAGCAATACATCATGGGTGCGCAACAGCTCCGCGATTTTTTTCAAGCAACCGTCTGGCATGATAATCATGCCGCTTGCTCCCTGCACGACAGGCTCCACGATCATCGCCGCAATCTCATGAGCTCTTTCCTTAAGCAAACTCTCCAGACTGCTCAATGTGGCCTGAACGGCTGCTTCTTCGCCGCCTTGTCTGTATGGGTAAGGGTATGGAATGACATGTGGAGAAAAGAGCAGTGGTTTATAGACCTGATGGTAGAGAGGAATGGCCCCCACACTGGTAGCTCCAATCGTATCTCCGTGATAGGCATTGTTCATCGTAATAAACGAATGCTTTCCAGTCTGCCCGCGATTTTGCCAGTATTGGAACGCCATTTTCAGTGAGATTTCGACTGCCGTTGCCCCGTTGTCAGAGTAAAAGACTTTGCTTAATCCTTTTGGTGCGAGATTGATCAGCTTTTCCGCTAATAGAATGGAGGGGACATTTGCCATGCCGAGCAAGGTAGAGTGGGCAAGCTGGTCGAGCTGCTCCGTGATCGCCTGATTCAGCTCGGGAACGTTGTGGCCATGGACATTCAACCACACAGAGGAAAAACCGTCGTAGTAAGCCTTGCCGTTCACATCGAACAGCCTGATCCCTTCTCCTCTCGCAATAATCAGCGGCTCCTGTGCGACGTAGTCTTTCATTTGGGTGAAGGGATGCCAAACGTATTGCTTGTTTTTGGCAGAGAGCTCTGCATAACTATTTAACAACCTAATCACAACCTTGGTTAACATATATTTGTTAGCCGTTATTTTAAAATGGTTAACTCATTTTGGCAAAGCTTTTTTTCGATCTTGAAAATTAAAAAGACTTTCTGGTTTGAGTCAACATAGTGGAGGAGAAGAAAAAGCACAGTTCTCTTCGACTCTGACACGCCCGCATGGGGGATTCACTGTCCGTCTACACTTCCAAAAGGGGACCGTCGAGCCAAAGCCACCCTACAGGCGGAAGCTTCTCAAGGAAGAAGTGTTCGACAAGCGTGGTCCCCTTTTGGAAGCTCCGACTGGGAAGGCGTTGTCAAGGTCTACGAGCCCTGCGCTTTTTCTTCTCACCAGCTTTGTCAGTTCATCGATATCTTCTAAAACTCAGGAAGCCGACAAAAAAAAGGTCAAGCTCCTCTTCGTTAGAGGAGCTTGACCTTTTATGTTCCGATTCTATTTATCTTGATGCAGGATGCGATAAAGCGCTACGACACACACTGCTCTCGTCGTCGGTTTATTCGGCTGATAATTTCCTCCAACTGGATCAATCAAACCGAGTCCGACCATGTTGTTGATGGATGTAGATGCCCAGGATGGCCATGTCCCTTTATCGGAGAGCTTTTTCGTCGCTCCCTTTTTATTCACGAGACGATCGAGAATGACTGCAGCCTCTGCACGTGTCACCGGCTGATCGGGACGGAAAGTATTATCGTTATACCCCTTCACCAGACCTTTGGAAACAGCAACCTGTACGGCACCTTGCGCATAGGAAGGCACCTTATCCTTGAATTTCAGCTTTGGTGAGGATGGAAGCTCCCATTCAAATGTGCGTGCGAGAAGGGTGACGAACTGTGCTCTGGTCAAAGAAACCTCTGGCCCGAACGTCGTCTCCGTCAAACCCTTCACGTAGCCCTTTTCCGCCATATAGGTGATTTCTGCCTTGGCTGGATGCTTCGCGATATCGGTAAAACCAGCACTGCTCGTGCCTGCATTGTCCAGGTAGTACGGAATGTACTTGCCGTAGCTATTGACTTCATATACCCACTGACCTTGCGCATTCATGGTTCCCAGAAGCGGGTCCAAAGTATTGTTCACTTCGTTTACGTACAAGAGTCCAACGCCTTTTCCAGCGAGCCATTGCTTCGGTGCCAAGGTCAACTGAATCGACGAAGTGGAAATCCCGTCCTCTTGTCCTGCTTTTAGTTCGCCCGGCTTAATCGTAAACGAATAATCAGCAGGCACATATCCTGGCATCGGCTGGGTCACGATCGACTCCACATCAATCAGAGCACTATCCAGGTAAGGCGCAGTATTTGCAAAGGAATAATGGAGATCGAGCTCCGCCCCGAGGGACATGCTGCCTGGTAGTTCAGGAACAACCGCTACATCGCTCGGTTGACCTGACTGGTTGCCCAAGAGGAGCGAGAATTCGTCAAAGTACAGTGTTCCTTTGTCGTGTGTAATGCCATCATTGGCTTGGTCAACGACATACACACTCTTCAACTGCAATGGATACGCAACATTACTTGGGAAGTATCCTTTAACCTGCTTCCAGCCTGTCCAATTGATCTCTTTTGCCAGATCGACGTAGACCGGCTTGCCGTTTGCATCGACTGCTTCTGCACGGAGCCAATGTCCGCTGTTGTCACCATTGACCCACAAGCCCAATCCGAGGGGTTTGCCAGGGATGGTCACAGGTTTTGCCCCCAGAACGCCGTACGAAATCCGCATGTTGTTCGCTGGTGCTCCAGAGAAGTTGTACACCAGCTTCGCTGCCTTCTTCGTGCGGAATGTCTGATCGGAAACGAGCGCGAACGAACCAGCAGAACTGATGCTGGATGGATTTGCCGCATGGTACATGCCAGCCTGATTATCGAAGGTGAGCCATGGCTGCTCAAATTGTCCAACGGCAAATGGTACGGTTGTCGCCACACCATCATACGTAATCGTCAGGTTTCCGTTGCCCGGCTCATTACCTGCTACCAATTGCAGATTGTCGTTAATCGTCGCTACAGAAGAATCGACACTCGCTTTTACGCTAAGTGGCGTCGCTTGTACGGTAGAACCCTTCTTCGTTTTGATTTTGACATCCAGATTAATGGATTGTCCCGGTGCAATCGTGATCGGATTCGGGGAAACAATAATTTGCTGCACATCGTTGCCGGAAATGACTTGAATGTCTTTATTTTGCGTCACATTGCCCAATCGCGCAGTCAATGTGATCTTGCCGGAGCGAGCTGGTGTGAATTGCTTGCCATTTACGGTTCCCGCTTCGGACTGACTAGCATCCCAACTCACATCACCTGAATTGATCGCGTACGGTTGGTAATGCACATCATATCCTTTGGATGCGCTGAGTGAGATGGTTTGCCCGATAAGCACATCTGCCGGTACATCGATTTGGAAGCCTCTCAATTCTCCAGCAGGTGCCGTGTTGTATACGGCCAGTCCAGTAGGCACACGACGCTCAGCACCGCCGCTCGGCTTGTTCGCCAGATTCGCGTGTGTCTCACCCAGCATGCGTGCTGCCATGGTCGTAGAGCCACCACCGTCAAAGTTTACAGCCCGATAAGAGCCGAGCTCCGCCATGATTTTTGCCAGCTCGTCCAAATAAACGCCTTGGCTCGCATCGATCGTGACCATGTACAAGGTCTTTCCGTCCTGGGAAACACCGACCGCTGTGCGCGCCGTCTTGTTCGTGATGGACTTGTCCGCTGGAAAGGACGACAATGCTTTCCCTTGATCGACCAAAATGACATTGCCACCCACCGCATGGTTCAAGTCGAGTGTCTGCGGGGTCGTTTGGTACTCAACCGTCGCAGTAGCGCCTACTGGGAAGTTTTGTTTGAGAAATGCTCCTGCTGCTCCATGTCCCCAAAGGACATAGCCGTTGTAAGGTATGTATACGCCTGGTTGATTCACACGAACTTCCTTGGCTACGTTGTCAACAAACAGAATCTCGACGACATCTTTGTAGCCCGATATCGTCCCCAAGCTGGTTTTGCCAAAGGAAGGGGTATAAACGTTCAGTTGGTTCTGGTGACTTTTTCGTCCGTCACTCGGGTTGTACTCTTCCTTATTGACACCCTGAATCGAATAGGTAGCGCCATTAGGAGCAGTAACCTTCCCGCCAAAACCAAATTTGTCGACGATGGCCATCTTGTCTCCGGTCAAGCCTAGGGCGTACCAGTAGGAGACCAAGCCCATGGAAGAAATGAGTTCATCGTCTTTCATGACAATACCAAACGGCGCTCCCCGCTTCGACATGTTAAAAAAGTCGGCATTGATCGCTGCTACGGCTCCTGTTTCACGCGCCATTTGTGTCACCGTCTGCCTGTCTGTCAGCTTGCCTTTCGTTCCGTATACCGGTTTGACCTCAACGTAAGGATTGTTCAAATCCACCTTGGTCACCATGATCGTGACTACTTGATTGGCAAATGATTTCGTATATTTCTGCAAAGTGGTCCCCTCACCAATTGGGGTTTGCCACATCATATTCAATGCACTGGTCTCCGCTCTGGCGTGTGCGACATTGGTCGCAAACGGCACAAACGGAACAAAAGCTCCCCAGGCCATTGTCGTGGCCGTGAGCAGCGTCACTATCCTTTGCGCTCTCATGTTGGTAACTCCTCTCCGTATTCCAAACTCTGTCTTTCTACCTTCTAAGCCAAGCAACTAAATATTAGACGCAAAAGGTCATGGATAGTTTCGCCAATTCTCTTGATTCTCTATTAGAAAAACATACCAAATCATCAGTCATCAAAACCAAGATTATCCCTCTACAACAAGAAACCCGCCCGGTTTAGACGAACGGTACCTGGCGGGTTTTCCTAGCTGTATGTTACTGACCTGGTTGGAAAGGCTCTGGTTGTTCAGCACGCAAACCAAAATGATAGAGGATTGCTTCTACGATACGACGGGAAGCCTCGCCATCCCCGTACGGGTTAACAGCGTGCGCCATTGCATCATAAGCTACTTGGTTGGTCAGCAATTCTTTTGCCATTGCATACACTTGCTCTTCGTCGGTTCCCACGAGCTTCAACGTGCCTGCTTCAATCCCCTCAGGACGTTCTGTCGTATCGCGCAGAACCAGGACAGGTACGCCAAGAGACGGCGCTTCCTCCTGCACCCCGCCAGAATCGGTCAGGATGAGATGGGCACGACGAGCGAAGTTGTGGAAATCAAGGGCATCCAATGGTTCGATCAACGAAATGCGATCGTGGTTTCCGAGAATCTCCTGCGCTACTTCTTGTACAGCAGGATTCAAGTGAACCGGATACACAACAGCAATCTCAGGATGCTCGTCCACCAGTCTTCGAACTGCACGGAAAATACGGCGCATCGGCTCGCCCAAATTTTCGCGGCGGTGTGCCGTCATCAGCACCAGCTTCTGACCAGCTACGCGATCAAGCACCGGATGCGTGTAATCCTCGCGAACTGTTGTTTTCAGCGCGTCAATCGCTGTGTTTCCTGTTACGTAGATACTCTTTTCCGGCTTTGCTTCGCGACGAAGATTGTCAGCCGATCCATTGGTCGGAGAGAAGTGCAGGTCAGCCATTACACCTGTCAACTGGCGGTTCATCTCTTCCGGGAACGGCGAGTACTTGTCCCATGTACGCAAGCCCGCTTCCACGTGTCCGATCGCAACTTGATTATAAAAAGCAGCCAGACTCGCAACAAAAGTGGTTGTCGTATCCCCGTGTACGAGGACAATGTCCGGTTTTACTTCCTTCATCGTTTCATCCAGGCTCTCCAATGCGCGAGTTGTCACACCCACCAGCGTTTGGCGATCCTTCATGATGTTCAAATCAATGTCTGGTTGAATATCAAAAATGTCCAAAACCTGATCGAGCATTTGACGATGCTGGGCCGTCACGCAAACGACCGATTCAATCTGCTCGCTATACTTGTTCAATTCATGGACAAGTGGCGCCATTTTGATCGCTTCCGGACGTGTGCCGAATACCGTCATTACTTTTACAGTTTTCATCTGTTTTTCCCTCTCCGACTACTTCGTGCCGTACAAGCGGTCACCCGCATCGCCCAAGCCTGGCACGATGTATCCATGGTCGTTTAAATATTCATCAACAGCCGCTACGTAAATATCTACATCAGGATGCTCGTCCTGAACCAGCTTGATGCCTTCTGGAGCAGCGATGAGGCACATCAGTTTCAAGTTTTTCGCTCCACGTTTTTTCAAGGCAGTAAGAGCGGCTACAGCAGAGCCACCAGTCGCCAGCATCGGATCAGTTACGATCAACTCACGCTCAGCAACATCGGATGGCAGCTTCACATAATACTCAACAGGCTGAAGGGTTTCCGGATCACGGTAAAGACCTACGTGTCCTACTTTGGCAGCAGGGATCAGCCTCATCAGGCCATCCACCATACCAAGGCCCGCACGCAGAATCGGTACCAACCCTACTTTTTTACCAGCAATTACATTCGACTGACAGGTAGCCACTGGCGTTTCGATGGTGGTTTGCTCCAACGGCATATCACGGGTAATTTCATAGCCCATCAGAGTAGTCACTTCATCTACCAGTTCGCGAAATTCCTTGGTCCCTGTATTCTTGTCACGAATATACGTAACTTTATGCTGAATCAGCGGATGGTCAAACACATATACACGGCTCATGTCATTTCCTCCGTTTCCCTATCAATACATCCTTTCTATAATAGCTGGTGAGAGTAGCTCCGTCAATTTGCCTAATCTTCGTACTTTTTCGCATACCTGCCCCCTATCAACAGCCGATAAGTGGAAAAAAAGCAGACCCGTATAGGAAAATTTCCACTGGGTCTGCTTTCTCGTTGCCTTGATTAGATATTCAATCCTTCGTACATCGGGAAGCGTTGGCACAAAGCTGCCACACGTTGGCGTGCTTCTTCGTGCTTCGCAGCATCCTCTGGGTTTTTCAATGTCAGAGCAATAATGGCTGCTACTTCTTTCATTGCTTCCTCATCAAAACCGCGGCTTGTTACTGCTGGCGTACCCATGCGCACACCACTTGTAACAAACGGGCTTTGTGTATCGTAAGGAATGGTATTTTTGTTCGTCGTAATGCTTACTTCGTCCAACAGATGCTCAGCTACTTTACCTGTCAGGCCAATTTTGCTTACATCAACCAAAACGAGGTGGTTATCCGTTCCGCCGGAAACAAGCGTCAGACCTTCAGCAGTCAGCGCTTCAGCAAACGCACGTGCGTTCTTGATGATGCGAGCTGCGTAATCCTTGAACTCTGGTTGCAGGTTTTCGCCGAAAGCAACCGCTTTTGCTGCGATCACGTGCATCAACGGACCACCTTGAACGCCTGGGAACACGGATTTGTCGATGCCTTTCGCGAACTCTTCCTTGCACAAAATCAAACCGCCACGTGGTCCACGCAGAGTCTTGTGCGTCGTAGAAGTAACGAAATGCGCGTGCGGTACTGGGTTTGGATGCAGACCTGCCGCAACCAGACCAGCGATGTGCGCCATGTCCACCATGAAGTACGCGCCCACTTCATCCGCGATTTCACGGAACTTGGCAAAATCAATTGTACGCGGATAGGCACTCGCACCACAAACGATCAGTTTTGGCTTGTGCTCCAACGCTTTTGCACGAACAACTTCATAATTGATCAGGTGAGTATCTTCGTCTACACCGTAATCAACGAAATTGTAGAGAGTACCGGAGAAGTTCACCGCACTACCATGTGTCAAGTGACCACCGTGGGACAGATTCATTCCTAGTACGGTGTCGCCTGGCTGAAGGATCGTGAAGTATACAGCCATGTTCGCCTGAGCACCAGAGTGTGGCTGTACGTTTGCATGCTCAGCGCCAAAAATTTCTTTTACGCGGTCGCGCGCGATGTTTTCCACGATATCCACATACTCGCAACCACCGTAATAGCGGCGGCCTGGATATCCTTCTGCGTATTTATTCGTCAAAACGGTTCCCATTGCTTCCATAACTGCGCGGCTTACGAAGTTCTCAGAAGCAATCAGCTCAATCTTGTCGCGTTGTCTTCCGAGCTCCAGTTGAATGGCTTCCATTACTTGCGGGTCTTGATTACGCAAAAAATCTAGCATAATAGTTTCTCCTCCTCTTTTACGTGCAGCTTTCATTCGGTGGTGTCTTCTCATACACGGCACGCGGTCCGCCAATCAGCTTGGGACGTGTGCGCGCTGCCGTAACATGGGCTTGTCCAACGAGGCGCTGTGTCGGACGCACCGGTACTGCCACATGCTTTAGATGCATGCCGATTAGCGTATGGCCGATATCAATGCCTGCGTGCGCGCGAATATGCTCCACGACGGCTGCATCTGTGAACTGTGTAAACGCATGCGCAGCCATAGAGCCCCCGGCAGTCGGAACGGGAACAACCGAGACCTCTTCCAGTCCGTACCGCAATGCAACATCGCGCTCGACGACCAAAGCCCTGTTCAAATGTTCACAACATTGAAAGGCAACAGCAAAGCCGCGCTTCTCTACAACAGATTGAATCCCTCGATACAGAGCTTTCGCTACATCCTGGCTGCCAGCTTTACCGATATGCTCCCCGAGCACCTCGCTGGTACTGCACCCAATCACCATGAGTTGTCCAGCTTTCAGCTCTGCCATATCGGCTACTTCTTCGACAATGTCACTGATTTGTTTTTCGATAGCGGATAAATCCACTTACTTCACTCCCGCATGCTTCGCTTCAATTTGGGAAATCTTTTCCACACGGCGCTCGTGACGACCACCTTGAAACTCTGTTTCCAACCAAATTTTCACGATATCAAGCGCAAGACCCGGTCCAATGACCCGCTCACCCATCGCCAACACATTGGTGTTGTTATGCTCACGGGTAGCACGTGCAGAAAACGTATCATGCACAAGTGCACAACGGATGCCTGGAACCTTGTTGGCTGCGATCGACATGCCGATACCTGTTCCGCAAACGAGAATGCCTCGATCAAACTCCCCCGCTGCCACCTTTTCCGCTACTGGCAAAGCATAATCGGGATAATCAACCGATTCCTCGCAGGTGCAGCCGAAGTCTTCCGTCTGGATGTTCATGGAGGCCAGCAGAGTCTTGATCTCCTCTTTCAGCTTGTATCCACCGTGATCAGCAGCAAGTGCTACTTTCATCTGTCATCCCTCGCTTGTCTCATAATCTTCGTCTAGTATACATCAAAAAACAATAAGTAAAAAGTGAACATTTTTATCAAAGCACTAAAAAATCGTTCGTACTCTCACAAAAAACAAGGCCCTGGCTATACACCAGCACCCTATTCATCCACCGATTTACGAAGACCTGGGTCCTTGAGCATCATGGAGAGCCTTTCCAGTGACTCTTCGATTTCCTCGGCACATCTGCGATAATCCATCAGTGATCCCCCATACGGATCAGCAATATCACTAAAACCTTCTACCCCTACGAACTCCTGGAGGGTATGCACCTTTTCAGCCGCTGAGGGGAAATACGTCAAGATGGCTCGCTTGTGACCGTGTGTCATCGTCAAAATGACATCAGACCATTCAATCAATCCTTCGTCTACCTTGCTGGCCTTATGATTGTGGGCAATTCCTCGCTCTTCTAATACTTGTTTGGCGTGCAAGGAAGCATCCTGTCCGGCAAATGCCGCCACGCCAGCTGAGCGTATCTCAAGTCCCTGCCCATCTGTCTTCGAACGGAACATCGCTTCTGCCATTGGGCTTCGGCACGTATTTCCCGTACAGACGAAAAGTATCCGTTTCACGTATCGTTCCTCCTCTCCTATTAATTAGTCGGTTATATCATAAATTTTAACCCAAAACCAAACAAAATAAGTCCACCTACTAATTCGCTATAATCCCCAAGCCACCCTCCCACGCTTCTGCCTAACAATAAACCGAAGTAGGACATGGTGGCACCCATTACTCCAAAAAGGGAGATGGCCAAAATTCTATTGACCTCGATCAAGCCGAATGAAAAACCGACGGTGAAAGCATCCAGGCTGACACTAAATGCAAAAAGCATAAGTCCGAAGCCTTTTGTCTTCAATACACTTTTTTGATCCCCTTGAACGAAGCCATTCCATAGCATATGCAAGCCAATGATCATCAGGACCCCACCGCCAATAAACACGGCAATATCTCCAACCAAATCGGACAAGTACGCTCCAACGACAATCCCGATGATCGGCATCATAATATGAAACAGTCCGATGGTGATACTTACTTTGATAATCTCTCGTAACCGAATCCCAACCATACCTACGCCAATTCCTAACGAAAAGGCATCCATACTTAAGGCGAAAGCAATAATGAGCAACGTCAAAAATTGCCCCCATTGAAATAACACCTGGTCCAAGCAGCTCCCCTCCCGTCTCTTCACCTTATGCGGACAAGGGGGAGTTTAGGACAGGTTTACACGGACAAGACTCGGCCTCCAGCCGCCTTTTCCAAGCGATTCATCACAGCCATACCCAACCCGTTTCGCGGAAAAGTCTCACCGACAATATACTGCACTTCTTGATCGTCGAATTCTCGCAGCACAGCATAGAGCTGTTGGGCAACCACTTCCAGATCCGCTTGTGATCCGACCACAAGAACGACATCTGCCGCCTCGTGACTTTGCCAAAAGGGTGCTGTTTCCTCCGTTGCCAGCACACCTGTTTTTTGACCGTGCTGCTTCGCCTGTTGCAGCATGTCTTCCATTTTCGCCCGAACTTTTTCACTCTCTCCTGACACTAGCCACATTTCCCCTTCAGGAGCGTAGTGCGTATATTTCATCCCTGGAGAGCGCGGTGCCTCGGCTGCTCCCACTTGAAAAGAAGGGTCGAGCTCTACGTAGCCAATCACTGGTTCCATTTGCTCCCGTGTGATGCCGCCCGGGCGCAGAATCATGGGTGGGTCCTGCGTCACATCAATAACCGTAGATTCTACCCCAACACCTGTTGCCCCACCATCGACCACACCTGCTACGCGTCCATCCAAATCAGCCAATACATGCGCCGCAGTCGTTGGACTCGGACGTCCAGAGCGATTGGCGCTCGGAGCTGCAATCGGTACCCCCGCTTCCTTGATCAATGCCAAGGCAATCGGATGATCAGGCATGCGAACCCCGACTGAATCCAAACCTGCCGTTACCAGCGAAGCTACCTGATCCGTTTTTGGCAAAATCACCGTCAAGGGTCCAGGCCAAAACGCATTCATCAGCTTTTTCCCTTTCTCCGGAACCTCACTTGCTACCGTGGACAACTGGTCCCACGCCCCAATATGTACAATCAGCGGATTATCGCTGGGTCTGCCTTTTGCTGTAAATATTTTTTCCACTGCTTCATCTGATAATGCATTCGCTCCCAAGCCGTAAACCGTCTCCGTGGGAAACGCGACAACTGCCCCTTCTCGAAGAAAACGGGCTGCATCCACAATCTGTGCACAACTATGCTGATTTTCCACATCGTTATCCACAGACCAGACTTTTGTCACAAAATTCATTTCCATCGTTAAAAAATCCTTTCTCTAGCTCGTTTCTTTGTAAGGAGTGCCTTAAGTATAGATGTGCACCAAAAAGTTTTCAACAGGCTGTGGGTAACTTGTGAATAACTTTTCTGAACAGCGTGGAAAAGAGAACATTGTTACCTTTTTTTAACTTCATCCGTCTCAACCTTGTAGTAGAATGAACACGAAAACAAGAACAACAACTTTCCCTTTATTGAAAGGACCGTGAATAATATGTCATCTTTTAAATCCATTACTTCTAGCCTGCTCGGTACGGCTGTATTGTTAACAGCCGTCGCTGCCCCAGTATTTGCAGCACCCGCTTCACCTGCAACCTCTACAAAGCCTGCTGTACAAGCGCCAAAGCCACAAGCTAACGGTGTCGTGTTCACACCAAAAACCATTACGGTCGATACGAAAGAATTTCAAGGGAAAGTATCCATCCCGGTTATTAGCGGGATGAAGGATAAAGCTTTTGAAGCAAAACTGAATGCTACTCTGCTGAAAGAAGCGCAAACTGGCTTGGCGGAAGGACAAAAAGCCGGGAAAGATGATGCGGCAGAAGCGAAAAAACACGGCTGGGAGCCACGCCCTCACGCTCTCGACATCTCCTATGAGGTACACAATGCTGGCAAGCTCGTTTCTTTCTCCGTACAAACATACATTTATACGGGCGGAGCACATGGCATGACGGATGTTACGTATTACACCATCGATAATCAGGCCAAAGCAAAACAGCTGAAGCTGGCTGATCTGTTCCAGCCTGGTTATGATTACCTTACGATTCTCAATCAAATCATTACGCAGCAAATGAAGGAAAAAACTTCACCAGACGGCATCAATCCTTATTTTAGCTTCGAGGGCATCAGTGAAGATCAAGGCTTCTCCTTTAAAGACGGCAACCTGGTGATCCATTTTGGTCAATATGAAATTGCCCCGTATGCTGCGGGAATGCCTGAGTTCGCAATCCCCGCTCATCGTTACCAAAGTCTGTTGAAGCCTGAGATTCGCGAGGCTTTGTTCAAAAAGTAATCATCGCAATTCAAAACGACACCTGCACGTGCGGCGGGTGTCGTTTTTTATGCCCAGCTTAGGAGAGCCAGCTCTCGATTTTTTCCCATAAGTAAAATCTCACTTCTACCTCAGGTGCAGAGACAGTTACTTCTTCTGCTTTTTCTACTTCTTCGGACTCTTCTACCTCTACTTTTGTTTGCTCAGTGTCCACTATATTTGATTCGGAATTTAGCCCTACTTCGTTCTCTTCTAGGGGTACGACCGCTACTTGCTTTCTATCAAATCGATCGTAGTCTTCCTCTTCCTCGGATACAGTTGCTGTCGTTTGCTCAGATTCTTCAGGCTTTGGAGTTGGCTCTGCTTGTACAGCGTCGCCATTGGACATGTCAATAAAGCAGAGCGGCGGGAACAGGACACACCACCAGTTTTGACCTTTTGCCTCTCCAATTTGTACACGGACTGCTCGGTAATTACCCGCAGGATACACATAGGAGCCATACAGCTTCGTTGGAAAAGGGACTTCGCCAAAATCGACTACAGCTTTGTATGAAAAACCGCGTTCCTTGATCGTCTTGTCTACGACTTGTTGAAGGACAGGCAATTGTGTTTGAATCACTTGCTCTGCTTCCTCCAAAGTCTTGATATCATCCGCCCACGTATTCATTTGAGCGATAATCGCATCTCTTACTTCGCGCTTCAACCATTGGTCTTGGACAGAATCGCTGTTCGCAATAATGCGCAAGCGAACGGATTCCTGAGGGATCGGCCCATTATCCAACACATTGGCCGAAGTAAGCTGCCCCTCCCAGCTCATCATAAGCATAAACAGGCTAAATGCCATTAATAATATCCGTTTCATCGTTACCGTCTCCCTCTATACTGATCTTCTCTCTTTAGCAATCAGTATGGACGGATTCACACGATTTCAAACATTCTTTCCTTATGTAAAAAAGGCGAGACGAGTCAGCGCTATCGTCTCACTCCGATAACAACCCGCTCGATCCCCGCCAAATCTGGAACAATCTCTACCTCATCCATGACACCGGATGCCCTCATCAATGCCGCTACATCCCCAGCCTGATAAATGCCTACCTCAAACGCTACAACCGCTCTTTCTTTCAATAGATTAGGCAGCGCCTCACACAGTCGACGATAGCAATCCAGACCATCTTCGCCGCCATCCAAAGCCATGCGAGGTTCATGTACGCGTACTTCATCGTCCAGCTCCTCGACATCGCGACTCGGAATATAAGGTGGATTGGACACGAGGATGTCTACCTTTTCGCCTGCTTCCAAAAGCGGCTGCACCAAATCGCCTTGTAGAAAGCGGACATCTGCACCAAGACGACTTGCATTTTCCCGTGCGATTGCCGTTGCCTCCGGAGAGAGGTCCACCGTAGTCACGCGCCATTGCGTTTTTTCTAACGCGAGCGTAATGCAAATGGCTCCGCTCCCTGTGCCGATATCCACCACCGCTAGCTCTTCCCGCTCAGGCCAGAGCTTTGCAGCCGCAGCCATCACTTGCTCCACCAGGATTTCCGTTTCTGGTCTTGGGATCAGCACACCTGGTCGCACCGTAAAAGGACGCCCGTAAAACTCCTGTTCGCCAAACATGTATTGCAATGGTTCATTATTCGCCCGACGCACGCACAGTCCGTCCAGCTTCATCAATGTTTCTGCATCGATTGAATCCGTCATCGCCATTAAAAAGCGCGTCCGATCCCAGTCGAGGCAATGACGAATCATTAGCTCCGCTTCAAACAAAGGATCCTTTGTCCCTTTTTCCCGCAAAAAGGAAGAAGCCCGTAACAGGGCTTCTCGAATCGTCGTGACATCAGACCAATCAAGCTGAGTGTGCATGGCTTTTCAAAAGCTCCGTTTGTTCATGCAGGATCAGGTTGTCGATCACTTCATCCAATTCGCCTTCCAATACCGATTCCAGTCGGTGCAGGGTCAGACCGATGCGGTGGTCGGTCACGCGGCTTTGTGGATAGTTGTACGTGCGGATGCGCTCGCTTCGGTCACCAGTACCCACCAAGCTTTTGCGCGTAGCATCTGCTTCCGCATTTTGTTGTTGCATGTAGAAATCATACAGACGTGCGCGCAATACACGCAGCGCCTTGTCTTTGTTGGAATGCTGGGATTTTTCGTCCTGACAAGAAACCATGATCCCTGTAGGAATATGCGTTACGCGAACCGCAGACTTGGTCGTGTTAACGCTCTGACCGCCCGCACCACTGGAGCAGAACGTATCGATGCGGATATCTTTTTCGTGTACTTCTACTTCCACGTCTTCTGCTTCTGGCAGAACCAGCACAGTCGCAGTAGAAGTATGGATACGTCCACCGGACTCAGTAGCCGGGATGCGTTGCACACGATGCGCGCCGCTTTCGAATTTCATTTTGCTGTAAGCACCGCGGCCAGACAGCGAGAAGACAATTTCCTTGTACCCGCCAATATCGGTTGGGCTTGCCTCCAGCACTTCAATTTTAAAAGCGTTGCGCTCCGCAAAACGCGTGTACATACGGAAAAGCACCGCTGCAAACAGTGCAGCTTCATCGCCGCCCGCAGCACCGCGGATTTCCACAATGACGTTTTTCTCATCGTTCGGGTCTTTTGGAAGCAACAGGATCTTCAAGCGATCTTCCAGTTGTTCCTTGCGTGCTGACAATTCACTGAGTTCGAGCTTGACCATTTCGCGCATCTCGTCATCCAGTTTCTCTTCCAGCATCGCTTTCGCGTCGTCGATTTGACTCACCACTGATTTATATTCACGGTATGCCGTTACCGTCTCTTCCAACGAAGATTGTTCCTTGGACAGTTCACGCAAGCGTTTTGTATCACTAATGACGTCGGGGTCACATAGGAGATTCGTTACTTCTTCAAAACGCTCTTCGACTGCAGATAAGCGTGTAAACATTTTTATTTCACCCCATCGCAAAGAATAATAGCCTTTTGGCGCAGGCGAAGCCTTGGTAGCATGTATGTTAGATATGAATTGCGATAAAAATGCTATCTACCATAAAAACGGTTATAACAGATAAATTATAGGAGGAAAGGCGCGAGAAGTCAAAGTGCATTATAACTGGAAATGTTTTACCGATGCCAAACAGGCCCGGCTATGCCGAGCCTTGCTACATACGTCCTGCTCACCTGTCAGCGATGGTAACCGTCATGCGAGGTTAAGTGAAAATCGTAGTTTGGAATTCTTTCCCGAAGAAGTGAAATCACCTGCTGCTCGATGGTACGCGCTTGATTCGCAGTGATGTTATGCACAAGGTCAAGAGTAACATATGCATTGGCATCGCTGAGTGTGATGCGAGCATTTTCTACACCTTTCACCGACATGGCCATCCTCTCCATATTGGTTACTTCGACTGGCGTATTGCGCACATTGGCTTGACCGGTAACCATATTCGGATTTTGATTGCGCCCCATTAGCGGGTCGCGGTCAGCAGCAACAGGGGTACGGCCTTGCAGCGTATTGCCGCTTTGATCCCCTCTGACCTTCATATTGTGCTGCGTATTCCTCATATCCGTACGATAGCCCTGTTGCTTAGCTGTATTTCCTCCGCAGCCGACGGTGAGGACAGTCGTAAGTACAACCAAACCCAGAACGACACGCGAGCTGCGCAAAAGCCAAATAGGTTGTGTCCGCATGAAAAAGCCACCTCCTGTTTTGCTTAGTCTGCGCATCGCCTCTTGGGCTCATGCACGGGACAAACAGGGGGTGGCTAATGCTTTCTTTATTCGGCAACAGGTGGGGTATAGTAATGCTTGCGACAGACGCTGCTGTACGTATCATTTCCAGCAATTTCAATCGTCTCCCCAGAGTAAACGGGGTGTCCATTTTTGAACTTGAGAATATGTGTCGCCTTTTTATTGCAATAAACGCAGACGGTTTTAATCTCTTCGACCTTGTCAGCCTCACACAAGAGCGCGGCACTGCCGGGGAAGAGCTCATTCTTGAAGTTTTTCAACAAGCCATAGACGATTACAGGGATACCCAGCTTGTCTACGATCCTGACGAGCTGATTCACATGGTGGCGGCTGATGAACTGAGCCTCGTCAACCAACACGCAATGCGGCTTGACTGACTCTGCCTCGACGATTTGATACAGATCAGTCTCTTCGCTAATCGGAATTGCTTCCCGGCTAATCCCAACTCGCGAAGCAACTTTTCCCACGCCATAGCGATCATCCACTGCTGGAGTAAACACTACTACTTTTTTCCCCGATTGCTCGTAGTTGTGGGCAACGGTCAATAATTGAATGGATTTGGAAGCGTTCATCGCTCCATACCGAAAGTATAGTTGTGCCACGTCTCTATCTCCCTTTGCCTAAAAGTCGTTACTCAGTCTTTGCATGGCGGCCTTTTGCCTCCTGAAACAAGGCCATGGCCAGCTTTCTTCTTTGTGCGTGGTCCACACAAGGAATCGGGTAGTCGAAGCCAATCTTGCAGCCTGCTTGCTCTTGAATATGCTCCGGCATGTCCCACGGTTTATGAATATATTGTAGAGGTACTTCACGCAATACGGGAAGATATTTTTTGACGAAAACGCCGTCTGGATCAAACTTTTCCCCTTGTGTGACAGGATTGAATATCCGAAAATACGGCTGCGCATCGGTACCAGTCGAGGCACTCCACTGCCACCCCCCAATGTTTGCCGCTTCATCGAAATCGATCAACTGCTGTGCGAAGTAGGCCATTCCCCAACGCCAATCCACAAGCAAATCCTTTGTCAAAAATGATGCAGTAATCATCCGCAGCCGATTGTGCATCCATCCCGTCTCATTCAACTGCTTCATGGCAGCATCGACAATCGGGTAGCCCGTCTCCCCTTGACACCAACGGGTAAAAAGGTCCGTCCTGTTTTCCCAAGCGACCTTTTCAAATTGTGGCAAATAGGCATGGTCAGTCGTGTGCGGATGGAAATAGAGCACCTGCTGATAAAATTCTCTCCAAATGAGTTCCGTAAGAAAAGCTTCGATCGAGGTAACCTGCTCACCCCGTGCCCCAGCAAGCACTTCCTGTACGCTATGATACACCGTTCGTATAGACAGAGTACCTGCGTTGAGAGCAAAAGACAGCCGGGAGGTCGCATTCACCCCTGGCATGTCGCGTTTTTCTTTATACGTATAAATGTCACCATCTAAAAATTGCTGCAATCGTTTACGTGCCGCTTGCTCCCCGAACTGTTCCATCTCCCACTCGGTACCGATTGGTCGTTTTCGTCCAAACGCCTCCACAGTAGGAACTGGCTCACTCGCTAACTCCTTCAACCCATCCAATAGATTCCATCTTGTCGGTTGAGGGAACGGTCGGTCTTTTGGGAGCGTCTGCCAAACGCGGCGATAAGGCGTAAAAACGGCATACGGTGCCCGCAGCTTCGTCATAATTTCCCCGGGCTCATGCAAAATCAGATCCTTGCATGTATGTACAAACACGCCCTGACTGCTCAACACTTCTGACACGAGCTCGTCTCGCTTGCGAGCCTCTGGCGTATAATCCCGATTGAAAAACAGCTTATTTGCACCCGTCTCTTGCGCTAATTGACAGAGCACTTGCTGTGGGTTGCCGTGGCGAATCAGGAGGCGTCCTCCCAGTTGAGCCAAAGCGTCGTCGAGTGCAGCTATCGCGGAAAAATGCGCATACAGTCGCTTATCTCCTGCAGCCGCAGAACGACAAAGCGACTCCTCCACTATATAAACAGGGATAATCGGATCGCCTGTGAGCATAGCTGCATACAGAGCAGCATGGTCGTGCAAGCGCAGATCCCGACGGAACCAGACTATGGCAGTCATCGTTTGTCCTCCCGAAAAACTTAGTGCCAGAAAAAGACAAAACCAGGCAGATTGCTCTACCTGGTTGTTCCCATACATTCTGATTCTTACAGATTGTATTTGCGTTTGAAACGGTCTACACGGCCGCCTGCATCAACGAATTTTTGTTTTCCTGTGAAGAAAGGGTGGCAGTTGGAGCAGATCTCCACTTTCAGCACTTGTTTCACGGAACCGGATTCAAATTCGTTACCGCATGCGCAGCTAACTGTTACTACGTTGTACTTAGGATGAATGTCTTGTTTCATCTCTTCTACACCTCTTTCCGCCCTGAATCGTTTGCCGAAACAGAGTTATATAAACACATATCAGATAGTAGCATGAAACACTGCCAAAATGCAACTGGTTGGCCGATTACGCCATGTTTTTCCTACGCTGGAGCAGATCTGGAGGAATATGCGTAAACGAACCGATTACCACATCTGGCAGCTCTTGCTGATAAATTTCGATGGCTTGCTTCATGCCAAATACTTCGCCTTGCGCTTTTGGAATCATCGCCAAGTAGCTCTCTGGATCGATATTCAGATTCCGCAACTGAATCAGCTTAATGCCTGTTCTGCGGATGAACTCGATCATCGCTTCCATTTCCTCTTCGCGGTCAAACACGCCAGGGAAGCACAGGTAGTTAATCGACGTATACACACCCTTGGATGCAGCGTACTCAGCAGAACGCGCTACATTTTCCAACGTGTAGTTGCGCGGGCGGTAGTAGGCATTATAGTGTTCGTCAATCGCACTGATGATACTCACGCGCATCAGATCAAGCCCGGCATCAACAATGCCTTTGATATGATCCGTCAAGCCCGCATTCGTATTGATGTTGATAAAGCCCATATCTGTCGTTTCTCGTACACGACGCATAGCAGGAACAATGATGGAAGCCATCGTAGAAGGCTCACCCTCACAACCCTGTCCGAAGCTGATAATGCTCTCCGGTGTTTTCAAGTGGTGCAGCATGACTTCTACCAGCTCGTCCTCTGTCGGTTTGAAATTCATCCGTGTCTGTGGAGAAGGGAAACCACTGTCATCTGGTTGCTCGGAAATACAGCCGTAGCAACCGGCATTACAGGTATAGGAAACAGGCAAGCTGCCTTCCCAGCGGTTGAAAAAGTTATTGGAGGCCGTCAAGCATTCGTACTCCAACGCACAGTGGGACAAGTGGTTCAAAATGCGGTTTTGCGGAAACGTCTCCAACGTCTTTGCCACTCGCTGGCGCAGTTCATCCATCGGGAAGTTCAACGGGTCCCATTTGTAAATATCGTCACTCTCACGCCCCGTTACCCAGAATCGGTTATCCTTCCAGACGACTGCGGAATAGCCAAACAACGGCAGCTTGCTTTCCTTGTTCGTTTTCACATAGCCTGGCAGCAAGAGCCTTGTAATTCCTTGTGGCACAAGTGCGCCTACTGCTGTACAGCCATCCAACTTGACCATTTCACCTGTGTCAGGGTCCATTCCGATCGGCTCGGTGTCCGGCAAACTGACCAACGTCGATCCTTCCGGGAGCGGGATCAGTTCTTCTTCCAGAATTTCTGTCAATATATCTCCGTTACGAGCCACTGCAAAAAGACCTGGGTGGTCGTATACATTGCCTTTTTCATCTGCGTAAACTAAATACATGGGAAAATCGCCTCGCTTCTTTGCTTTGCCCATTGTATCGCATTGAAAAAGCAATGTAAATTGTATAGGGTTACCTGCCAAGATAGGGAAGTGGATTAATCGGCACATCATCCTGTCGCACTTCAAAGTGCAAATGATATCCCGTAGAGTTACCCGTTTGCCCCATGTATCCCAATATCTCCCCCGCTTCTACGGTTTGACCAGGTGACACCAGCAAGAGACGCATATGGGCATAAAAGGTTTGCAAGCCATCTCCGTGATCAATCACGACCATCCGCCCGTACCCTGACCTGTTGGCCCCTGCCTCCACAACAACTCCTGCCCTTGCTGCCAAGATCGGTGTCTTTGCTTCCTGTTCATTCCACAAATCCACACCCTTGTGTGTTTTTCCCCAACGCGCACCAAATCCGCTTGTAAGCGTAGCTTCTCTGACTGGCCAACTGAGACCGCCGCGAATCCTCGTAATCACTTGCCGACTTGCCGCTTGAACGGCACTTCGCTTCTGCTCTGGATCATTGCCCAACATCGGATTACCCTTAGCGATAGGGACATACACGACCTGTCCTACATACAGGTTGTCCGACAGCCATTTTAGTAGCGGATTTCGTTCGATTAACGATTCCCGACTCACACCATACCGTCTTGCTATGTAATCCAGCGTTTCTCCTCGTTTCACCATATGTCCGACTTCATCACGCTTGATAATTAACTTCATGCCCACACTCAACAGATGGGGATTCGTAATGCTATTAGCCTCTACCAGATTTTTCAAAGATAGACCGTAGCGCTGGGCAATACCGGATAGCGTATCTCCTTGCCGAACAGCGTACACCACCGATTTTCCTTTCGTTGCTGGTGAGGGTGAAGCCAGACTGGCATAGGGATTAAACGCTTGAAATAGCGCCTGCTCCACGACAGCTTTTTTCGCTTCCATCTGTGACTCCACCGGAGCGCTAACTTGCACGTACTCCACGAAGCATCTCCTCCTTCTTTTCCAGCTCCCTTCCTAACGGTATGCCAACGCCACAAAAAAAATGACGGTGAGTCATCATGAACTCACCGTCGTGCTAGCTGCTTTCCCTCTGCTCTGTTGCTTAGACTCAAGGGTTTGCAAAAATTCTTCGTTTGTTTTTGTATCTGCCAACTTTTTAATAAAGGAGTCGACAAACTCATTTGTTTCATTCATGTTCTTCCGGATCATCCACAGTTTATCCAGCTCTTCTTTGGTGAGCAGAAGCTCTTCGCGGCGCGTACCCGAACGGCGGATATCGATCGCCGGGAAAATTCTGCGCTCCGCCAGCTTGCGATCCAAATGAAGCTCCATGTTTCCGGTTCCTTTGAACTCCTCATAGATCACATCGTCCATGCGAGAGCCGGTCTCAACCAAAGCCGTAGCCAAAATGGTCAAGCTGCCGCCTTCTTCAATGTTCCGCGCTGAACCAAAAAAGCGCTTCGGACGATGGAAGGCTGCCGGATCAATACCACCGGACAATGTTCGACCACTTGGAGGAATAACCAAGTTGTAGGCACGAGCGAGACGTGTAATGGAATCCAGCAGGATCACCACGTCTTTTTTGTGCTCAACCAGTCGCTTCGCACGCTCCAAGACAAGCTCAGCAACTTTGATGTGATTCTCAGGCAACTCGTCAAAAGTCGAGGCAACTACCTCTCCTTTGACAGATCGTTGCATATCCGTCACCTCTTCCGGACGCTCATCAATGAGCAAGACAAACAAGTGGATATCCGGGCGGCTTTCGGTAATGCTGTTGGCAATCTCTTTGATCAGCATGGTTTTCCCCGCTTTTGGCGGAGCCACAATCAATCCACGCTGACCCAGTCCAACAGGAGAGAGAAGATCCATCAGGCGAGTGGAAACACGTGCAGGGGCTGTCTCCAATACAAGCTTGGTTTGAGGATACAACGGTGTCAATGCGGGGAAATGTAGACGCTCTGCGGCTGTCTCAGGGTCTTCTCCGTTCACTGCCTCTACTTGAAGGAGTCCAAAATAACGTTCATTCTCCTTCGGTGGTCTTGCTTTTCCAGATACCACATCCCCCATCCGCAGATCAAAACGGCGAATCTGCGACTGGGAGATGTAGATATCTTCCGAACTGGGGAGATAGTTAATGGGACGAAGGAAACCGTATCCCTCCGGCAATATTTCGAGAACCCCCTCCATAAACATGAGACCATCCCGCTCCGCTCGTGCCCGAAGAATCGCGAAAATCAATTCCTTCTTCTTCAGCTGGGAGTAGTACGGAATATGGTATTCCTTAGCAAGCTTATAGAGGTCGGTCAACTTCTTTTCTTCTAGTTCAGAAAGTAACATACATCCACCACTCTTTATTTACTCTTAAAAAACCTAGCTCAACAAATAAATGCGAAAATTGTTTTCTTACAAACCGTTACTCGGCTTGCGTTCTAAGCGGTGGTTCCCTTCAATGAAACGTACCGTTCCGGTTTTTGCACGCATAACAACGGAATTAGTCGTCGCACGAGTTCCTTGGAAGCGAACCCCTTTGAGCAACTCGCCATCTGTTACACCTGTCGCTGCAAAAATGGCGTCATCACCTTTCACCAAATCATCCATGAACAGTACTTGATGAGGGTTCGTTAATCCCATTTTGACACAGCGTTTAATCTCATCTTCATTTTGTGGTAACAGCTTGCCCTGAATTTCTCCCCCGAGGCATTTCAAGGCAACTGCTGCCAGAACACCTTCAGGAGCTCCTCCAGAACCGAACAAAATGTCTACACCTGTATCCGGGAAAGCGGTATTGATCGCAGCAGCTACGTCTCCGTCTGAGATGAGGCGAATACGCGCACCTGCCTCACGAATTTCGTGGATCACCCTAGAGTGACGATCACGGTCAAGCACAATAGCAACCAAATCGCTGATATCTTTCCCCTGTGCTTGCGCTACCGCTTTCAGGTTGTCACGAACCGGTGCGTTGATATCGACTTTGCCGACTGCTTTAGGCCCTACTGCCATTTTCTCCATATACATGTCAGGAGCATGCAACAAATTTCCACGGTCTGCAATGGCAATGACCGAAATCGCTCCCCATGTACCTTTTGCGAGGATATTGGTTCCCTCCAAAGGGTCAACAGCCACATCGACTGCCGGAGCCACTCCCTGGCCCAATCGCTCACCGATGTACAGCATTGGTGCTTCGTCCATTTCGCCCTCACCAATTACTACCACGCCATCCATCGGCACTTTCATAAATTCATTGCGCATTGCGGTCGTTGCCGCATCGTCAGCCTCATCTTTTTTTCCGAGACCCATCCAACTGGCAGAAGCCAAAGCAGCAGCTTCAGTCACACGTACCAGTTCAAGTGTTAAACTGCGTTCCATTCTGGAAGACTCCTCTCCTGGTGATTGGTTAACGCTGGTGGTTTTCCATGCTTTGCAGGCCTACCCGAGTAATATCGGCCCCCAAGGCTTGCAGTTTGCCCACCAAGTTTTCGTAGCCACGATCTATATGTTCAAGTCCTTCTAATTCTGTCGTGCCGTTTGTTGCCAGTCCGGCAATGAACAGAGCTGCTCCCGCACGCAAATCCGAAGCTACCACTTTGGCACCATTCAGTTTGCTTCCGCCTTCGATGACAGCCGATCTTCCTTCAATCCTCAAGGAAGCTCCCATACGGCGCAGTTCATCTACATGTCGAAAACGCGAGCTGTAAATATTGTCCGTCACGATGCTTGAGCCTTTGGCAAGAGTCAGCAAGGTCGTGATCGGCTGCTGAAGATCCGTTGGAAAACCCGGATACGGACTCGTTTTCACATCGATTGATCGATAAGAATCATATCCGATGACTTGGATACTATCATCCTGCTCTACCACTTGCACACCGATTTCGCGCAGCTTGGCCGTCACAGACTCCAAATGCTTTGGAATGACATTCTCCACCATCACATTGCCGTTCGTAGCCGCTGCTGCAATCATGTACGTCCCCGCTTCGATTCGATCAGGGATAATCGTATGACGGCATCCGCGCAAGCGTTCTACGCCTTGAATGCGGATCATGTCCGTTCCCGCGCCTTTGATGTTTGCTCCCATGTTGTTGAGCAAGGTCGCTACATCGACGATCTCAGGCTCACGGGCAGCGTTTTCAATAATGGTCACACCATCTGCTTTGGCAGCAGCCAGCATAATGTTAATGGTCGCACCAACACTGACCAGATCGAGATAAATTCGCGCGCCCTGCAACCGTCCATTTTGGGCACGAATAGTCATGACGCCGTTTTTGTTCTCCACCTCGGCGCCCATCGCTTCAAAGCCTTTGATATGCAAATCTACTGGACGCGGGCCCAAATCACAGCCACCTGGCAAGCCAACCTGCGCTTCACCGAACTTGGCGAGCAAGGCTCCCCACAAATAGTACGAGGCGCGAAGCTTTTTGATGCGACCATTTGGCATGAGCATTAGCCTCATACCGCGTCCATCGATTTCCATCCAATCTTCTTCGAACAGCACGTCAGCTCCCATTTCCTGCAAGAGCTCGTGATAAATACCTACATCCTGAATACGGGGGAGATTCTCAATAACAACGGGTCCATCTGCCAGCAACGCTGCTGGGATGAGTGCGACTGCGCTGTTTTTTGCTCCGCTGATGGTCACCGTCCCCGCGAGCGGTTTTCCACCGTTGATGATCAGCTTATCCATGCTTTGCTCTCCTCAGGCGTAATCGGGAAAGAAGCACCTTCCCCAATGGAAAAGGTGCTTGGACTTTCAACACATGTCCTTATTTTTGCATGCTTGCCCAGTCAGCGAGGAATTTCTCCAAGCCACTGTCTGTCAGTGGATGGGCAATCAGTTGTTTGAATACTTTCGCTGGAATGGTAGCGAAGTGAGAACCACGGCGAGCTGCCTCTGTTACGTGAACAGGGTGGCGCACAGATGCCGCAATGATCTCGGTGTCGATACCATGAACAGAAAAGATTTCTGCAATATCTTCGATCAATTGCATGCCATCTTGACCAATATCATCCAGGCGTCCCAAGAACGGAGACACAAAGCTCGCACCTGCGCGCGCAGCCAAAAGTGCCTGGTTCGCGGAGAACACCAGTGTTACGTTTGTTCTGATTTTGCGTTTAGCAAAATACTTCGTTGCCTTCAAACCTTCTGCGGTCATTGGCAGCTTGATGACGATGTTTTTCGAAAGAGCAGCGAGCTTCTCTCCCTCTTCAATCATGCCTTTTGCATCTGTACTGATGACTTCGGCACTGATCGGACCGTCAACAATATCGAGAATTTCTTTCAGGGTTTCTACAAAATCGCGTCCTTCTTTGGCAACCAGGGACGGATTTGTCGTTACACCTGCCAGAACTCCCCATTCGTGAATCTCGCGGATTTCTTCAACGTTTGCTGTATCAATCAAAAAACGCATGATTAGCCTCCCAGTTACGCGCGGTTGCTGCTTCCGAACAAGCGCATTTTTCCTTTTACTACTTCCTTGATCGCATCGCGAGCAGGGCTCAGGTATTTGCGTGGGTCGATCTCATTCGGCTTAGCAGCCAGCACTTTGCGAACTGTTTCCGTGCATGCGACTTGGCTTTCTGTATTTACATTGATTTTTCCTACGCCCAAACGGATGGATTCGATAATCGCTTCGTCTGGTACGCCGGAACCACCGTGAAGAACGATCGGCGCTCCAATGTTGCTCGCTACTTTTTCGATAATGTCGTAGCGGATTTTTGGAACTCCTTTGTACATACCGTGTGCTGTACCTACAGCAATCGCTACGTAGTCTACTTTTGTTTCTTCCCAGAAGCGGATTGCTTCCTCAGGATTTGCCAGAGTAGCATCTTCCTCGTCAACAGACAAGTCGTCTTCCACTCCGCCGATGGTACCGAGTTCACCTTCTACCGATACGCCAACAGCGTGAGCAGCCTCTACAACCTGTTTGGTCAGGCGAAGGTTATCTTCAAACGAATGATGGGAACCATCGAACATAACAGAAGAGAACCCAGCGCGAATGCACTTCATTACCATGTCGAAATTGCTACCATGGTCAAGATGCAAAGCAACAGGAACTCCTGCGCGTTCAGCAGCCACTTTTGCAATCGCTACTGTATAATCGATCCCCATGTATTTCAATGCACCCTCAGAAACACCAAAGATCACAGGCGATTTTTCTTCCATCGCAGCTTCCGTAATCGCTTGAGTAAACTCCAGATTGTTCAGGTTAAATTGTCCGACGGCGTATTTATGCTTTTTGACGTCTTCGGTAAAAGCGGTCATAGGTACCAGTGGCATTTTGTAAATCCTCCTCTAGCAGACTTCAGTCATGTGGCTTATTATACCACAGACAAGCATTTGTTAACAGGGACGCTTGTACCCTGACCTTAGCAGTCAGTTCCTAACAAGCTAATTGCTGATGCACCGCCATTCGTAGTTCATCGATATCAAATGGCTTTGTAAAATGAGTCAAAGCTCCCAGTTGTGTTGCTTCTTTGATCATGTCCAGCTCTCCGTAAGCTGTCATCATGATGACTTTGATTTCCTGATTGATCTTCTTGATGTGTTTCAAGATCTCAATACCATCCATCCCAGGGATCTTCATGTCGAGGATAACCAAATCTGGCGATTCTTTTTCCACAATCTCTAATGCCATTTTCCCGTTTGCTGCCTGAAAGGTCTTGTACCCTTCTTTCCCCAGCACCTCATACAGTAAAATGCGAATCCCATACTGGTCATCCACAACCAGTACCTTTTTATCTTGTTTGTCGAACATTCTGATTCCCCCCTGACGAATGCGTTTTCTTAATTATTATGGGTTCGCCTAAAATCAGGAAACTCCTTCACCTTTTTTGCTGAACGTCTGCTTAAAATTTCCCATAGGCCTCATTTCGAGTATAATGGGAAAAACCAATTTCCCCTACACACAAGGAGCCAGATACTTACTATGGATGCTCTGTGGCTGATTTGCTTGTTAACATTTATTATCCATACAACAGAGACACTTACCTACGGAATCCGTTTTGCAGGGGTACAAACAGGCAGGATAGCTGTAGCGATGTCTCTGGTCGGGATCGTATTGCTCCTCTCCCGTACTTCCAACCTGATTCAAGGACCCTTTACCGGGGGATTGATGGATCAAGCTGCGATCGAGCACTTTGATCCTAGCACGCAATTGCACGTGATTATTGCAGCGTCCTCGCTCGGAACCTTGGCGGCTATCGTACTGTTCCCCACTTTTGTCCAACTATCGAAACGAATGATCTCGCACTTGGAGATAGCGGGCTCAATTCCGCAAATGATTCGCACGGCAGTTACTGTCGAAACCATCCGCCGTGTCCACCATCATGTCCGGATTCCTAGCTGGCAAGCCATCTCTCGGTTTCGAATCAAAGGCGTTCCCAAACGATTACTGTTACTTAATGCATTGGGGACAGCTATCTACACAAGCAGCGTACTGTCCGTGTTGTACGCGACATTGCTAGCCCCGGATTACAAAGCAACCGTTCTGATGTCTTCCGGATTAATCAACGGCTTTGCCACGATTTTCATGACGATTCTGGTAGACCCGCAAATTGCCCTTTTGACAGAAAAAGCAATGCAAGGGAAAACTACGCAGCAATCCATTCGCGACATGTACCTATGGCTGATGATCTCACGTTTTATCGGAACGATTTTGGCTCAATTCCTGCTCATTCCGTCCGCCTACTGGGTAGCCTGGCTATCTCCCTTGTTCCATTGATCTACTTGGAAAGCACAAGACGCACCTGCGACTATACATCGCGGGTGCGTCTTTCTATTTAACGAACTATGTTATTTGTTCAGGGAAGCCTTCACGAAGTCACGGAACAGTGGCTGTGGACGGTTCGGACGGGATGTGAACTCTGGATGGAACTGTGTCGCTACATACCATGGATGTTCTGGAACTTCCACGATTTCAACCAGACGACCATCTGGAGTTGTACCTGCAAAACGCAAGCCCAACTGCGCCAATTGATCACGGTATTCGTTGTTCACTTCATAACGATGACGATGACGCTCATAAACCAGGGTACTTCCGTATGCAGCCTCAGTCAGCGTGCCTTCTTCCACTTTGGTTGGACCGAGACCCAGACGCATTGTACCGCCCTTGTCCTCGATATCTTTTTGCTCTGGCAAGAGGTCAATAACCGGATATGCTGTATTCGGGTTGATCTCGGAGCTGTTTGCGCCGTCCATACCCGCTACGTGGCGAGCGAACTCGATCACAGCGATTTGCATACCCAGGCAAATTCCGAGGAATGGTACTTTATTTTCACGAGCATAGCGCGTAGCGATGATTTTACCTTCGATACCACGATCGCCAAAGCCGCCTGGTACGAGGATACCTTTTACATCACCGAGCAGTTCGCCAACATTTTCTGGCGTAACTTCTTCCGCGTGCACCCATTTGATTTCTACTTTGGAGTCGTTCGCATAGCCACCATGGTACAGCGCTTCTGCTACGGACAAGTACGCATCATGCAATTCTACATATTTACCAACGATTGCAATGGTAGTCGTCTTGGACAGGTTTTTGATTTTCGATACGAGCGATTTCCACTCTGTCATATCCGCTTCTTGGCAAGTCAGACCCAAGTGGCGGCATACATAATCGTCCAATCCTTGTGCTTGCAATTGCAGTGGTACATCGTAAAGGCTATCAGCGTCTACACATTCCACTACCGCATTTTTATCAATATCACAGAACAGAGCCAACTTGTCTTTCATTTCTTGCGTCATCGGTTGCTCGGTACGTGTCACGATTACATTTGGTTGAATACCCAAGCTGCGCAGTTCTTTCACGCTATGTTGCGTAGGCTTGGTTTTCATTTCACCTGCTGCCTTGATGTATGGTACCAGGGTTACGTGAATGTACATGACGTTTTCGCGACCGATGTCACTTTTGATCTGGCGAATGGATTCAAGGAATGGCAAGCTCTCGATATCCCCTACAGTTCCACCGATCTCGGTAATCACTACATCTGCCCCGGTTTCGCGACCTGCACGGAAAATGCGATCTTTGATTTCGTTCGTGATGTGAGGAATAACTTGAACGGTTCCTCCCAAATAGTCGCCACGGCGTTCTTTGGCGATGACAGTCGAGTAAATTCTACCAGTCGTCATATTGGAGTTAGCGCTCAGGTTGATATCGATAAAGCGCTCATAGTGGCCCAAGTCCAGGTCTGTTTCCGCACCATCGTCCGTTACGAAAACTTCCCCGTGTTGATACGGACTCATCGTTCCCGGGTCAACGTTGATGTATGGGTCACACTTTTGGATAGTTACCTTCAGACCCCTATTTTTCAAGAGTCGGCCCAGAGAAGCCGCTGTAATTCCTTTTCCCAACGAGGATACAACCCCGCCTGTCACAAAAATATACTTCGTCATCGTTACGTCCCCTCTTTCCCTCACCCTTAAGTTGTTATAAAAATCGAATGAAGACGGCTCCAAAAAAAAAGAAAAACAAAAGCGAGTCCTATCCCGTAAAGAAATGGGGTAGGGGCACTTTTGTTTTATAGTTTCCCATATTTGATCCTTCTTCATGTGAAGCCCAAGGAGTATTTTATCTGTCCCTCAAGCGGAAGTCAAGGACCTATTTCTCGTCTTCGTCGTCGAGCTCTTCGTCAGATTCCTCTTCCTCAAGCTCTTCGTCCTCTTCGAACATCTCATCATCTTCGTCTTCGAGTTCTTCCTCGTCGATTTCTCCATCGATTTCTTCTTCTTCGATTTCAGAATCCTCGTCAACGAATTCCTCTTCGTCCTCAAAGATGACAACATCGTCGTCCTCGAATTCTTCGACACCTTCGTCTTCGGAATCGTAATCGTCGAAGTCGTCTTCCGTGACGATTTTCTTCTTCTTCGTTCCGCCACCCTCTTGGGTTTCTTCCACGGTGTCGGTTGGGTACCAGCGTTTCAATCCCCATACGTTGTCACCGAGGCACACGAAGCGGCCATCAATGTTAATTTCTGTGTATACTTGCGCGATGATTGCCATGAGTTGTTCATCTGTCAGCTTGCGCACTGCAACCAGTTCATTCATCAGCTCGCGGAAGTTGTAAGTGCGGTTAGTTTCACGCAAAATTTCATACGCAATGTCAACTAACGCCATCTCACTCAGTTTCTCGGAATCCATATGAGCAAACAATTGACTCACTCAGGGCACGTCCTTTCCATATAAAAACGATTGATTTGAATACTGACCCGGTGCCCTGTTCGGGGGACGCAGGCTGGTATAAGTCATTCATAAATGATATCGATTTCTTCGATTGTACATTGTACAACATAAGAAGGCTATCATACAGTATTCCTTATTTTAGACGAAAATGCAAGGCTTTCAAACAGGGGCTGACTAATTCTTGTCGACACCAAAACCAAAGACATCCCTCGGCAATCGCTACCGAGGGATTTGTCTTACATATTTCTGCGGTATTGACCGCCTACTTCATACAGAGCAGCACTGATTTGTCCAAGCGATGCTACTTTTACCGTCTCCATCAGCTCAGCAAAGATGTTCTCTCCCGCCATGGCCACTTCCTGCAGGCGCCGCAGCGCAGTCGCAGACACATCCTTGTGGCGCTCCTGGAATGCACGGAGATTTATGATTTGCTGTTCTTTTTCCTCTTCGGTTGCCCGAGCCAATTCAATCTCGTAATCGTCCTCAGATGCATTCGGATTGATGAACGTGTTCACCCCAATAATTGGCAGCTCGCCTGTATGCTTTTTCATCTCGTAATACATGGACTCGTCTTGAATTTTGCCGCGCTGGTATTGAGTCTCCATCGCTCCCAGTACGCCTCCGCGAGAACTGATCCGCTCGAACTCTTGCATAACTGCCTCTTCTACCAAATCAGTCAACTCGTCGATGATGAATGCCCCTTGAAGCGGGTTCTCATTTTTCGCGAGTCCCATTTCCTTGTTGATGATCATCTGAATCGCCATCGCGCGCCGCACAGAATTCTCTGTCGGGGTCGTAATCGCCTCGTCGTATGCATTCGTGTGAAGTGAATTACAGTTGTCGTAAATGGCAATCAAGGCCTGCAAGGTCGTTCTGATATCGTTGAAATCCATCTCCTGCGCGTGCAAGGAACGGCCGGATGTCTGGATGTGGTACTTCAGCTTTTGGCTGCGGTCATTTGCACCATAACGATTCTTCATCACGGTTGCCCAAATCCGGCGAGCCACACGTCCAATCACGGTGTATTCCGGATCGAGACCATTGGAGAAGAAGAAAGACAAGTTCGGCGCAAAGTCATCGATGTTCATGCCACGGCTTAAATAGTACTCGACGTAGGTAAATCCGTTAGACAGCGTAAACGCAAGCTGCGTAATCGGATTCGCCCCCGCCTCCGCAATATGATAGCCGGAAATGGACACAGAGTAGTAGTTCCGCACTTTCTGATCGATAAAATACTGCTGGATATCCCCCATCATCCGCAAGGCAAATTCTGTCGAGAAGATACACGTGTTTTGCCCCTGATCCTCTTTCAAAATATCCGCCTGAACGGTTCCGCGAACGGTCGACAGCGTGTACGCCCTGATTTGCTTCGCTTCGTCCTCGGTAGGCTGGCGCCCTTCTTTTTGGACAAAAGCATCTAGCTGCTGCTCAATCGCCGTATTCATGAACATGGCCAAAATCATGGGCGCAGGACCGTTGATCGTCATGGACACAGAAGTGCTAGGTGCACATAGATCAAAGCCGGCGTACAGCTTTTTCATGTCATCCAGGGTGCAAATGCTAACCCCACTCGTACCGATCTTCCCGTAAATGTCCGGGCGGTAGTCAGGGTCCTCACCATACAGCGTAACCGAGTCAAAAGCCGTACTGAGTCGCTTCGCATCATCATTTTGAGACAGGAAGTGAAAGCGTTTGTTCGTCCGCTCTGGAGTACCTTCGCCAGCAAATTGTCGCTTAGGGTCCTCTCCCTCACGTTTAAACGGAAATACTCCTGCGGTATAAGGGAATTCACCTGGTACGTTTTCTTTTAACGACCACTTTAAAATTTCTCCCCAATCCTCGTAATCAGGGACGGCTACTTTTGAAATGCGTGTACCAGACAACGATACACTGAAAAGCTTGGTAATCAATTCCTTGTCGCGAATTTTCGTGACGAATTGATCCTTCCGATACGCTTCCTTGAGCTTAGGCCAATTTTCGAGAATACGTCGGCACTCCGGATGTAGCTTTTCTTCAAAAAGAACGATTTGCTTATCGAGCACCGCTGCCAGCTCGGTAGCCGCAGAATCTCCCGAGGCAAGTACCGTCTCCTTTGCGCCCTGCAACTGGAACAGCTTGCGGGCAATCAACGACTGCTCTTCGGCATAGGCACGGTATTGGCGGACGGTGTTGGCAATGTCTTGCAAATAATTGATTCTCTCTGTCGGAATCAACGAAGTTTTATGAATGTTAACAGGAGTCGTATCCAGATGCTCCACAGGCCAGTCAACGCCAGTCTTTTCTACCATTCGATGCATCAAGGCAGCAAATAACACATTCGTTCCCGGATCGTTAAACTGGCTCGCAATCGTACCATACACAGGAACCTTTTCATCCGGCAGCTCAAAAAGCTGATGATTGCGTCGATATTGCTTGCGAACCTCGCGAAGAGCGTCCTCCGAGCCTTTGCGCTCAAATTTGTTGATCGCGATCACATCAGCAAAGTCGAGCATATCAATCTTTTCCAACTGGGATGGTGCCCCGAATTCACTGGTCATGACGTACATGGAGACGTCGCACACTTCTGTGACCTGCGCATCCCCCTGACCAATCCCGCTCGTTTCCACAATAATCAGATCAAAATGGGCAGAACGGGTTACTTGAATCGCGTCTTTTAATGCAGCAGACAGCTCCATGCCTGATTTGCGGGTGGCGAGACTGCGCATGTATACGCGCGGTGTCGAATTCGCATTCATACGGATACGGTCACCTAGTAACGCTCCACCTGATTTTTGCTTGGATGGATCGACAGATAAGATCGCAACCGTCTTCTCGGGATAAGTGCGAATAAATCGACGAACAAGCTCATCGGTTAATGAGCTTTTTCCTGCTCCACCCGTGCCTGTGATCCCTAATACCGGAATGGTTGAATCAGCTTCCACTAAAATTTCCCGGAGAGGTTCTGTCCATACGGGTTGGTCCACTGCATACTCAGCAACGGAAATAAGCCGGGCAATCGCCTGATGGTTTTGCTCGCGTAAGCCTGCTACTTCTTCCTCCAGTTGCTTAACGGTTGGGAAATCGCTATGTCTGATCATGTCGTTGATCATGCCTTGCAAGCCCAATCGTCTGCCATCATCTGGCGAGTAAATTTTACAGACTCCGTACTCTTCCAATTCCCGAATCTCGCGTGGAACGATAACGCCGCCACCGCCGCCAAAAACACGGATATGCTCTGCTCCCCGCTCGCGTAATAGATCAATTACGTATTTGAAATACTCCACATGACCGCCTTGGTAGGAACTGATGGCAATCCCTTGCACATCCTCCTGGACAGCGGCTGTTACAATATCGTCAACAGAGCGGTTGTGTCCGAGATGGATGACCTCTACTCCCGACGATTGTAAAATACGGCGCATGATATTAATCGAGGCATCGTGACCATCATACAGACTGGCTGCGGTCACAAAGCGAACCTTGTTTTGCGGACGATACACTTCCGTTTCCATCGTTCCACTCTCCTTTTCATAAGTTTAAAAAGGCGGAAAAACAGAGCCAAGCAGATCAAGGCGCGGTAGACGCGAGGTATGCTTGGCACTCTTTGTTTCCCAGACTTTTCAAACTTTCTTCTTAATCGGAGACACTGATTTCGCGAAGCAACAGGGCAATTTGCTTCTCTGTGTACTCCTCAATGGTATAGTGCTTTTTCAATGCCCAGCGGCGGAAGACCCACATTTCGCCCAGCACCATGATATTGTCGGCCATCAGCTTGACGTTCTTTTCGTCAATGCGCAGCGAACCATCGGCAATCCCTTTTTCCAGAATTTCGACGAAAATGTGCGAAATCGCTTCTTCACGCCCCAACACGTAGCGGAGTGTTTCTTTTGGCAATGATTTGGCTTCCTGATAAATAAGCAAAACGCGGTCACTCATCTGATCCATTACGCGGATCAGGCTCTTTAGTGCGACCTTTAATGTTTTCAAGCCAGTTCCGTTGAAATTGATCGCCTCACGCAAGCGCGTCTCCATCTCCGCATGAATGGCATCGCAAACAAGATAAAGCACGTCTTCTTTTGACTCGATATACTCGTACAACGTACCAATACTAAATCCAGACGCCCGGGCAATCTCCCTTGTCGTCGTTTTATGAAAACCTTTATTAATGAAGAGATGAACGGCAGCCTCAATAATCTGCTCTCGTCTTCTCTCGATCAGTTTTGGGTCCTTTACCAGGGACGGTATTGTTTTTCTCTTGTCAGACACTCCAAAATCCACCTTTCCAACCGACTGAGCGTTTGGTCAGACACCTCATAGAAAAGAAGGCGCAAACACTCTACTTTTGTATCATTCGCAGATCATTATACGCGAGTAAGAGCACAAAGCCAAACTTTTCTTTTCTATGTGTGTAATCGTGTTGGAAGACGGGACAGCTTCCTACTCTTTTAGCAGGAAATTGCTGATCACGACACGTTGGATTTCATTTGTTCCTTCATAGATTTGTGTAATTTTGGCATCACGCATGAAGCGCTCCACAGGATACTCCCGCGTGTAGCCGTAACCACCGAAAACCTGAACAGCCTCAGTTGTTACTTCCATTGCTGTATCCCCTGCAAATACTTTGGACATCGCAGATGCTTTGCCATATGGTAGACCTTGGTCCTCCAGCCACGCTGCTTGGTAAGTAAGCAAACGGGATGCCTCGATCTTGGTAGCCATGTCTGCCAATTTGAACTGGATTGCCTGCAAGGAAGCGATTGGTTTGCCAAACTGACTGCGTTCTTTGGCATAGTTCCGCGCATGCTCGTACGCACCTTGTGCAATTCCCAATGCTTGAGCGGCGATACCGTTTCTTCCTCCGTCCAATGTCATCATCGCGATCTTGAACCCTTGTCCTTCTTCGCCCAGCCTATTTTCTACCGGCACGCGCACATCTTCAAAATTGACCGCAAGTGTTGGCGAGGAACGGATACCCAGCTTTTTCTCCTTTTTCCCCATCGTGAAGCCGTCCGTGCCTTTTTCAACGATGAAAGCCGTAATGCCTTTGTGCTTCAGCTCTGGTTGGGTGACCGCGAATACGATGTAGATTTCTGCTTCGCCTGCATTGGTAATGAAAATTTTGGTGCCATTTAAAATGTAGTGATCGCCATCGCGTACGGCTGTCGTGCGCATTCCTGCAGAATCAGAGCCAGATCCCGCCTCGGTCAAACAGTACGCCCCCATCTTCTTGCCCTCTGCCAATGGACGCAAAAACTTTTGCTTTTGCTCCTCTGTCCCGAATTTGTAAATCGGCCAGCTCGCCAAGGAAACATGTGCGGACAGTGTCACACCGATGGAGGCATCCACACGGGAGAGTTCTTCCACTGCAATGACGTAGCTCAGGTAATCTGCACCTGCTCCGCCGTATTGTTCCGGCCAAGGAATGCCTGTCAGTCCAAGCTCAGCCATTTGCTCAAAAATAGAACGATCAAAGCACTCTTCTTCATCGCGCTCGGCTGCTGTCGGAGCTACTTGATTCTCTGCAAAGTCGCGAATCATTTTGCGCATCATGTCATGTTCTTCGGTCAGTTGGAAATTCATATGAATCACTCCCCCATGTGTTTTTCATCTTTCTATGAATCAGCAAGCAAATGCTTAGCGATAACGATTCGCTGAATTTCGTTGGTGCCCTCATAGATTTGCGTTACTTTCGCATCCCGGAATAGACGCTCAACCGGATATTCTCTGGTGTAGCCATAGCCGCCAAAGATTTGCACGGCTTCTGTGGCGAGCTCCATCGCTGAGTCTGTGGCAACGCGTTTTGCCATCGAGGCTTCCATTCCACAAGCGATTCCTTGACTGCGCAGCCACGCCGCTCGGTATACCAGCAACCGGGCTACTTCTGCTTTCGTCGCCATATCAGCCAGCTTGAAGGCGATGGCTTGCTGCTTGCCAATCGATTGTCCGAACTGCTTGCGTTCCCGCGCATACTCTGTCGCGTACTGGACTGCGGCTTCGGCAATGCCAAGGGCTTGTGCAGCAATCCCGATTCGTCCGGAATCCAGATTCGCCATCGCGATACAGAAGCCTTCCCCTTCCTGCCCCAGCAGGTTGGCAACCGGCACACGCGCATTGTCGAATACGAGCTCTGTCGTGTAGGAACCGTGCAGTCCCATCTTTTTTTCCTTTTTCCCAACCGAGAAGCCCGGTGTATCCTTGTCTACGATAAAGGCCGATATTCCCTTGGTTCCCTTTGTAGAGTCAGTTACGGCAAACGCGATATACGTATCTGCTTCTCCGCCGTTCGTGATGAACACTTTGTTTCCGTTCAGGATGTACTCGTCGCCTTTTTTCACGGCTGTGGTTCGTATACTGCTCGCATCAGAACCTGCATGCGGCTCGGTCAAGGCAAAAGCCCCGAGGTATTCACCACTTGCAAGCTTCGTCACGTATTTGCGTTTTTGCTCCTCGGTACCGAAGTAGAGAATCGGGTTCGTCCCGACGGAGGTATGCACGGACAAAATGACGCCTACTGTCGCACTCACCTTGGAAATCTCGTGAATGGCCAAAATGTAGGAAATAAAGTCCGCTCCTGCTCCTCCCCACTCTTCGGCGATCGGAATGCCCATGAGCCCCATCTCGCCCATCTTTTTCAGGATCTGACGCGGGAACTGGTCCGTCTCTTCCATCACCGGGACGAAAGGGGCGATCTCTTTCTGGGCAAAGTCTCGCACCATGCGGCGCATCATCTCTTGCTCTTCGTTCAATCGGAAATCCATGTCCGTCCTACCTTTCTGCGAAAAGTCCTCTCTAGCAAAAGTTCAAAAAGTCGTCAATTCAGCACCGAGAAAGTGGCGAGAACCTGAAGAAGGAGGAGCGGAATGTAGAGAACTACATGAGCACCGGACTTCGAAGGTGTACGCCACTTTCGACGTCGCATACGCTTTCAGTACTACTTCGTGATCAAAAGATGACTTTTTGAACTACCTTGCCTAGTTGTACACGTAGAAACCACGACCGGATTTTTTGCCTAGCCAACCTGCTTTGACGTACTTGCGCAGCAATGGGCATGGGCGGTATTTCGAATCACCGAACCCTTCGTGCAGTACCTCCATAATGTAGAGGCAAGTGTCCAGCCCGATGAAATCGGCCAACTGAAGCGGCCCCATCGGATGGTTCATGCCCAGCTTCATGACTTCATCAATCGCTTCCGGTGTTGCAACTCCTTCGTACACGCAATAAATCGCTTCATTCAGCATTGGCATCAGTACCCGATTGGACACAAAACCAGGGAAATCGTTTACGCTCACGGGTACCTTGCTCATTTGTTTGGACAAATCTTCTGTCAACTGATAGACCTCATCGGATGTTTGCAGCCCACGAATGATCTCAACCAGCTTCATCACGGGAACGGGGTTCATAAAATGCATCCCGATCACTTTTTCCGGACGCTTCGTAACTGCGGCAATCTCTGTAATTGGCAGGGAGGATGTATTGCTCGCGAGCACCGTATGCGGCGGACATACCTCATCCAGCTTGGAAAAGATTTGCGTTTTGACCGCCATGTTTTCTGTCACTGCTTCTACCACAAAATCTGCATCAGACGCATCTGCCAGATCAGTAGACAGTGTCAAACGACCGAGAATCGTTTCTTTTTCCGCTTCGCTGAGCTTGCCTTTTTCCACGTTGCGCGACAAGTTTTTCGTAATCGTAGCCAGGCCGCGTTCCACAAATGCTTGCTGGACGTCGTTTAAATAAACGCGAAAGCCAGCCTGCGCCGCTACTTGGGCAATTCCGCTGCCCATCTGTCCTGCTCCGATGACCATAATCGTTTGTACGTTCATGCAAAAAGGCCTCCCTTACTCTACTTTAATCAAGATAGCGTCACCCTGTGCGGCACCACTGCAAATTGCCGCGATCCCTAAGCCGCCGCCTCGTCTTTTCAATTCATAGGCGAGGTGCATAATGATCCGAGCGCCACTCGCGCCAATCGGGTGTCCGAACGCAATCGCTCCCCCGTTTACATTCACTTTCTCTGCGTCCCAGCCAACGATTTTGCCACTGGTCAAAATCACTGCGGCAAATGCTTCGTTTACCTCAAATAGATCGATCTCCGAAAGCGAGACACCTGTCTTTTCCAAGAGCTTGTTGATCGCAAGCCCCGGAGTTGTCGCGATATAAGGAGCCTCTGCGCCGACCGCGGCGTGTCCCAGTATCGTCGCAAGTGGCTTGATGCCCAACTGCTGTGCTTTCGCGTCTGACATCAGCACCATTGCTGCCGCTCCGTCGTTGATTCCCGGCGCATTGCCTGCCGTGATTGTTCCGTCCTTTTTGTACACGGGTGGCAGCTTCGCCAATCCTTCCTCGGTGGTATCCGGACGTGGTCCTTCATCGACGGTTACTTGCAGTGGCTCCCCTTTTCTTTGCGGAATGGAAACCGAGACGAGCTCGTCGGCAAAAAGTCCTTTTTCCATCGCTTGTGCGGCTCTCTGCTGGCTGCGCAGCGCCCACGCATCCTGCTCTTCTCGCGTAATCCCGTTCTCTTCCGCCACATTGCTGCCATGAACAGCCATCGCCACTTGATGAAACGGGCAAGTGAGGCCGTCGTACATCATGAGATCGCGAACGGTCGAATCTCCCATCCGCATTCCGTTACGTGCATCCGGCAATGCATACGGTGCGTTGCTCATGCTCTCCATGCCGCCCGCGACGATGATTTCTCCGTCCCCTGCACGAATGATCTGATCCCCCATCGTCACTGCACGCATCCCGGACGCACATACTTTGTTGATCGTCTCACTCGCTACATTCCACGGCAAACCAGCCTTGCGAGCCGCCTGGCGTGAGGGCACCTGACCCGCACCTGCCTGCAAAACCATACCCATGATCACTTCGTCCACCTGATCGCCGGAAATGCCAGCGCGTTCTACTGCTTCCTTGATTACAATGGAACCGAGTTCCACTGCCGATAGCGCTTTCAAAGCTCCGCCAAACTTACCAAACGGGGTACGCGCTGCCCCTACAATGACCGTTTTCATCGAATGACCTCCATTCGGATGATATTTCACATCAACAAAAACTAAATTGATCGAGCGTTCGTTCATTTTGCATACTTTTATTTTGCCGTCTTCCGTACGAATAGTCAATCAATAATGAAAAAAAGAAGGCGTCCAAAAAGTCGAGTTTTGATTGACTTCCTGGAGCCTCTTTATTCAACTATCGTTGGCAAGCCTTCTTACTGGCTTTTTTACGTTTACTCTGGGGGTGCTTCATCGTACATTTTTTTGTTGATGATTTGGATTCTGTCTGCATTTCTGACTTTTCCCGCAGGAAGCTTCTCGTCCGCTGCATAAATATAGACGAGGTTATCTGCCGCTTCATAATAAATAACATACTCCTCCCTGAGATCGCTCCACCCTTGCTCTGAAGGTTTGCCCACTTTCTTGATGATCGATCCCAGATTCATTTCGCTCAGATGTTGCGCTGCTAACTCGATCCCGTATACACGATCCTTCCCGTCGAAGAGGACAGATCCGCCTTTCAGCTTTTCAAAATCGTGATAGATCCCACCATTCCAGAAATCCTCTTTGGTGACTTTTCCATAAAGGGAAATGACCTCTTCCTTTTTCATGCCGATTGCGATAGGAAAGCCGTTTATTTCGTTCTTTTCAAGAGACTTCAGAAATTTTTCATCGAGAATGACTTTAGGCTCTGCTTCCGCTTGTTTTTGCTCTACAACTGGCGGCTGTGTAGGCTCGGTAGCTGCACTCGAACTAGAGGAGTAGCAACCTCCGACGATTAAGCCTGCTGCAACCGCAATGGTGATCCCTGTGATTCTTCGTTTCAACTGTATCCACTCCTATTGTCCTTTTACGTGTCTTCACAACACATCTAGCCTCTATTATTGCAAAGCTCTCCAACCGACTTTCCAGATTCCCTTTTTGTTTTTCTCCATGCGATAGCCGACCTTCTCAATGTTGTCCTTAAACGAAATCCAGACAACCGCTTCCTTTGCAGAGATATTCTCAATCGACATGCTGCTTCCTTGCTCAAGCAATTTGTTTAAATGCCTCGCACTATTTCGTGCGCCTATCGGATCTTTCTTTATTTCCTCCAAAAACTGCTCAAGTGTGGGCTTTTCGACTCCATCATCGTTATTGTGCAAGGCGTACATGATTTCAAGCTCATCATCTTTCTGTGCTTGCACGTAAAGCTTCAAAATATCAATCGGAGACAGCCCACGCCATAACTCATCATTTTTCTCTTCCATTTCCATATAAGCAAAATAACGCTGCTCCTTTTCATCGTCTTTTAAATCAAATAGGGTTGAGGGGTCCGGTGTATCGTTGTACTCTTCGTTGGAATTTGAGGTCCCTTTCGAGATGCTTTCAGAATAGGTCCCGGATCTGTTTAAGCCAAAGCTATGAATCTCTTTACCTTGAACATAGCTTAAGCCATAGCCATTGACCTTTTTATCCCTCCAAAAAATCAACAGTTCCAAACCCAAGTCTCTATTCAGCAAACCTTCTTTCTCTTCCAATACCCAGTCCTCTTTTCGCTGGTACCCTTCTTTTGCAAAAATGTTGTAGCCCCAGTACTCATCCGAGTAATCGTCCCCGCTTCCGCCATACTCGTCGATAACGATATGAGGAAACTGCAGCTTTTCTTTGACTTGATCTTGTGTCATGCCAACATGCAAGATTCCGAAAATCTTCTCTGCTGTTTCCTTAATCTTCTGATCGTCTAACGCACGGGCATCTGAGTTGGCAGCCGGCTTTTGATTCATACTTGGCTGGGCAGAAGTTTCCTGAATAGATGTTCCCTTCTCAGGGAGTATACTCGTACCTTCCTTTTGCAACCAGTAAGGGGCAGCGACAAGTACAACTGCGACAACCGCAGCACTGAGCGGGTAGGTGAATGGAAACCTTTTTTTGCGTTTTTCCTTGATACTTATCCGAATCTGCTCCTCCAGCTTTGACGTATCATTTATTTCACGCAGCAGAGTCTGATCTGCCGTTTCCTTGAACTCCGCCAGCAATTTGTCCAGGTTCATTCGATCCCCTCCGTTTCCATCAGCGCTTTGAGCTTTTGACGTGCACGGTGCATTTTTGTGTAGACCGCTCCTGTAGTCATTTCCAAAATGACCGCAATTTCCTCTACGGACAATTCCTCGTAGTAGTGGAGAACAATCATCTGGCGATAGCTGTTCGGCAGCTCCATGACCAGACGGGCAAAACGAGTACGAAGGTCATTTTGCAAAACGGCCGACTCTGCCCCCTCGACTACCTCTATGTCCACTTCCGATTTGAAAAACAAGTGACGGAACGACCACGAACGTAGATGTTTTTTCGCTTCGTTGACGGCAATGCGGTACACCCATGTTTGCATCGAGCTTTCTTGGCGGAATTTCCCCAAGTTTTTGTAAGCCAACAGGAACACTTCCTGCGTAATATCCTCAGCAAGACTGCGATCCTTGACCATCAAATACACCAGTCGCAGCACCTTTTTCAAATAGTGCCGGATCAATTCATCAAATAATGCTTCTTTTGTTTTCGTTAAACTTTTCTCTGCAAGCTCCAGCTTCCTCACTCCCTTCCCACTCTTTTTGATTCAGCTGGCTCCATTATCTTACAGTTTTTTTGCAAAAAAATAATGCGCAAGCCTCGTCGCTTGATTAGCACCGAGACTTGCGCATGGTATGAACCTAGATGGCGTCTGCGAGAATTTCCGCGACGTCGCGTGTTTTGACGTGATCTTCCTGCTCTTTGGTCTTGATTCCGTCGTTCATCATCGTCAGGCAGTATGGGCATGCACTGGCAATTTCCGTCGGCTTGACCTCCAGAGCTTGCTCCGTGCGTGTGACGTTGACACGAGAGCCCTCATGCTCCTCCATCCACATCAAGCCGCCGCCCGCTCCGCAGCACATACTGTCGCAGCCGCTTCGCTTCATTTCGACTACCTCTACGCCAGGAATGGCTTCGAGGATCACGCGTGGCTTGTCGTAAATTTCGTTGTAGCGGCCCAAGTAGCAGGAATCGTGGTAGGTGATGCGCTCTTTGACTTCCTTGGTTGGCTTCAATTTGCCATCCTTCACCCACTCTGCCAACAGTTCGGAGTGGTGGTACACCTCTGCATTCAACCCAAACTCCGGGTACTCGTTTTTAAACGTATTGAAAGCATGCGGGTCGCAGGTAACGATTTTTTTGACTTCATACGCTTCAAACAAGGCGATATTTTCTTGGGCGAGCTGCTGGAACAAGAACTCGTTCCCAATGCGGCGAGCCGTATCGCCAGAGTTCTTTTCCTCGTTGCCCAGAATGGCGAACTTCACGCCTGCTTCGTGCATGAGCTTTACAAATGCCTGCGAAATTTTTTGGCTGCGCAAGTCAAACGATCCCATCGAGCCTACCCAGAACAAGTACTCGAATTCCTCGACCTGCTTCACAGTTGGCACCTCGTACTCACCATTCAGCCCTTCAATCCATTTTGTCCGGTCTTTGCGGTTGATTCCCCACGGGTTACCCTGACGCTCGATATTGTTCAAGGCACGCTGCGCTTCTGCTGGCATGCTTCCTTCTGTCATGACCAGGTATCGGCGCATATCGATGATTTTATCTACATGCTCGTTCATCACCGGGCATTGGTCTTCACAGTTGCGACAGGTCGTACAAGCCCACAGCTCCTGCTCAGTAATGACATCGCCGATCAAGCTTTTCTCATAGACCGTGGTTGCTCCTTCCGCCGTCGCCGCTACTTCAGATGCTTGGAACGCAATCTGGTTGGCAGTCGTCTGCGAAAAAGCGAAGCTCGGCATCCATGGCGTACGCGATGTCACCGACGCACCTTTTTCGGTCAAATGGTCGCGCATTTTCGTAATCAGATCCATTGGGGAGAGCATTTTTCCCGTTCCCGAGGCCGGGCACATATTCGTGCAACGGCCGCACTCCACACAAGCGTACAGGTCGATGAGCTGCGTTTGCGTAAAATCCTCGATTTTGCCGACACCGAATTCTTCCTGCGTCTCGTCCTCGAAGTTAATGCTGGTCAGCTTGCCTGGCGGGTCCAGCTTTTTGAACCACACGTTGACAGGTGCAAACAACAAATGCGCGTGCTTGGACTGCGGCACATACACCGCAAAGCCGAGCAAGATGATCAGATGCAGCCACCAGAAAACATAAAAGCCTACCGCTGCACCCGTTGGCCCTACCCCAATCGCAGAGAAGACAATCGCGAAAACTGATGAGATCGGAGCGAACGCCGATGGATCATGTCCGAGCCAAATTTGTTCAAAAGCAAGCGAGAGCAACACAGTCGCCATCAGGGAGGAAATCAGCAAGAGTACCAGCCCCGATTTGAAGCCTCGCTTCAGACGCTTGAGCTTTTCGATATAGCGGCGGTAAAAAGCGTAGCCGACCGCAGCCAAGATGAGAAACGTGGTGATCTCCTGCATGACGGAGAAGTACTTGTGAGCGCTACCAAAAGGAAGCTCATAGCCTTTCGAAAGCCCTTTGATAATCAGCTCGATGGCTCCGAATTGCAGGGTGATAAAGCCGTAAAACATCACGACGTGCATCACGCCGCTCTTCTTGTCCTTCAGCAGCTTCTTGTGGAAAATGACGTTGTCCAGCATCAGATTGATGCGTGCCCCAAAGTCATTTTTCACATCCGGCTTTTTCCCCAGCTTGATAAACAAGTATCTGCTGTACACGACATGCCCGGCTAAATATAGCCCGTAAGCGAGAACCAGGAAAAAGGCGATCAAATTAATAAGTGCCAGCATGTTTTCTACTCCCCTCTATTGCGAGTTTTTTCTTTGGACGTGGAAATCGTTTTTTCTATCTTATCAGAATCATGGAAATAAATGAATGAGTATTCAGTCAGTCTGTTTATTTTTTTCGAAAAATGAAACGATACTGAGCGAGCGCTCATAATGGGCACAACTCGATATTATCACACAAGTTGCGAATCATCCATCCTCTTCGAAGAGTTGGAAATATTCTTACGAAAAAAAAGAACAGCTACCTTCTTACGGGTAGCTGTTGATCCTGATTATTTTCCTGAAGCTTCCTTCGTCTCGGCAGTGGTCTGTTCTTTCTTGGCCTTTTGCTCTGAACGTACATCTGCGAGTGATTTGACCTTGGTTGCTTTGATGCGCTTGTTGCGCGGCAGATCAGTCGGCTCCAGATTGTCTACCTCGTCTTGCATGAGTGCTGCGATGCCAACTGCTTTGCCTTTTGCAGCCTTACAGTATTCGCAGTTTTCCTCGTCGTGCTCGTGGTATTGCTTCGGCTCTGGATAGGACGTGATCACGCCTTCAAAATTACGCAGCACAACTTTATCAGATGCTTGCGAAATGATGTAGTTCGGGCTGACAGGAATTTTGCCTCCGCCATGCGGAGCGTCTACTACAAAGGTCGGCACTGCATAGCCGGAAGTATGGCCGCGCAGGTGCTCAATGATTTCGATCCCTTTGCTGACAGGCGCGCGGAAGTGTCCGATTCCCTCTGACAGGTCGCATTGATAGATGTAATACGGGCGAACGCGGATTTTCACCAGGTCCTGCACCAGCTTTTTCATCGTATTCGCACAATCGTTGATACCGGCCAAAATAACTGCCTGGTTGCCGAGCGGAACACCAGCATTGGCGAGCATCTCGCAAGCCAGCTTCGCTTCCGGTGTAATTTCTTTTGGATGGTTGAAATGTGTATTGAGCCAAACTGGATGGTACTTTTTCAGGATATTGCACAGGTTTTCGGTAATGCGCTGCGGGAATACAACGGGAGCACGCGTACCGATCCGAATAATTTCAACATGCGGGATGTCGCGCAGGCTGCTGATGATGTACTCCAGTACGCGGTCGTTGATCAACAGACCGTCTCCACCGGAGAGCAGTACATCGCGGACTTCTGGTCTTGAGCGGATGTAATCGATACAGGCATCCAGCTGTTTCTTTGGCACGCCCATTCCGATCTGACCGGAGAAGCGGCGGCGCGTACAGTAACGGCAGTACATGGAGCATTGGTTCGTCACCAGGAAAAGCACGCGATCTGGATAACGATGCGTCAGACCAGGTACAGGAGAATCCGTATCCTCGTGGAGTGGGTCTTCCATGTCGTATTTGGTTCGAACCATCTCAGAGGACAACGGTACAGACTGCATGCGAACCGGATCGCTTGGATCGTCTGGGTCCATCAGATGAGCATAGTACGGAGTGATGTTGAGTGGAATCGTTTGCGTAGAAATACGTACGCCCTCTTCCTCTTCCGGTGTCAGGTTGATTACCTGCTTCAAATCATCGACCGTCTTGATGGTGTGCGTAAGCTGCCACATCCAGTCATTCCATTGTTCATCCGTGACATCCTTCCAAAGTTCTATCGAACGCCAATCGCGTTTTGTCGCTACTGTCATGTGCATCCCGTCTCCTCTCGTCTTATGGTGAACCTCTTCGTTTCACTCAACCAACAAGAGATGCAAGTGCCATGCCAACAAATCAAAAGATTTAGAAAATAAGGAATAGAGCGTTTCGTGATCGCTTCCTTCCCTTTTGAACCTTCATAAGTCTGCCGAATTTTCAGCACTCAACAGGGAGGGATCATCCGCTGCGAGAGCTTGTATTGCAGCGTCTGTCTTGGTATGCCCAGGAGCTTGGCGGCACGAAGTACATTGCCGTCCGTTTGCTGCATCGCATCTCTGATCACCTTTTCCTCTACCTCACGTAAAATTTCGGGCAGCGTACAGCCTTCCTTTGACAGGAGTTGAGCCGAAATGGGCGCTTCATTTTTCTCAGACTGCGAGCGTTCCAGCAAGTGTGCCGGGAGATGATCCAGCAAAATGATGTCCGACTCCACCATATTCATGGCTGCTTCTATGACATGTTCCAGTTCACGTACGTTGCCCGGCCAATCATACGCAGCAAACAAACGTGCCACTTCACTGCTGATTCCACGCACATTCATACCGAAAATCCGGTTGAACTTTTGCAAGAAATGATCGATCAGCATATCCACATCTTCTCTGCGCTCACGCAATGGAGGCAGTTCAAAAGAGACGACGTTGATCCGGTAGTACAGGTCGGTTCGCATGATTCCTCGCTCCACGAGTGAGTACGGTGCTTCGTTGACTGCGGCGATTACCCGTACGTCCACTTTGGTCGATTGGCTCCCGCCGATCCGTCTGATCTGCCCGTCCTGGAGGACTCGCAGTAGCTTTGCTTGCAAATCGAGCGGCATACTGTTCAGTTCATCCAGAAATAGAGTACCTCCATCCGCCAGCTCGAATAACCCTGGCCGATCATCGGCTCCCGTGAAGCTTCCTTTTGTCGTGCCAAACAGCAAGCTTTCGAGCAGCGCAGCCGGCAGCGCGGCACAGTTTTGCGCGATAAACGGCTTACTGCTGCGGACAGACGCGTGGTGAATAGATTGGACAAACAGTTCTTTTCCCGTCCCGGTTTCGCCGTATATCAACACGGGAGAAGTTGTCCGCGCAGCTTTTCGAGCGCGTTCTTTGAGGCGCTTCATTTTTTCACTCATCGTCAAAATATCTTCGAAATGGAAAGTGGTTTCATCCACTGGGCGTTTTGTTCGTTTCGGCTTGCTAATCTTGGCCTGAAGATCGACCAAGCGCTCCGACAGTTCTTTTAGCTTGCCGATATCCTTCGCCACCTCGACTGCCCCGACTAACCGTTTGCCTACTCTCACCGGAAGTGTCGTGTTGATTGTCTCCACACGCATTCCCTTCCAGTTCTTATATGTCTGTGTCTGGTTGTAAATTGATTCGCCACTATCGATAACACGAAGCAGAGTACTCGACTGTCGATCAAGTGAAGGAAAAACCTCCAACAATGGCTTCCCCAACACCTCTTCTGAGGTCAGTCCATCGAGCTTGGCTGCGACGTGATTGTAGAAAATCGTAATGCCATTTGCGTCCACAACGTGAATTCCTTCATCGATAGCACCCAAGATCGCCTGCAACATTTCTACCGTATCTGACAACGGCATCCTGGCTTTCACTCCTTCCTTCCATCCATGCTGCCAAAAAATCATCACTTCGCCGAATATTCGGCACTTTTACGAGATTATCGATTACGCCCTACCTGAATGGCAAGCATTCCGGTATACAGTAAATGTCCCAATACCCAGATGAAAAACGCCGTCAAACTCATCGCGGATTGACTCAACAGGCTAAATGGGAAAAACGCAATAGAAAAACCGAGCATCCAGTACAGCAAGTATCGTACCGATCGGGCTTTTCGTTCCCGCGGGTAAAAGTGCATGAGAAAAAAGGCGACGATCACACTAATCAGCAGATGAATCAATAGTTCTACTATAGAGGGCAGGTTTTCCATGCCCGGTACATAGCTGACATCAATTAAAACGGGAAAGGTATTGGTATCAAACAAGCCATCTCCGAGCGCCAAAAAAGCAGCAAGACCCAGACCGGCTATTAGTCCATTTGCGAGTACAAACATGCTGTATCCCCCTTTCACTTCAGCCGCAAGTAATCCTATTGTACGTGCAAAAAACCGCCCTTGCAAAGGGCGGCTTATTTTCCTAGCTCTATTTTCAGCTCATGCTCACCAGCGTACTGCTCATTCATCCATAGCTGGTACGCGATTTCTACCTGTACAGGAACCTCTGCTTCATAGCGAATTCGCAGCTTGTTCGTATGCGTCTCCATGGCAAACGGACCATACGGACTTCGATAGGTAGAATGGGTGCTGGCTCCTTTTTCGAATTGCTGTCTGGTTGAAACTCCGCCCTGACGAACCAGCGTAATGGAGGTATCTGTCAGCTTCAGTGTCGTGCTTACTTCGCCTACGCCCTCCATCTGCTCTTTGTAGGTCAAGTACCACGCGGATGCTTTTTGTACGCGCTTGCCTTCATAGCTGTGGGCCGTTTCTTCCCAGTTGCCATCGACATGATGTCGTGCCGTCAATTTTACTTGTATGTCTTGCATACTGCTTCCACACTCCACTTTCTTTCGCTTCCCATTTATCCCTACATTCTACCCTTCATCACTCTTGTGTGGCAACCGCCGCCTCAGCTTTGGCATCAGCCAGCAGGTATCTCATGGTAGCAGCAATCCCGATCGCCGCAAGCAACAGCAGACCCGCCAACACCAAGTACCCAACTCCTGCCCCCGTGTAATCAATCATAGCCGTAAACAAACCGATCAGGACCAAACGCATCATCATGCCGATTGAGTTGAAAAAGCTCATAACACGCCCCATCTGATGCTTCGGCACAACTGTCATATAGAGCGATTGCCGAATCAAGCGCACAGAAGCGTTACTCCACCCGTAAAACGTGTACGCCGCAATCAGCGCCCAGCCATACGGCAAAGCAATCATGACGACAATCGCAATCGCGAACAACAACGTATTGCTGATCATGGCTGCCAACTGCCCCATCTTGCGCACGACGATCGCAACGAGTAAACCTGCTGCCACGGCCCCCATTGCATACGTGACCTCTCCTAGCGAATAAACCGAGACACCCTCCTGCAACGTTTGGCTTATGTAAACCGGCTTTAATAGGTTCGTCGCCATAACAGCAATGAAGGGCATGAGTGCAGATATGCCAAACAGCAGGAAACCTTTCTTTTGCCGTATGTACCGCCAGCTTTCCATCAACTGCATCGTCCACGCGACACCCTGGTTTTGCTTCGCCTCTTTTTCCAGCGTGAAGGTATACGTCATGGTAGACAGCAAGGTAAAGGCGAACAAGTAGGTAATCGCATTAAAGATGATGACCACATGCAGCCCGTAGGAGCTAAGTAAAATCCCCGCAAATGCGCCAGCAAGAACGGATGCCGTCTGCCCTTCGATCTCGAGCAGACTATTGATGCTGTTGTAATGCTTGGGCTCAAACGTCTCCTGAACCAGTGCGGACTGCGTCGGGTAATGAATCTGATACATAAAAGTCGTCGTCAAATAGATCACAATCAGCATCCACTCAGTGTACTCTCCAAAAAAGCCCCAGATCGCGAGCATGCCAAGTACGCCAAATCCGATCAAATTTTCGATTAGAAGCATTTTTTTGCGGGAATACCGATCGATGAGCGTCCCGATATATGGCCCAATGAAAAACATCAGTACCGCAGAAGTAAACATGGTGGAGCCCAAAAGTTGAGCAGAGCCTGTCGTTTCCACGAGGAACCAGGCAATCCCGATCATCGTCATGCCTTGCCCAAACCCGGAGAACAGATTGGAAAAGAACAGCTTTCGAAATGGTGCGTAGGCAAATACTTCTCTCATGTAGACAACTCCTTTGTAAGAAAACCTCCATCGACTCTTAAATCATCTCACTATTATGATTGTACTGACAATTTTATACTTTGTAAACTAAAATGTTTATTAATTGAATTGAACGTTTCCCACCAATAAGAAAAGCCCCCGGTTCTTTCGCAAAACCGGAGGCTTATTTACTCAGATATCTTATTTTACAAAGCTCAAGAGCAGCTCGCGAACGATTTTGGACGCTGCGATTTGCGTCATTTCACTGTGGTCATACACAGGAGCAACCTCCACCAGGTCACAACCGATGACATTCGCACCGTTGTTTGCCATGAAGTGAATGGTATCCAGCAGCTCACGAGACGTGATGCCGCCTGCTTCTGTTGTACCTGTTCCTGGAGCGTGCGCAGGGTCCAATACATCGATGTCAATCGACAGGTAGATCGGACGGTTGCCGATGGTAGGCAGCACTTGCTTCACTGGCTCCAGTACATCGTATTTGTACAGATGCATGTTTTCTTTTGCCCACTCAAACTCGTCCTTCATCCCGCTGCGGATTCCGAAAGAGTATACATTTTTACCGCCGATCAGGTTGCATACCTTTTTGATCGGGGTGGAGTGGGAGTATTCGTATCCCTCGTAGTTGTCACGCAGGTCCGTATGCGCGTCAAAGTGGAATACGACCATATCCTTGTACTTTTCATAAACCGCTTGGAATACTGGCCAGGAAACCAAGTGCTCTCCGCCCAGACCCAATGGGAATTTGCCATCTGCCAATACTTTTGCCACGAATGTACGGATCGCATCCAGGCTACCTTCCACGTTTCCAAAAGGAAGAGGAATATCGCCAGCATCAAAGTATTTGATGTCTTCCAACAGCCTGTCCAAGTACGGGCTGTACTCTTCCAGACCGATAGAAACCTCACGAATACGGGAAGGGCCAAAACGAGAACCCGGACGGAAGCTCACTGTCCAGTCCATCGGCATACCGTAAATAACCGCTTGGCTTTCTTCGTAATTCCCGTGACTACGGATAAAGACATTTCCAGAGTATGCTTCGTCAAAACGCATAGGTGTAATTCTCCCCCGATTAGTCGCGGGTCAGCTCAGCCACAAAGTTAGGCAGTTTGAAAGCAGCGTGGTGAACTTCCGCATTGTAGTATTTGGTGCCCAAATCTTTGATTTTCGCTGGATCTACTTCCAACGGATCGTGTTGCTTGGATGCGATGGTGAAGCTCCACAGTCCGGATGGATAAGTAGGAATGCTGCACGTGTAGAGACGAGTAACCGGGAAGATCGATTTCAGGTCTTTGAACACGCGCTTGATCAGTTCACGGTTGAACCAAGGAGATTCTGTTTGAGCAACCATGATACCATCTGGTTTCAAAGCATCGTGAATGCCTTGGTAGAAACCTTTTTCGAACAGACCTACAGCAGGTCCTACTGGCTCTGTAGAGTCAACCATGATCACATCGTACTCACCTTTGTGGTCATGAATATGTTTGATACCATCGATTACCTGTACATCTACACGCGGATTGCCTGTCAATGCACTCGCAATCTCAGGGAAATATTTTTTGCAAGACTCAATGACGCCACCGTCGATTTCAGCCAGAACTGCTTTTTCTACAGACGCGTGCTTTACGATTTCACGAATAGCACCGCCATCGCCGCCGCCTACAACCAGAACCTTTTTCGGGTTTGGATGCGTATTCAACGCGATATGAGAAATCATTTCATGGTAGACAAACTCATCGACATCGGTAGTCATAACCATGCCGTCGAGCACTAACATGCGACCAAACTGCTTCGTATTAATTACGTCGATTTGTTGAAACTCGGATTTCTCACTGTATAGGGTTTCTGTAATTTTCGTTGTTATCCCGTGATTTTCCGTCTGTTTTTCGGTGTACCACAATTCCATGTTCATGGCTATGTAACCTCCTTCAATTAACCGCATGAAAATACAATATAACAAGAAAATTATAGTAGCTGTCTTCCAAATTGCAAGATATTTTTCTAGCAAGGAAAGTTTAACCAGCTTGCAAGCGACACATACTACTAGTAACGTAGTATGTCCTATTTTATTGATTCAACCGCAGAAAGGAGGAGAGGCACACATGGAAGTCATTCGCGAAGCCCCATTGCTGCGCTATTTGCGTTGGGCTAAGAAATTCGTAAAATTTACCATTCTCAGCCTATTATGTTTCTCTTTTGCCATCTTGCTACTCATTTTGTACTTACGCTCACAACCACTCCCGGAAATGTTTGTGAAGCAAACCACGACAATTTACGCTTCCAATGGAGAGGTTTTGGATACGATGCACCGTGGCGAGAACCGGATTTCTGTGCCACTTGCAGAGATTTCACCCGCATTGCTTGATGCGACTATCGCTATCGAGGACCGTTCGTTCCGCGAGCATTTTGGCTTTGATTGGAAACGGTTGGCCATGGCCGCTTATGTCGATGTCATTAACATGGACATGCGTCAAGGTGCCAGCACCATCACCCAACAATTGGCGAGAAATCTGTATCTCAGCTTGGACAAGACATGGGAACGAAAAATCAAAGAAGCCTTGCTTTCGATTCAGCTTGAGCTGAATTACAGCAAGGATGAAATATTAGAAATGTACGTGAATCAGATTTATTATGGTCATTCAGCTTATGGCGTACAAGCTGCTGCCCAAACCTATTTTGGCAAGGACGCCAAAGATTTGACGATTGCAGAGAGCGCCATGCTGGCAGGCATCCCTAAGGGTCCAACTTATTATTCACCATTTGTCGATTTGGAACGAGCCAAAGCCAGACAAAAGCTCATTTTAAATGCCATGGAGCGCGACAATCTACTGACATCGAAGGAAGTAGAGCAAGCCTACGCAGAACCAATCAAGCTAAAACAGCGAACAAACGAGAATGTCACTGAGCCAGCTCCTTATTTCCGCGATTACATCGCCAATTTGGTAAAAAACAAATATGGCATTGACGAAGAAAAATTTATTCATGGCGGTCTAAAAATCCATACGACCCTTGATCCAGTCGTACAAAAAAAGGCCGAGGATATTGTCGCCTCCGTCTTACCGAAGAATAATCCGAATTTGCAGGTAGCCCTCGTCGCCATGGACCCTTCTACCGGCTATATCAAAGCGATGGTAGGTGGACGTGACTACAAGGTGAGTCAGTTCAACCGCGTACTTGGCAAGAGGCAGCCCGGTTCCTCCTTCAAGCCGATCATGTATTTGTCAGCCTTGCAAAACGGCTATACACCGCTCACTTTGATGAAAAGCGAACCAACCGTTTTTACCTACGATAACAATAAGCAGTACATCCCTGGCAATTTTGGTGGAAAATATGCAAACGCACTGATCAACATGCGTGAAGCAATCAAAACCTCCGACAACATTTATGCTGTCAAGACCATTGATTTTCTCAGTCCGCAAAAAGTAGTTGAACAGGCAAAGCAATTAGGTATCACAAGCTCGATGCAAGCAGTTCCCTCTCTGGCACTGGGAACTTCACCCGTCTCTCCCTTGGAGTTAAACGCAGCTTATGCAGCCATCGTCAACAAGGGACAAGCAGTGAAGCCCATTGCCATTACATCCATCGAGGATAGCGAGGGTAACATTTTGGTTGAAGAAAAACCAGAAAAAACACCGGTAGCCGATCCTGTTGCATCTGCCCTCTTAGTGAATATGATGCAAAGTGTATTTGAACAAGGGGGTACGGGATATCGCGTTGCTGGTGAAATGAACCGACCTGTAGCGGGGAAAACAGGATCTACGGATTATGACGCTTGGCTGAGTGGGTTCACTCCGCAGCTGGTGTCAACCGTATGGGTAGGTTACGACAAAAACCAAAAGGTCGATGATGTAAAGGAAGGCTATCTGTCCAAAAAAATCTGGGCCCAGTTCATGGAAAGTGCGCTCAAAGGTCAGCCCCCTGCACTCTTTGACATGCCTGCTGGTGTTGTTTCTGTCTATATCGATCCCGCTTCTGGAAAACTGGCGACCGAGCATTGTCCGAATCCACAGCTCTTTTATTTCGCCAGCGGAACAGAGCCTCAAGATTACTGCACGGATCACATCCCGAAAAATGAGACACCGACACCTTTAAAGCCGCCAGATTCTTCGACCTTCTGGCAGCGTATGGGCAGTTGGTGGAAACCAAATCAATAAAGAAAAAAAGGACGTTCCTCTTCAGCGAGTACGTCCTTTTTGGTATGCCTATTAACCTTGCGTGCTCTGATTGTCCCCGCCGCCCACGACTCCATCTCCATCGGCAAAAACATGGTCGTTGACGATCGTAATCAGACCTGCATGATCAAGCTGTTCCAATACTTCAAACAAGCTGTCCCTTTTTCCAGCTGGGAGCTTGCGTACAAAGTTGTTTATCTCGGTCGGAGTCACGTGTGTGCGGAAATGGACGCCACCGTGCTTCACAAAATGATCATGCGATTGTTCATTACCACGGAGATCTTCTCCCAATGGGTACCGCCCCTTCCGTCAAACAGTTTGGTTCAATCCTCATTAGTGTTCCGCGATATCCCAAAAACTATGATCAACAAAAGAAATTATATACACAAACAGGGAAAGAGTGACGGCTCTCTCCCTGTTTGTTGACCTAGTGTACATGTACACAGATATGGAAATAAGTTTACCTGACTTCAATTGTGTGAACAATTGATTTCACGATTTGTTCACAGACCGTTCACGATTTCCAACTTTAGGACAAATTTTGCTTTAATTCCTCAGTGGAATTCTCATACATATCCGCGTTATTATCAATCAAAAGCTTTTTCAGAGCGGCTTTTTCCTTCTCGGATAGATCGGACAGCATAATACGTCTCTTCATGGAGTAATCCATGCGATTCACGTGATCCGCCAAAATTTTGAAGCCCCGACGAGCTTCCCTATCGATTTCCATATAGCAAGCGGTTGCTCCTGCATAATAAGGACCAGCTTCATTGCGATCGACGGTTACCCAAACGAGCCAATATGGCTTTCCATTTGGTACTTCTTCTTTATTCGTCGTCCATTTGATGCCCTTTTCTACAGAACTTTTGGCATGCAAGGCACCCATGTCAATGTACGCTTCGTCCCCATCGATAATGACCGAGGACACAGCATTCAGGTCGAGTACACCTTGACCAAAACCACCGTGTACATCGGTTTTTCCACTCATGATGGTAAAACCGCCTTTTTTATTATCAAAAATATCCATTTGAATAACCTCCAGACAATCATTCTCCTTCCTTTTATTCTACTCGAAAAACGTGCTGTGACGCAATTTGCCTATGTGCCCAGTTATTTATCTGTGGGCTTTTGGGTGTTTTGTTTGTTGTTTACGAGCTGGATGAGTTTTTCGATGCCCCACATGATCAGGATCGTTACGATGGCTGTATGGACCGCCATGGCAACCTTCATGACAAACATTTCACCTAGCCTCGTGTCAGAGGGAACAATAAACAAGTAGTACACAAAGCTGATAAAAAGAACACTTAGAAAGATCAACCAGCCTCGAAAGCCTAGCGTGAAGCGAATGAAAGCGGCGATGAGCAAACCGATCAAAGGTCCCGCAAACATCAATGAAAATACGAATGGACCGAGTATGAACCAGACAATCCAATTATCATCCATTGTCTTACACCCTTTGTTTTTGGTGACTACTGAACATTGGGATCCGTAGATTCTTCTACCTCTGCCAGTCCACGCTCATCGAGCACGTAATGTCTGCCTGTTTCTTTGTAACGCTCCGAATCATCTGACGAGAAACGCTTGATCAGAAAGCGCGCTGACGCTTCTCCCTCTACTGCTACAGGAGGCTGGAATTCCAGGTCTTCACCATCTCGAACATGGATGACAACGATGCGATCATGATATTCAATAGACAGGTCTTCCCGTACTTCTTTTTTATTGGCGTCGAGTGTAAAGGTCTGTCCGGATTTGTTTATCGTTACTTCAGGAAAGCTTTTGTCATCTTGTGCAATGATGTAATACAGGTAGTCAGCATTTTGGTCTGGTGCATTGCGTAATCCTGATTGTAATTCCTCATCTCCCTGTAGCAATCGCGTTACTTGGTCGATGACTTCTGGTATGGTCGGCAGCTTGGCGTGTTCGCCTTTCACGTAGTATCGTTTTTTCATATCCTTCTGGGCGTAATTGGCACTCATATACGGAACGGTACCGTCCCCTACGCCAGGATCGAGAATCGGGGACCATTCGTCATAAAAAGAATCATAAAAGTAGCCGAGCAGTGTTACTTGACCTGTACCTACGATGGAATATTGTGGAACATTGATCGTTTTGTTATCCCACTTTTCATGCATCTTGCCGCCATGCCTGACAAGTGGCGCATAGTCGAGGCGAATATTTTTGTCCTTTAAAAATTCGTCGTAGGTGTAGTACTGAATATTACTCTTTTTCAGGAAGCCAACCGTTTCAAAGTATTTTCTGGAGGGTAGCAGCTCGTAGACGGCAGGTGCATAAGAGGAAATCACTTTCCCTGTTTCCTCATCCAGCCAAGGGATCGAAAAATTGTATCCGTGCTTAAGAGCCTGATATGCCCGTGGAGAGCCAAGGAAGGGTGTGCCCATATACACGACACGATTCACTTTACGCTGGTAGGACACATTGGATAGAAGTGTTTCTTTTACCAAGAGCCCACCCATGCTATGTGCCACCAAATGCACCTGATTTGCCCCACTTGCCTTCAGTGCAGCGTCGATTTCTTCTTTTAGAAGTTTGGCATTTTTGGTGCTGCTGTACCGCCAATCGTACGGCAGTGCAAACAAGGTACGGTGCTTTTTGTATCCCGCCTTCTCCAGTTCCTTTACCATGCTGTAATACTGTTCGGTAAGTTCTTTTAAAAACGGTGCATAGGAAAGATACTCGATGGCGTAAAAATCGTCTTTTTCCGGGTGGATCGTCACATCACGGACGACTGGCTGTACATCTACACTATTTGGCTTGATTGGCTCCAGAGAGAGTAGCCTGCGGTGTTTGGGATCATTAATACCAATGAGACTATCGCCAAGTCCCAACCATATTTCTGATCTCTTTCCATTCTGCTCTACTTCGAGTCGCGATCCACCTACTCCCGGGATTAAGATAACTGGGATCGTTCTGTCTCCTATATAAAGACTGTACGAGTTAGCGGTAAATCCCGAGCGTTTGCTGGCCATGACCTTGACTTTGTAGGTTCCAGGATAGGCATTGAAAATAATATGTTCATCCGAGTTCTTCGCTTTCTCGGATTTGGCGACTACTTTTCCAGCCTCGTCGAGCAGAAATACATCCATATCCATTCCAGTAGGGATATCCTTGAGAGAGACCTCCACAGTGGAGGAGAGCGTAAAGGATAAGCTGTAAAAATCCACATCCGTCTTTGAATGAAGATTTCCTACGATATTTCGGTTATACGCATCCAGCTCGTAGGCCGCTTCCATTGTGTCATTCGGCTCATATTCATCTGCCTCGCCTCCTCCTTGATCCGTGGAAAAATCAGCTCGAAGGCGGTAGTAGTAATCTTTCGAATACGAGCCCTGCTTTCCAACGACCTTGATGTAGTACCATTTGTCTTTTTCCAGTGCCAGTCCCTCGATTAGCTCAGGCTCATTTCCATGCTGCTCTGAACGAGCGAGCTCCTGTTCCTCTTCATCGTACACATACAAATCGTAATCTTCGTTTGCCCGAATATCTGTGAGGGATATATTCATCTGACCATTTGTTGTTCCTCTGATTTTCCAAAAATCCACATCATCTTTACTGCTAATCTTTCCATGGCTGTCCTTTCCGTCAAATAGCCAGTCCGACTTGCTGCCCAAGGTGTCATTCGGTTCTACCTCAAAGCGAGCTTCTCTATTGCGCAGTTCTGCTTCTCCTGGCTTATTCTCGCCTGAAAAATGTCCATAAAATTCCTCTGCCAGCCGCGAAAGCTCTTCGTCGGTGGCATCCTGTTCTTGCTCTGCCTCTTCTGATGGAGCTTCGTTTTGGTCTTCGATCTCTCGTTCGATCAACTCTAGCGGTTCTTCCTGATCGGCAGCCATTTCATTCCAGGGCGCCTTTTTGATTTTTATTTTATCTACAGTCGGCTCGATGTGTTCAGACAACGATAGCTCCCAGCTACGTAAGGCCTCTTCTGAATCATCGATGAACATCGTTATCTGGATAGGACTATCATCCATAGGCATTACAGCGAGGGAAATCTGAGACTCCTCGTGAAAAGAACGAGTCTTGCTGTCGCTGTCCTGTTTGACAGACAGCTCGACTTTATCCGGAGTACCCGATAATTGTGCCTGAAAACGCACCTCTCCCTCGTCGATCCATGCCCATACCTCCTCTACGAATATCTCCCGTTCTTTTGCCCAGCCCTGTTCCACTGTATTTCCCAAGCATAAAGTGAATAGGAGAAGTACACATAGCAACCGCCGCGTGATTATTCCCACAAAAATCCCCCTCATCCTTTTTCTAGCTTTACAGTAGAAAAAGACAGAGAGGGGGTGCAAATATTTTTACTGAGTCGTATGGTTGCGGATTCCTTGTCGTTCCCATGCATTTGCAATGATACGGAAGGGTAGTTGATAATCCTTTAGCTCGTGCCCTTGCCCGGAGGCTTTATTTTGATAGGGGAAGCCCTTGTTCACATCAAAACGAAAGGAAACGGAGTAATAGACTGCGTAGCTCGTATCCTTTTGGAAGCCATGCTGTTTATCCCCCATCAAAGGCGTATCTACTCCCACTTCACGAGTTCCTAGCTTGGAAGCGGAATAAGAGGGGCCTCTCCAGTGCTTGGGAGACGCTTGTTGCAAGGCTAGCAACGACTGTAACGGCGTTTGGCGCAAGCCAGTTTCCGAAATCCACGCTCGCGCAGATGTCACGACAGGAAGCTGGTTGCTCACAGGATGGCGGTGTCGATCCTGCAGCTCCACTTGCGTCAAGATGCGCTCCCCCGCGTAGTAATCGTTTGGCTGGCTGTTTGGATACCGATCTCTGGCATGATACGCTTCCCATTCGGCTGTATGTCGAATCGAGCCTGTTGCATTCGGCTCAAATACTTCAAAGGAGCGCTCTCCCCCTTTGACCGTAATGGTATAGCGTCCTGCCATTGTTTTGGATATGTTCTGTGGTTCACACACCTCTTCATCTTCGTCGTTCGTCGTGCAGCTCTCGTAGGACAGTTCAAAATCGACCTGATAATCCATCACGATGACAAAGCCGTTGATTTCTGCTTTGTACTTTTGGGATTGGAGTACTTGGCGCCAAGTCGTCTGTGTGGGGACCGTGGTTCCTGTGTACACGACCTCTGTGCCTGTAGATGCACTGCTTACCTGCCATTGCATTGGCGCTCCGGGTCCTGTCAGCTTCAGATCAAGCTGCGATGGCGTATAGACTGCCATGCTCTTGGCATCTGAAATCCACCCGGGATTCGCAGTGACGGTTACGTTTTTAATATCGTCCCCGCTGACTGAACTTTCCAATTGCGCCTTGAATTCCGTGATTTTCTGATTGATCTCCTGCTCTGTTTTTTGGAAGCCTTCGTTTATTTTCGACTGATCAATGACCACGCGAATCCTAGCAGGTTCACGTTCCCACACGCCATCTGCATGTAGCGGCAGTTTTTGTAGCTGTCGACCATCACTGTCATAAATCTCTAAGCCAATTTCACCGCCATCAAAATCGTCTCCACCCCCAGGCGGCTCGGGAACTTCCCCACCAATAATTTTCACTGGCCAAGTCGCGCGATTGTCCGTCCAGATCGTTTCATTATCCGGCATGGATTTCGCAGGGTTGATATGAGCGATGAAATCCTCAGATTTTTGCGGATACTTCGTCGGAACCGTTATCTTACGCACCTCACCCGGCTTAAATTCCTTCACATCCAAGCTGGTTTCCTTCTCCGAGCTCGCCCAGCGAACAGCCAATTTCGTATCATGCGATAATTTCCCGGCATTCTTCACGTTGAATGTAATCGTCGCATCGGTTCCTGCGGCTTGAGGGCTCTTCGGATTAATTTGAAAGCTCGATTTCACAATAAGCAAATTCTCTCCATCCGGCTTTGGAGTGCCTTTTCCGATTTGTACAAAATAATGTCCGTCACAGCCATCACTTTGGGGTGAATAAAATTGCACCTTGTACAAACCTTCTAGAAGAAGATCGTTCCCATCTTTCGGAAAATATACCCAATGTCCATTTGTGGAGGTGTTAGATCCATCCAGTTCTTTACCATTTCGCTTTCTTTCCCAGTTTCCTGTGGCCGGATTGAACCACCTCATCGAAAAGCGACTATCCTCGGACAAAAACATGTGAAAACGATACCCGTCTGGAATTTCATCTGCTGCTATTTCAATCGTTTCTCCACGTTTAATTTCTTTGCTCCACTTTTGGTTTTTCAGATCAATTTCTACAGACACCAAAATATCCCGGCATTTTTGGTCAGATTCAATGGTGAATCGTACTTCACCCGTGCAGCCAGTCTCGGACTCGAACAGCAGTACAATTTCATCACCAACATCCACAGTACCTGGCAACATGAGCCTGAATTGCTCGTCCGCTGCAAGCTTGTCGGTTAACGTTGTTTTTCCTTCGGGAGTCTTCAAATACCAAGTACCAGATACCTTCGAGGAAAACGATAGATTGGTATCGTAGTGGTCTCCGAGATCAGTAAAGTATTTGAAATACACCGGGTCTGTCAGTGTATATCCTGAACTGGCTGATCCATTCATCAGTTCGCCTTCCGGGGAAAATGGCAGCGGCGGCTCGCTATGTACTAAGAATTTAACCTTTTTTTGGTCCGCTATTGTGCAGGAGGCATCTTTTACTACGATCGTGATTTCCCAATTGCAGTCAGGCCGATCCTTCCACTGTGTCCCATCGAGGTTAAGCTTCAGTTTGTACGTTTTTCCTTGCTCAAACTGAACATCATACGGGTCATGAATATTCCCGTACGGAAGTTTTAAGGTAGGGGAATGATAGGATCGCCATCTGCCATTGTCACTTTCCTCGACTGGTAAGGTATAGATTTTTCCATTTGGAAGTGTCACATCCCACTTGAGCGATGCTTCCTCGCTATCTCCGTATTTGGTTGTGTATTTGGCTCGGAACGTCAGCGTGTCAAACGGCATAATCTCAATCGTTTCACCGTTTCTCACCGCAGATGCCGACAGTGTAACGATGGGGCACGAGTCTTCTCCGTCTGGCGACTTGACTCTCAAATATTTCTCCCAGCATTCTGTTCCATCATCACTGATGTAGACGACTTTTATCCTTCCAGAGCTCCCGATGCTTCCTGTCCCGACCTTCCTGTTGCCATTCGCCCCAGGCTTCATGTCATAACCATTCATGGTGAACTTCCCCGATTTATTGGCATAGAGAGTGATTTCGGCATTTTTTTCGACAGCAATATCTGAGCCACCGCTTGCAACAGCATTGTGGTCTTTCATATCCTTGTCGCCAACGACTTGAATGTCCAGTTTGGTTTTTGTCGATCCGATCGAACAGGCTGGACCTGGGTCAGGCTTTTCGGGATCGGGTTTTTCCGGTGGGGTTACATCACCTACTGTGAATTGTGCTGTGTAAGGTGTGGAAACACTTATGCTGCTCGATCCCTGGCGACTTCTTTGATGCAGGTCAGTGATCGTTAGCGATACTTCATACACACCTGGCTCGGTAGGCTTATATTCGGTATTTTTATAGGCCCACTTGTAGCCTGGGGGACTGCTTGTCTCGTTTACCGTGGGGATAGCCGTGCTTGGATCGTTGAATTTTTGATTAGATAAGAAGCTCTTGTATCCACGCCCTGTTGTCTTGTTGATCACATTTAAAGACCATACAAAAATGCCGCGGTCATAGTAAGAAAAGTCCGTGGCATTTGCATGGATCTCAACGGTTTCGTTGAGGTTGTATTTGGTTTTGTTGGTGGTTATGCTGCCGCTGGGTTGTGGGGTTGTGCGGACATGCCCTACAGATTTATATCCACCATTGCCATCCGGGATAAGGTTATCTCCTTTTGTATAACCTGCACCACCTGATGCGGCAGCCAATTCTGCGAGATTGTAAGCTTGGTATGGCGGATTTTTATGATTCGTTAGATTGGCAACTTCTTTACTATAGACATTAGCAGAACCACCGAGAATAAAATTGGGGTTTCCTCCAAAACGATTGATCCAATAATAAGCCTCGGACTCATCTACGAAGTACCACCCTTTATCTGCATTTTCATCTACATCAGAAAATATCAATACTTGCTGTCCATCAATACTTCTATCAACCTCTATTTGGGCTATTGACGCCCCCAGTCTTCCAGGTATCGTTTGGATATAAACTGTGTCGAAACCGTTTTTGGGCGCAAGTCGCTTGTAGGAATCAATACTCGCCACTTTTATTCCGTGTAAATTGGGTGCAGCCTCAGTAGTCGGTGGATGCAACCCGATCAATCCTAAAAAAAAGCAGAAAGAGAGCACAGAAAAAAGAGCTTTTCTGTGCTTGTACATTTTATTATTCATATTAGTACCCTCAACTAGCGATAGAATTTTTGTGTTCGATTTTCACAGTCAAGCTTAGGGAGTTTGGGATACCAATACCCACCTGCTATTCCCGAGTCTTTTGAGTTGATTACTTCGAAAGAAAGGGAATTCACTGTATTTACAGGAACTGAGAACGACTCATTATTTAAAAATCCATTTCTTCCATCACTGTTAGTGATAAACATTGCTCTAATCAGGAAATTACCGTCCCCTTTCGGGACTTTTCCGGTAATCTTCCCATTAACTACTTTCAAACTTTTATGAAATTCATCTGCATATTTTCTACCTTGCTCGAGTTGCCATTTATCCTGCCACATAAATTGTAAAATTTCAGCAGCATCACTTCGAAGCACTGGCAAATCCTCGTGGAACTTTGGTTGTCCGTTTGGTGCTGGCTTCATCCATCCCCAGGTAACCAACGCACCTGTATTAGTTAGATTCGGGCTTTTTTCACCTCGATATGGTTTCCACGAATTAAATACAAGCAGTGCTGTTTCTTCTTTAGTCAGTAAACGGTTTGGATCAATCTTCACGTTATCCAAAATCCCCGCCTTCTGCGCCTTCTCATAGCTCATCTTCGCCCAGTGCCCTGCCGGGAGCTGTGGTACGGGTGCCACCTCCTTCAATCCGCGAATGGCTACTAAACTCGCGATAAACTGTCCCTGCGTGATTTGACTATTCGGATAGAAGTTTCCTTTGCTATCCAGCCATAAGTATTTCTTCTGTACACCGAAATCAATAGCTGCCTTTGCTGTATGTGAAGCGTAATCCTTCGCTGACGCTTTCGCTTGAACGGTAAGATTGTCAGCAACTACAGTAAACCCTGCCATTGCGAGTACAGATGCTAGTAGGTACGACATCATTGCACGTTTGTTCATGGAATGACCCCCTCTTTACCGGATATTTTACCTATATTATCCATTTTCGGAAAGAGTCTGATTGAGGTTCCTTTGCAAAAAGCTTCGCAACGTATTCTCGGATACCGCCCCTTCCAACTTATCGACTACCTTACCTTTTTCGACGACAAAAACAGTGGGAGTTGCCTCTGCCCCGAGTCGCGACGCTTCATCCAGCTCTTTCTGCTTATGGATATCCAGTCGTTGGATCATTTCCGGTGGATAAGCCTTCACAACTCTCTCGAATGTCGGGCCGAACTCCGTGCAATATCCGCAGCTATCACTATAGACGTACACCACTCTTACTTCATGGGCACTGGCTGTACCCCACGCACTTATACCGACGGCAAGCATAACAACACCGAGCGCGATCCACAGCCACCATTGCTTGCTTCTCCTCACGTCCATCTCCCTTTCGCTAATCAAAATGTTTCATAACCTATGCACTTGTCAAAGAACGATGCCCGTATTATGCGGCTCCGAGCTGAGACAAAAAAAGCCAGCCCCATTGGACTGGCTGACATGTATAAAAAAAAGACGTACCACAACTCTTGCAAGTTCGTACGCCGTGCTTGTCCTCGTATGATGTTCCCTATTACATAAGTGCAGTGTCGCCGTCTTCCTTCATCAGCGCACGCAGTTCTTCAATAAATGCCTGCCCTTTTTGAATCTCTTCCTCTGTGTAGCGCTGCTTGCTTTTAAACGTAAAGATTTTGCCCTTCATTTCCTCATAAGGCAGGTGGTTGAAATACAGAATCGTAGAAACCAGCTCGAGAAAACGGGAATTCTCCTCGTTCATACGCAAAATCGCACGTTCTCCACTACCGAAGTCAACCTCATGAAACTTGAGAAAATCATGACCGGTTTCGTTCAAAGAGTAACGATACATATGAATGGCACCTTTACTCTCCATTTGCTCATCCAGAAGCCCCATGTTGCACAGCTCATCTACTCTAAGTGTCAGCTCTTCCGAATATGGTCCGTACATGTGAAACTCGTAGCGCTCATCGAAATCCATCTCCAGATGTTTTCCTATGTACACCATCTTTTGCAATTTTTTTCGCCCGCTCACTTCGCCGACTATCTCAATCAGGCGTATGATCTTGGCGTGACGATTAAGCATCCTCCATCACTCCCAGACGTTCTCGAATCTTACGGGAGAGATCCCCCGGCAAAGCCATGACTTTATCCAATGGAAAGTACAGCTTGTAATCAAAGCGCCGCTTTCCGCTAATGGCCTGTACAATTTCTGACTTCTGTGACAGCTCGACCAGTTCGCCTGAAGGCATTTGGAGCATAATCGGAATGCGCTCCTCTTCTTCTCCGGCACGGTAAAAATCATACGGAAGATCGGAGGTCGTGTCTACCTCCAAATAATACATCGGATCAATTCCGGCAGATTGAAATAGTTCTTTCAGCTCAGACAGCAAGCGGAAATCCCTCGGATTATATTCGACGTATTTAAAGAGATTCCTGTCCAAAAAACGGGCGCATAAATCTTTCAACACAGGGTCTTGCTCCCTGCGCCAGAGCTGCATATAGAAAAGAATAATGGACTCATCAAGCGCCAAATAGTCAGCGAGCTCTACCTTTTCCTGCAAGAAAGGCAGCAGCATGACAGGCTCCTGCATGAACGGATAGCCTTGGGAGAACAAGAGTTTCGCCCGTTGAAAAATTTTGCACAAGATGACTTCGGCACTTCGTGTCACGGGATGGAAATAGACCTGCCAGTACATTTGATAGCGAGACATGATGTAGTCTTCGACAGCATGCATCCCGCTGAATTTAAAGACAATGCCATCCTCCTGCGGCCGCATGACACGCAAGATTCTCTCAATCTCGAAATTGCCGTAATTGACGCCCGTATAGTAAGCATCACGCAGCAAGTAATCCATCCGATCAGCATCGAGCTGGCTGGAAATGAGGCTTACGATCAGTTTATTGTCATATGTCTTATTAATCACTTCTGCCAATTTCTTCGGGAAGCTATCATCAAACCGACGAAGAATTCGGTTGATTTGCGTATCTCCAAGCAAAATGGCGCGCGTCCAATCCTCGTGGTGATACTTGAACACCTTTTCAAACGAATGAGAAAACGGACCGTGGCCCACATCGTGGAGCAAAGCCGCACATAGACACAGCAGCTTTTCCTCGTACGTCAACTGAATACGGCCTTCGAACGTCTCCAAAATTCTGCGCATCAGTTCATACACGCCAAGCGAGTGGTTAAAGCGGCTATGCTCTCCACCGTGAAACGTAAAAAAGCTGGTGCCCAGTTGCTTGACTCTGCGCAGACGCTGGAATTCTGCCGAGTTGATCAAATCCCAAATGAATTTGTCCCGCACGTGGACGTAGCGGTGAACAGGGTCTTTGAATACCTTTTCTTCATGAAGAAGCTGGGGCTGTTGCATCCTGGACACTCCCTTCCTGTACTGCTTTCTATCTATTACTGACAGTGAATTTTGATTCTATCATATCATACGTCCGATGCCATTTCTTGCTTAATCAAACTCTTACAAAAATCTGAAGAATGCCCTTTTCATCTAGACCACGTAAATGGCATATAGGATTATATGGAAAAAAACGGTTGGAACGAGAGGTTTTCGCAAATGTGGACAAATACATTTCGCTACATAACCAAAAACCCACTTTTACTCCTTTTCTTGATGATTATGCTCTTTCTGCCCCTGCTCGCCTCCTGGGGACAATATCTCTCCTCAGGTTTTTTAGGACAAACTGTTTCCGTATCTCTACTATTCTGGCCGAAAACCGATTGGAAGGTCGCTATCCCGCTTCCTGGCTGGCTCATTTTTGGTGTTATCTCGCTGATATACGCTTGCGGAATCTTATGGCTTGTACAAAAGAAAAAATTGGGCCAAGCATTTCTGTTCATCCTGGTCGGTCTCTTATTGGCAAAAGCGGCTGGAGCTGCCTTTCAAGCGATTAGCGGATGGTCTACCACGCAGCCAATCGGTGCACAGTCACTCGCTGGCAAAGCAAATCTGCTTGTGTTTGCCACCTGGCATAATCCTTTGTGGGAGGAACTTGTCTTTCGTGGCATCCCGTTTCTCTTGCTCATCTTCATCTATAGAAGGAACACAGACTTGCCCACTGGTGCGAGGTGGAGCTATCTTCTCATTCCTTCGATGATTTTCGCCTACTATCACGTACCCGGACATGGTCTAGGGACTCTTTTGGAATCGTTTCTCATTGGTGTTTTGTGGGCATGGGCAGCACTTCGCTGGGGACTGCTAGCTCCGATTGTTCTGCACATTTATGCAGACGCGATGATCATCCCTTCTCTCCCCAAAATGAAAAACATGCCTCTGGAGGAGATTCCCTGGCTGGTCAACCACAGCATGCTGCTACAGTCGATCTGGGCTTTATGTGTACTCGTTTTTCTCATACTGGTCCTTACACTTTTGATAATCGGCTGGCGAAAAGCAAAAAAAAGCTTACTAAAACAAACAGCGACAAACTCCCGAACGAAATGAATCGGAGAGTTTGCCGCTGTTGCATGCCTTATAATGTCTCTGCCTCAGGCCCATATAAATCCGGGCGCTTCGCGGCTTTTTTCGCCAGCCTTTTGATCTTGTTCTGCGTCAGAACCATATAGAAGGACGGTACGACGATCAAGGTCAAAAGTGTCGAGAACGCCAAACCGGAAATAATAGTGACTGCAAGCGGTTTGAACAAAACGTCACCCGAAATAGCTAACGGCATCATCCCCGCAATCGCTGTAAGCGAGGTCAAAAGAATAGGCCGCAGTCGTGCCTCACACGCAGAAATGACCGCCTGCTTCAGCTCCATGCCTGTATGGCGTGCCTCCTCGATGAACTCGATCAAAACGATCCCGTTACGCACCACGATGCCCGCCAAAGCAATAATCCCCATCATTGTCATAAAGCCAAGTGGTGTCTGGGTCACGAACAAGCCGATCAAGCTCCCCGATACAGCGAGGTAAATCGTACTGGTAACCAGTACAGGAATGGTCAAGGAATAGAATTGCATCGCGATCAAAATCAGGATCAGGAAAACGACAAGAATCGAGAGTTTGCCCATGTCGATAAAAATATCAGTCTGCTCGGAAGTCTCGCCGCCAATCTCATAGCGGTATCCTTCAGGCAAGGACATGCTATCGAGCATCGGCTTAATCTCTGCCATTACTTCTGTCGCCGTTCTACCTTTCAGATCACTGGTAACCGTCACGCTCCGCGACAAATCGCGATGTGGGATCGTCTGTGTACTAAAAGTTGGTTTTACTTCCGCAAGCTGTGACAACGGAATCAGCTCTCCACGCGCATTGGCGATGCTGAGCCGCTGGAACAGCAATGCAGGGTCTTCCTCACCTTTTTGCAAGAACAGCTTCATATCTATCAGGTCTGAGCCCGTATCAAACTCGCTGACGGTAATGCCTTCGCTCACGAGACGCAATGTCGTGGACAAGTCGGTGTAGTTGACGAGCTTTTGCTCCATCAGCTCTTTATTGACGACAAATTCCAAGGTGTAGCGTTCTACCCCGAAATCGTCTTGCACATTGTACGTTCCCTCTAATCCGGCAACCTTTTCTTTTGCTTGTGCAGAAAGAGAGCGCAGCGTCTCAATATTCTCTCCATAAAAACGAATCACGACTGGTTTTCCAACCGGTGGACCTGCCTCCAGCTGCTTCGTCAAGATACTCGCTTCCGGATACAGCTTTTTAAATTCCTCCGTCCACGGTTCCAGCATGTTCTCGAGATGGGTCTCTTTTTCATTATAACGAACCACTAGCTGTCCGACGGTAATGCCGCTTCCGGCAGCTGTATCTCCACCGAACATTTTTGGTGCACTGCCTCCCGCGTACGCAGATACCGCCTCAATGCCAGGCTGCTTCAACACCCAATCTGCCGTCCCGCGCACCACTCGGTCTGTTTCTTCCAGACTGTTGCCCACGGGGAGACGAATATCGATAAGAAACTGCGGGCGATCATCGTTCGGGAACAATTCCACCGGAGTGAGCGGTATCAATCCATATGCTGCCGTTCCAATCAATACGCCAATCATTCCTGCCAAAAGTGGTCGCTTCAAAATTTTCGGCATGAACTTGCTGGCATACCATTTGGTTAGCTGCAACAATTGTTTCCCCAAAAGTCCAGCGGGCTTGCGATACCCTTCTACGCCAGCCTTTCTACGTTGCTCATACCATTGGCGAAAGATCGGGATGATCGTCAGCGACATGATCATCGACGCCAGCATCGTCATCGAAATAATGACGGGAACCGGACGAATGAACTGCCCGACGTTGCCGCTCAAAAACATCAAGGGCGCAAACGATGCAATCGTAGCCAACGTAGCGGTCGTGATCGATATTGATACTTCCTTGGCGCCGTTAACCGCCGCAGCCATCGGTTTTTCGCCCAGGACAGACAGTCGCCGCTCGATATTGTCATTAACCACCACGGCGTCATCGACCAAGATCCCGAGTACAATGATCAACGAAACGATCGAGATCATGTTGAGTGAAATACCCAGGGATGGCAGGAACATCAGCCCCACTGCCAAGGAAATCGGAATCGCCATCGCTACTACCAACGATGTGATCAGGTTCAATCCGAGTGCACACACCACCAAAACTGCGATGATGGCAATCATCATTTCCCGGGTCAGGTCGCTAAAAAGCTCATCCACGCGTTCATTTTGACTATAAATCGAGTGTCTCTCGGCCCCTGCCGGAAGTGTTTTATCCAGAGCCACCATCATCTCGTCTACGCGCTTCTGCAAGGACGGCACATCACTTCCTGTCTCTGCATTGACGCTGATCGTGATCGAAGGCTTCCCATTGAAATACGAAGTTGTTTTCACCGTCTCCGTCGTCATTTTGACCGAGCCAATGTCCTTCAGATAGATCGGGAAGCCCTCTTTTGAACGGGAGATAATGACTTTGTTCAGCTCTTCGACATCTGTATTTTCCGCCAGCTTGAGCTGGTAGGTCCGTTTTTCTGTGGTCAGGTCGCCAAGCGGGATTTTTTCATTTTCCTTTTTGACAGCCATCATCACCTGACTCCACGTGATCCCGTACTGGCTCAGCTTTTGCGTATCGACCTCGATGTGGACTTCCTGCTCCGGTAGACCTTCCACCAGTACATCCGCTACGTTCGGAATCGTGCGCAACTGTTCTTTCCACGATTTCAGCATGGTACGCATGCTGTACAATTCCTCACGCGTGTCAGCGGTAACCGCAAACGATTGGACAAACGTACGGTTCAAATCATCATTGATGATCGGTTGTTTCGCATCGGCTGGCAGATCAGCCTCTGCGTCCTTTACCTTCTTTCGCAATTCATCCCATTTTTGCTTTGGATCTACATCACTCTTTGCTTCCACCATGATAAAAGAGACTCCCAGGGAAGAGGAGGAGGATATATAGTTAAGTCCCTGCAATTCATTGATTTTTTCTTCCAGCTTTTTCGTAACAGCCTGCTCGACCTTTTCCGGCGAAGCACCAGGATAAACCGTCGTGATCGTCGCCATGTTCACGATAATATCCGGCATCTCTTGCTTAGGCAGTTGAAAAAAGCTGAGGGAGCCTACAAGTACAATCATGCTGAAAAACAGGAGCGTGATTTTACGTTTTTGTACGATGTACTTGATCACGGTTGTGTACCTCCTGCCGCCTCGATTGGGTCACCGTCAAACAAACGGTCCACCCCTTTGACGATCAGTTGGTCTCCTTCTTTTAATCCGTTCTTGATCTCGAGCTTGTCACTTACAATCTGCCCGATAACTACGCTTGTTTTGACAGCCTTGCCGCCTGCATTGACGAAGACATGCGCGTCATCTTTTCCTCTGCTGATGACTGCTTCTACTGGTACGTAGACACCTTCCTGCCCCGTTACCGTTTTGGTCGCTTTCACCACCTGACCAGCAAACCAGTCACGAGCTTGGTTGGCGATTTGGACCTCTACGCCAATCGTTCCGGTATTTTGGTTCGTGGCAGGAAATATTTTTGTCACTTTGCCATCCCGTTTTTGTCCATACAGGTCAAGGGATACCGTCTCGCCTACTTTCCATGCAGAAATCTCACGGTCAGGAACGGGCAATACGACTTTTAAAGTGTCGATGTTGCCGACTTGATAGACGGGGGTACCTGAACCGACCAAATTGCCCGCAGACGAGAGCTTGGCGATGATCGTCCCGTTAATCGGCGACCGAAGCTGCGTTTTGGCCAGTGTATTGGCTGCTACTTCTTTGGCGATAATCGTCTGATTGTACACAGCCTGCGTCAACTGTTTGTCTTCCGCACGAGCCCCTTGAGTAACCAGTGAATAAGACTGCTGTGCGTTTTGCAAATCCTTTTGCGCAATCGTCAGTCCATTTTGTGCACTTTCATACTCGCTTTTAGAAATGGCGTTTTGCTGGTAGAGCTTTTCAATCCGGTTGAAATCATCCTGCATTTTTTGCAGTCCTACTGTTGCCTTCTCCACAAGCAAACGCGCCTGCGTGACTTCTTGCTCTCTCGCGCCATTGTTTACCTTGCTAAGATTTGCCGCACTCTGCTGCACGGCAGCGCTGGACGAAGCAACCTGGAGCGAGTAATCTGTCGCGTTTACACGGGCAAGCACATCTCCCGTTTTGACCGTGTCTCCTTCTTTTCGGTTCATCTCCACGATACGACCGCCTACTTCAAAAGAGACGAGTGCTTCCTCCAAAGGAGCCAGCGTACCAGACAACTCTGTGACGGTAACAGCCTGCTCCTTCTTCACTTGTGCTACAGCGACATGCTTCACTTCCTTCTGAGGTGCCGAAGCAGGTTGTTGCTCGCTGCAAGCCGTCGTAGCCAAAAGTCCGATCATCATTACAGATACAAGCCATCTTCTCTTCATGACTTCCTCCGCCCCTATGTAGCTATGCTGTTTTATTTGAGTCCTCTGATGCCTTGTAGCAAGATTTCAGAAGCATTTTCAAAAAGCTCTTCTTCTACCATTTCGATATCGAGATTGACCCGATACTTCGCCATGAAGGCATAGAAGAAAGTGGAGACGAACATAAGAGCTGCCGTGAACGAATCTGCCTTTGGCAAATGCCCTTGCTCCTGAAATGCCAGGAGCTTGTTGGACAATACCTCGACTGCGGTCATCGGCAGGCTACTGAACATCTGCACGACCTCTGGGTGGTTATCCGCTTCAATCATGCAGATCATGAAAATTTCTTTGCGCTCGACCAATAAGCCGTAATACGTACGTGCGTAGCTGACCAGCATTTCCTTGAGATCAGAAAACTCGCCTTGCAACCCTTGCTCCAACTGCTCTCGGACATCCATGATTTCTTTCAGGAGCTCTGTCAAGATGCCTACCTTGTTCTTGAAGTGACGAAATACCGTTACCTCATTCACCCCTGCAAGCTCAGAAATCTTGCGTGTAGTCGCTCCCTTGTATCCCTTTTGTGCCATTAGCTGACGTGCGGCCGATAAAATTCGCTCACGGGTTTCCTGTTCCTCTTCGCCTCTCCCCCCCAGCTTTGTTTCTATATCTGGGTGATCCATAACGCACCTCCGTGCCAAGCAAGCAATTACTTGCATTTTCATATTTTTCCAAACCCATTATATAAAGGGACTGCATGCATGTAAATACTTGCATGCAGTTTGGGATGTTCATTTTTCATTTTTTCAGGGCTTAACGCTTTGTCAGTGTCTTAATCTGTGAGCTCGGGTCTTGCTTGCATTCTGTGCTGTATTCGACCAAGTCAATTTCGCAGTCGGGGCCAATCTCGATCTTGTTGCCGCGAACGACCCTGGCTTTTGTGTTTTCCAAATAGATTTCGTCACCTTCAATCGTCTCTACAGACAAGGTATTGTTGAGAAAATGCTTCAACAGCTTGCCCAAGGTGCTATTCCCAGTGCGACGCACCTCGATGTGCTCTCCGCCCATTTCTTTTGCCTCACAACTGCCATGCAGAAGGACCTCGATTCGCCCTGCATTCAGAAGCCCCCCGATACTAAACGCACCGTTTGCCCGGAACACTTCCGCTTCGCAATCCCCTGCGGTTTTCAATGACCCGAGAACCTTTACGTCCTCGCCTGCCATATTGCCCTGTACTTTGACGTTGCCACCTACTTTTAGACTCGTAAAATTCAAATCGTCCGCAACATCAAGCTGACCATAGACGGACAACGTTTCCATTTTCACTTTGCCTTTAATCGACGCGTTGCCCTCTACTCTTGCCGAAGATCCAGTGAGATCTCCCGAGATACTGACATGTCCCGCACAATGAAGCGACTCGCACTCTACGTTGCCATTGATCTTGCCGTAACCTTGCACATCTACTTTGTTGTATACGCCACCCGTAGCATTCACTGCACCATGAAAGATCAAATCTGGCTTGTTATTGTTCTCGTTCTGCATGATATGGTCTCCCCCTACAAATATTTTCCTTTTAATTCCTCGATGCAATTGGCTAGATCGAGTCGCTTCACTACCTTTACACCGCTATCAAAATACAGTTCGGTAGAGCCAGGCACCAACACGAACGTAGAAATCCCCATCTTGCGCATAAAGATCAGCTCACAAGGCTTCCCTTCGAATTTGAGATAGTGGCTAGCCAGTACCTGCAGCAATCCGCCGCCTTCTTCTACACTTAAGTCTCCAGCTGCCAAAAGCTTTTCCAAGACATAGGCGTATAAGGCCTGCTGGAAGGTAAAGGTCCGTAAGCTCCCGAGAAAAACGTTAAACACTTCTAAAGAAGTAGTCGAAACAATGTTTCGTGCCAATAATTCATCTGCGGTCAATGATGTTCCACTCATACTTGGTGAAAACATGTCCGCCAATTCATCCAGCGACAGGTCGTCTTTCATGTTCAGAATCTTGTCGATTCGAGCTAAAATCTGTTCACGTGGGAAAAAGGTTTCTTGCCCTGTAAAAGTCGCTCGGCGAATGAACCACTCCTCTGGAATCAAATTCTTTCGTTTCCATCGGTACAATTGTCCGTACGAAATGCCAGTAAGCTCCAACAGGTCCTTCTTCGAGATATGATTTGTGTCCAAGGGAAGCACCTCCAAAAACAATGTAACATAACACTGTTACGTTATTCAACTACAGACTGTTTGACACCTGGATGGCTGTCACAAAATCCCCTTAGCTGGATCAAATAAGTGATTTGAATACAGAAAGGAAGCATGACATATGAAAAAACAAACACTTGCGGTGACAAGTATGATTGCCTTGCTGTTATCCGTTGCATCTCCATTTACAAACACACAAGCGCCAGCATATGCAGCTAGTCAGGCACCAGCAGTAAAGCCAGAAATGAAAACCCTTGCTCAGTTAAACAAAAATGTCGTAGAAGCGGCGAAACAAGCGATGCAAAATCAGGCTGGCGGCGTGCCGATTGAACTGGACGAGATTATCGGAGAAACGGCAGATTGCTGGGTGATTGCGGCCAAAAACAACAGAGGTGAGGTGCTCGTTACCAAGCAGGAGGGAAAGGTTGTATCCGTATCCGTGAAATTAAAATGGAGCGAAGTGGCTGCTGATTTGCAAAATACAGCTACGAGCACGTTGAAAGGAATGGATAATCAGCATGCCTTTACGATTGATTGGGTAGAACGGATCAACTGGGAAAAACAAAACATTTGGCTGTTCAAAGGGCAACATGCATCGGTCAGCATTGACGCTGCCACCGGGAAGGTCAATTCTGCGAAATTGCATTATACAAACGAGCAAATAAACCCCAAAGTGACCGATACAGCGCAAAAGGCGCTGAAGTCTCTTTCCAACGGTAAAGCATCGGCGCTGCTCCCTGAGGTAATACTCGTGAAAGAATCGAAAGAACGCTTGGATCAAGTATGGGCTTTCATGGATACCGAAGGGAAATACAGTATCGTCATAGGGGCGAAAACAGGGAAAGTGGTGGCAGCTACCCTGATCACCGAGTTCATAAATGAGAACTATACCGCGGACGAAGATATTCCCAAGGTATTTGCCAAACCATTCTTTACAAAAGAAACGGCGATTGCTGCTGCCAACCCGATGATGAAAAAGGTTTTCAACCTTGATCTGACTGGATACAATGTTTCGTCCAAATATAACGTATATACGTTTACGAAAAAGGGGAAACCGACTGTTACGGCATCGATCAACAAAAAAGGAATCTTCTATGATTTCGCCGTTACGCCGGAAAATGGCTTGATTAACTAGGGAAACTGGACGTTGGCCGGACACAATCTCCCTTACCAAATACACAAATGAAACCACCTATTAAAGGTGGTTTCAGCTTGTTGCCCGTTCTTATGAAAACTCCGCTTGCATCAAGCGTTTCATATCAGATGGTATCGGTGCCTCGACTACAATCTCTTTTTCGAGAAGCGGATGCAAAAAGGACAACTTCGAAGCGTGCAAAGCCTGTCGGCGTAACAAGCCTCTCGCTCCCCCGTACATCGTATCGCCAGCAAGCGGGTGTCCAATATGGGCAAAGTGAACGCGAATCTGATGGGTACGACCCGTTTCCAGCCAGACGCGAGCGAGCGTCATTCCCTCAGAGGTCTGTTGTACTTCGTAATGCGTGATGGCAGGATCGCCACTCTCCACGACACGGCGCTTCGTCGGATGACGCGCATCTCGGCCGATTGGCGCATCAATCGTTCCAGCTCCCTCTGACAGCACACCACTGGCAACCGCAAGATACTCGCGATGAATGCCCCCTTCGCGCAGCAGCCTGTCAGCCAATTGATGACCATAGCTGCTTTTGGCTACGAGAATAGCTCCTGATGTATCTTTATCCAGCCGATGCACAGGATGCACGCTCGTCTGCTCACCCCGTGCCGTCAGTAAGGCAGCAAGTGCATGTACCAATGTGTCGGTCTCCTGTTTAATCGGGTGCACCATCATGCCTGCCGGTTTGTTGGCAATCAAGAGATGATCGTCTTCGTACAAAATGTCGATGGAGGGTATTGGTGTGATCGGTCCCGCGGGCTTCGTATCATGCTGGGGCTGCCTAGGCGCTTGCTCTTGTCTCTCGATAACACGAACAGCGATTGTATCTCCTACTTTTACTTGTCTTTGCAGGAAGGGCTGCTTGCGATTGAGCAAAATCCCCTTGCTTCTCGTCAGCCGCTGCATCATCCGACCCGACACGTTGAGCTTTTGCCGGACGATTTGTTCCACGTTCATTCCCGTGTCTTGTTCATTGACGATGTATTCGATCCAATCTTTGCGGCTCACGTCTAATCCCTCTGTTCCATGCTTTTTTCTTATTGTAGCAAAAGGATGCCAGAGATGCTCGTCTCTCCTGCTCAAAAGACGGTTGTCTTCCAACTGTGGTGGTCGGGGGAAGCCCTGCCACATGTCTTCCAGTCGCCTGTATCCTCTCTTCGTTCGGGCGGTCTCCTTCCAGACATGTGACAGTGCTTGCGTACAGCTTGGGTTTACTTCGTGCTTTTAGAGCGTTTTGGTTGTTACTCAGGGGGTAGAGAAGTTAACCAACAGCCCATGTAGGAAGAAGCGTAGACTGGAAATGCGCTTCTTCCCTCACCGACAGCTACGTTAAAAAAACAAAAAAGCCACCATGCTAAGCATGATGGCTCTGTCCTTTCGCTTTACCCTTTTAAGTTTTCCGGATTGAGTCCTTGCAACTCTGGCAAAACGAACAAACCGTCTTTGCGAATCAGCACATCATCAAACCAGATTTCTCCGCCGCCGTACTCGGGACGCTGGATGTTTACCATATCCCAGTGGATTTGGCTGCGGTTGCCGTTATCTGCGTTGTCGTATGCACGGCCTGGTGTAAAGTGGAAGCTGCCTGCAATTTTCTCATCGAACAAGATATCATTCATTGGATGCAAGATGTACGGATGCACACCGATTGCGAATTCCCCGATGTAACGCGCTCCTTCGTCTGTATCGAAAATTTGGTTGAGTCTCTCTGTGTTGTTAGAAGTCGCCTCGACGATTTTACCGTCTACAAACTTCAGACACACATTTTCGAATTTCGTGCCCATGTAGCTTGTTGCTGCATTGTACGTAATGGTTCCATTCACGGAGTCACGGACAGGTGCTGTAAAAATCTCACCATCAGGAATATTGCGCAGGCCAGAGCAAATGACACTCGGAATGCCCTTGATCGAGAATTGAAGATCCGTTCCCGGTCCAACCAGACGCACTTTGTCGGTGCGGTCCATTAATTGCTGCAAAGGCAAGAAGGCTTCGTGCATCTTTTTATAGTCAACGGAACATACGTCAAAATAAAAATCTTCAAAAGCCACGGTAGACATGTTGGCATTTTGCGCCAAAGCCGTGGTCGGGTAGTTGAGCAGTGTCCATCGTACATTGTTGGTCAGGTAGTCATTCAATTCTTGCATCACACTTTGGTGTGCACGACGACGCTCTACCGGAACATCGGCCATCTCGCTGTCGTTGGACGGACCATTGATGACGATATATGTATCCAAATCTTTGTACATTGGTTCTTCCCATTTCGCCAAATGAGTCGCACGCTCTGCACTTGCACCGAGCATCAGCTCACGTTGGATAGACGGGTCAATAATCCGTACGAACGGATAGGCTCCCAAGTCGTATGCCTGCCTAACCAATTCCTTCGCCAAATCGTGACCCTCGCCACGAACTTCAATCAGCAAGCTTTCTTTTTCCTTCAGGCGTACAGAATGGCTCAGCAAATTTGTAGCCAGCTTGACGATGCGTGCATCCCGCATGCGAAATCCCCCACATTCCTAACATGATTTGGTTATGTTAAAAAATATTTTACCGAATGGAAGCACCTTTTTCAATTCTATATGTTCTTGGTACTATTCGAAAAAAACCAAAAAATTATCTTGCATAAATTCGACTCTTTCGAGTATTCTAATCAACAAGAGTTTACCTATGTAAAAAATTTGAAAGACGGGAGTGCTGAGTTCATGGTGTTTTCTGTAGTTATCTTCGCTTAGGTGGGGCCTCTCTTAAGGGGCACTGCCTCTTACAACCCTATCAAAAGCTAGAAGCTGCAGGATGCCTGAACCGCTTCCGTCTTTTTCCCGATATGAATTGCGGACCATGTTCTCGGATGAACAGTCGGTTTACTGTACCTAAAACCATAGGTAGGTAACCGTCTCTCTTTTGTACTCCGTTGAACTGGTGATTTCCCGCCACCCTTGTATCGTTTGATAAAGCGCAAGCGGAAGAGCAATGTCTCTACCCCGTTTGCGCTCTTTTACGTGGAATTTTTCCAAGAAGAGAATCGAGGTCAAGGCACCTGCCGAAAATGAATGGAGGAATTCGTGTCATGATTTGGCGTTCGTGGGATCTTAATTTGAAAGTACGTCTCTTTGGTGAATTGATTACGCACACCTTTTTTTGGATGTACTTTCCGTTTATGGCGATTTATTTTAGCGATACGTTCGGGAAGGATGTAGCGGGACTTCTGTTAATGGTACCGCCGCTGCTCGGGATGCTGTCCAACCTGTTTGGCGGATATTTGGCGGACCGGGTAGGGCGCAGGTTCACCATGCTGCTCTCACTCTGTACATCGACGGTGATGTTCGCGCTGTTTGCGTTCTCTCCGTCTCCTTGGATCGACTATCTTGCCTTCATCGGGATCGGGATCGCTGGGGCTCTCTACTGGCCAGCCAGTTCCGCCATGGTGGCTGATTTGACAACAGAAGACGATCGAAGAATTGTCTTTGCTACCTTTTACACAGCGATGAACATCGGGGTGGTCGCAGGTCCCGTATTGGGTTCTGTCTTTTTTGTTCATTATCGCCCACAACTGTTGATGTTCTGTACCATTGTTGAGTTGCTTTTTGCGATCACCGTCTTTTTCCTGATCAAAGAAACACTGCCTGAACACGTCCGTCAGGAGAAGGCGAAGGAGCGTTTTTCCCTGATTCAGCAATTCAAGGGCTACGCCATTATTTTCCGAGATAAAGCATTTGCCCTGTACATTGGCGCCGGGGTCTTGATCGCCATTGGATTCATGCAGTTGGATATTTACATGGCGTTGTATGTCAAAGAGCATGTTATGCAGCAACCATTATTCTCGTGGGGCAATTGGACTTATTCTGTCGGAGGAACCAGCGCATTCGGCTGGCTCATGGCCTTAAATGGTTTTTTGGTGGTTCTGTTTACACTGCCAGTCACACGCTGGTTTGAAAACTGGAGCGATCGTAACAGCCTCGTCATCTCCTCCATCTTATTCGGTCTCGGCCTGTTCTTGATGGCCTTTACGACGAATATTTGGCTCCTGTTCGGCTGTATGGCGATTTTGACATTCGGCGAGCTGATGCGCACACCAGTCGCCCAGAGCTTCATCAGTAAATACTCGCCGGAGGATGCACGCGGTCAATACATGGGAGCTTCTTCGCTCCAGTTCTCGATTGGTCGCTTCATCGCTCCCCTGACGATCGGACTATCCCAATGGCTCGCTCCTGTTGGCGTATTCGGTGTCATCCTGGGCTTAACCCTAGTCAGTGCGTATCTGTATATCATTTTGTTCCGGATGATTGGTGCCAAAGAAGTTAGCAAGAGTAGCTAGCTAGAGTAGTCCATGTCCGTTCTACCAAATCCCCTCCTCTCATATAAATGAGTTATAGATAGCTTGACCAGGAGGGGATCGTCATGAACCAGCCGAATGCCTTTGCTGCATTTAGAGAGCATCGAGGAGTCGTCTACCGAACTTCTACCTATCTTCAATGGGGACCAAATTCAGAGGGTCATCGTTCTCTTGGGAGCTGTCTCTTGCTGAACCCTGGTAGTGCCAAGCTTTTTCGTGAAAGACCTGCATCTGGTCATAGCATCATGGGTCAAACCACACTCGATCCCACCATGCGACAATTGATCCGGCTCGTGGAGGCGATCTACGGAAAACGGGCATTGGCAGGCAGATTTCATATTTACAACCTGTTTTCCGTACAAAATGCTGCTGCCGTGAGTGCTATATCTCATTTTGAGCAACTCATTGATGAGAAAGAGACGACACTCGAGGCTCAGCTCGTATCTACACAGGAACTGCAAAAGCATCCGTGGCTCCTGCTTGGTTGGGGGCTTTCCCATCACTATTCCTGGCAGCAGTTTTCTTCGCTCAAAAAGCTGTGGAAACAACGGATCGCAGCAGCAGGAGTACCGACCTTTGGCAAGCCCTGCCCCAAGGGAATCGATTACTACCATCCGAGCCCCCCTCTACATGCGACGAAAGAAAAGATCATGGAGGAACTGGTGGAGATCTATAGGAAAACGATTGGGCGAAAATCGGCCCATCTGCTTTAGATAAAAAAAGAGTCTGTCTCCCTACAAAGAGGAAACAGACTCTTTTCCATTCACTACGGCATCTCGCTGCCCTCGAAAAATTCTGTTCTGTCAAAACGACCGCGCATCCATTTGTACGTATCATCATAGATGGCGCGCTTGACAGGGTCCGTGCTCTTGACAGACTCTAGCAATGTCTTGGAGCCGAAGTAGTAAGCGTGTACGTTGTCTTTATCCATCCCCAGCTTGTGGGTGGCAACTAACTGATTGTAGTAGGTCTGATAGAACTTCGGATCATTGTACATCTTCCAGTCGCCTTCGATCTCGATGTCCATGTCGTACTTGTTGACGACATCCAATACACCTTGAATGCGGTCAATTCCTACCGGCTTGTCGCTGTAATAGCTCGGCTGCAGGAATGCTTTATCGAAATAAAGAGATTTCCACTCGGACACTCCCGGTGCACCGAAATACGGTATCCAATAGTAGCGCAACGCCTCGTCATGCACCATGCTACCCATGTCACGAATCAGTTGGCGTTCTTTCGGTGCACTATCCTCCACCAGCTCATGGAACCAATAGATTCCTTCCAGCTTCAGATAGGCGTATTCTTCCTTGTTCCAGCGCTTCATGAGCTCCTGGAAGTACCATTCCAACGCAGCCTTGCGATTCAAATACGCTTGCTCTTCTCCAATTCCCGCAGGGTTGAAGGAGAGAGATGGTTTCTTTTCATTCAACTGACCAAAATTGGTCTGATTGGCATTCGGATACGGCAGCGCCAACACGACATTTTCCTGCGTCGGTGTTGTATACAGCGTTCCGCGCAGTCGGTTGTACTCCCGCATTGCCTGGTTGAGAGCGTCGAGCTGCTTGTTTGAGCCGAACAAATCATTCATGTACATTGTCCAGCTTTCCTTCGTAGCAGGAATGGTCTGATACGGCAGGAACAAAATCGTATCAAACATCTGGTCACGCATATAACCATCTACGGTGCGGTAGCCAACCATCGGGAGGAAATCCTCTTTGGTCCATGTTCCAAGTTCGCCATGCTCTCCGGTATAAGCGAGCAGCATATTTTCTACACGACGACCTGCTTGTTTGGCTTCTTCCAGCTTCGCCGGGTTTGGTGGCGGCAGCAAGACAGCGCCATTGTTCCACTCGCTATCCGTTTTCGCCCATACCTCTAGCTGGCGAGCGAACGCAAATACTTTCACCGGGAAGGATACCCGGACATAGCGGGTGTTGACGTCTGGCAGGGTTACGCTCAATGTGCGTGTAACCAGCTTGTCCTCTTTGGCGGAAACATCGTGAACAGCTCTTCCCGCATACGACCACACTTTTCCGTCGCGAGATACCTCGACTTCCATGTATTCTGGCATCGTGATACCCGAGGTCTTCTGCTGCTTAAACGTCAGCGCAACTCTCTCCAATGGCTTCGCCTCGTCGAGCTCAACGGTCACCTTGCGCCCAAACTGACGGTGGTATCCCGTCCAGTCTTCTGTAGGCGTTACAAGTCCGCCTACCGGACCCGGATACTGCTTCTCCAGCTCCTGGAAATACGAGTCTGGCGCTCCAAAAGTAGTAACCGCTGTATAGCTGCCTGGTGCGATATTGACCAGTTCGTCCTGCTTTGCTGGCTCCTCAGCCTCTTCTTTTGGATCAGCAGGCTTCGTAGCATCCGCTTCTGTTGTTCCTTTGTCTGCGTCTGGCTTTTCTCCCTCTACTACCGTCTTGCTTTCATCGACTTTCGTTGCCGAATCATTGGAGGAAGTCACCGGTGCAGTCTTTGTCGTGTCCTCTGCCTTTTCAACAGATGGCTTACCAGCGTCCTTGATCTCAACCGGAATTGTCGTCGTTTTGTAGCCGACTGTTACCGTGAGATTTCCTTTTCCTGCTGTAAGACCAGCAACAAAGGTTCCGTCAGCCGAGATGGTTCCCAGCTCGGGACGATCAAAAGCGAAAATAGGTGTAAACGGCAGCTCATCTCCGCTGATACTGCTTACCTTCAAGCGTTGGCTCGTTCCAGCAGCCAAACTCAGCCGCTCTACATCTACCTTGTATTTCACCTGTTCTGCTTGCTGGTAGCGTGCATCCAAGACGCGCTCAGCAATCACAGCAGCCTCTGCACGCGTGACGGTTCCTGTCGGATTAAACTTGCCGCCAGCACCTTGCATCCAGCGCTGATTCGTTACTTCTTCCACAGCCGTTTTGGCGTAGTCGGCGATCTCTTCTTCATCGCTGTATGCAACAGGAGTCTGACCAGCCACTTTGGTCACAGAGCCCTCTTTCATCAAGCGAGACAGCATGACAGCCAGCTCTTGTCGGGTAAGCGGGTCAAGAGCACCCATGGTGTGTTCACTTCTGCCGTTCATCACACCCAACTCAGATAGTCCATATACGTACGGTGCATAAGGACTTTCCAATGGTACATCTTCAAAGGCTGCATCCTCGATTTCTGTTGGTTGAAGACCGATTACTTTTGTCAAAAGCACCGCAATATCCTGCCGAGAAATCGTGTTTTGCGGGTTGAAGCGGTTTTCGCCCTGGCCACTGATCATGTGAAGGGCTGCAAGCCTGTTTACGGCTTTACTGGCGTAGCTGTTACCCAAATCCGTAAACTCTGTGTGCGCTTCTTCTTGCTTTTTGAACTGATCTTCCAGCTTCTTGGTCTCTTCTGCTGGTTTCCCGCTCTCCACCGCCGGTTTCTCTGGCTCTGTTGCAGCATGAGTCAACGGCGTGCTTTGGACCAGTAATGTAGCTGCTGCCAATAGCGCAGCCAACGTTCTGCTCCCGAATCTTTTCTTGCTCATTGCATTTTCTCCTCCAATTATGCCCCTTCTGTAGAGGTAGTTCAAAAAGTCATCTTTGAACATCACTCTTCTGTCTATTCGGTCGGGGTAACCATTGGCCCGCGCGGCGGTCTAGGTCCGAAAAACTGATAGTAATCTACCTTGATATTTCCGTTGTAGAGCTTACGCTTTTTGCTTGCTGTACGACCAAAATGCTCCTCAAACTGTTCGTCGGACGTAATAACGTAGAAAGACCACGTATCCATGGCAGCAAAGGTTTTCCCCATTTCGCCATACATCTTGGCTACCTGCTTCCATTCTCCCAAGCGCTCCCCATAAGGTGGGTTGCAAATCAAGTAGCCGTACTTGCGCTTGGTTCGCACATCCCGCACATCCATGCGCTGAAAATGAATCAGGTCATCTACACCAGCCTCAGTCGCGTTGTGGCGGGCAATTTTCAGGATCTCGTCATCCATATCAGTCCCGATAATCTCCAGCTTTTGATCATAGCGCGCCAAATCATGCGTTTCTGCGCGAGCTTCACGCCAAGCTGTTTTCGGAATGATAGGCCACGTCTCCGAAACGAATTCCCGGTTCATCCCTGGAGCGATGTTTTGCCCGATCAACGCCGCCTCAATCGGAAGTGTACCCGAACCGCAGAATGGGTCCATGAACACCCGGTCAGGCTTCCAGCGCGACAGCATAATCATCGCCGCAGCCATGGTTTCCTTCAGTGGCGCTTGTCCGATCAATTCCCGGTAGCCGCGCTTGTGCAGGCCCGGTCCTGACGTATCAATCGTCAGCGTCGCCACATCCTTGAGAAGTGCCACCTCGATCTTGTACAGCGGCCCTAGCTCATCGAACCACTCGCGCTTGTAGGTCTTTTTCAGACTTTCTACCACTGCTTTTTTCACGATGGCTTGGCAATCCGGCACACTGAACAAGGTAGATTTGACTGATTTCCCTTCCACAGGAAACGTCCCATCCTCTGTGATCCAATCAGCCCAAGGCAGCGCTTTTGTCTTTTCAAACAGCTCGTCAAACGTAGTCGCTTTGAACTCCCCTACCTTAAGACGCACGCGGTCGGCAGTTCGTAACCACAAATTTGTGCGGGGAATCGCAGAAATATCTGCGGTGAACGTTACCTTACCGTTTTCCACCTGTACCGGTCCGTATCCGAGCGCCTTTACCTCTTCTGCTACTACTGATTCCAAACCAAAAGTCGCCGTAGCGATCAATTCTACTTTTTGCATATGTAATCTCCTGTCCGTCCAATAATCCTTCGGGCAATGCCCTCATCCTACTACCTTACATATTATATTACCCCATTTCCTAATAGCGTTGGTAATCTTGTCTAAATTCAAAAGACCCATCACCGAAAAACAGTGACGGGTACGGCATGTGGATCATCCATATGGGAAATCCTACGAAAAACTTTGCGTACGGGAGGAAGTCAACGTGCCAGAATTACCTGAGATGGAGACCTATCGCCGACTGCTACAGGAGAAAATCGGTGGCGGAACGATTACAGCCTTACACGTTCAGCGGGAAAAAACGATCAATCTGCCGCCTGCGGAATTTGCTCGACTGCTCCAGGGCAATCGCCTGACACTTGTCGACCGACGCGGCAAGCATCTTCTTTTCCATCTGGAAAGTGGCCATGTCCTGCTGCTTCATCTGATGCTCGGCGGTTTTCTATACCTGGGCTCTGCGGAAGACAAGCTAAAGCGAACCGCCCAAGTGACTCTTTCCTTTGGAGAACGACTTTTATATTTTCACGGCCTCCGTTTGGGCTACCTACACTTGCTCACCAACGTTCAGATCGACGAAAGACTGGCTCCTCTTGGGCCTGAACCATTGGACCCGCTGTTTACCTTTACCCAATTTACGGAGCTGCTCGCTGACAAGCGCAGCGTCCTCAAAACAGCATTAGTCAATCAGCATTGGCTGGCGGGTATCGGCAACTGCTATGCGGACGAAATCTGCTTTCATGCCGCCATCCTGCCTACCCGAACGATCCCGACACTTTCTCTCGAGGAACAAAAACGACTGTATCATTCCATGCAAACCGTGCTAAAAGAAGCGATTCGATTCGGCGGCTACATGCAGCCGCTCTTTTCTGGCGATTCCCTAACAGGTGGCTTCGATGAGCGCTGCCAAGTGTACGATCGCGGTGGTGAGCCTTGCCCGCGCTGTGGACAGCCTATCGAAAAGAGCGAGCTCTCCTCCCGCAAAGTATTCACCTGCACGAACTGCCAGCATTGACAGACGTTTTCACTCCTAGACGACAGGAGTATTTGCGGCTTCCATCTGCTTGATCATAAACACCTGCTCCGTCTCGGAAGGACCGAATCCCGCCGCTTGCAGTATTTCGACAAGCAAGGTATCAGCCGCACGCAAATTAAACGTAGACCGGCGGCAATCGTGTGCAAGCGGCCCATACACATGCGCGAGTGCGGTTTTCAAAATGTCTGGTGCATCAGGATGCTCTGGCTGTGCTACACATTGACGCAGCACGATCCCACTCACTTTGCCTTCTTCATTTACCGCACACTTGTACATCGCATAGCCGACCGCCTGCCCCTCTCTGTCTTCTACGAGCACGGCCTGCGCATCTCGCAGGTTCAGCCAGTAATTTTGCCAAGGGACATCTGTCACGTAAAACGGCAGCATGGCGGCTTCCTGGGCCAAAATGCGTCGAACCCGATATTCAGCCTGCACACTTGTCTGAAAGGCATTCTCTGCCAGCGGTCCGCTCTGCTGCAAAAACAACAGACGATCCACGACGTCATAGCCTTTTTGCTCATACAAGGCAATCGCTTTGGTATTTTGGCTCAATGCTTCCAAGGTAGCTACCTCCACCCCTGCCTCCCTGTACAAATCCAATGCTGCCTCAATCAGTTGCTTCCCTACTCCTTGTCGGCGATATTCCGTGGCGACACCCGTACCACCATTCCACGCGACTTTTTTCCCTGCAACTGTCCTCATCCCGCTGGCCACTACGCCAATCGGCTCCGTGCCGTCAAAAGCAACCACAGACAGGGACAACACGTATCCCTCGCCCCCCAGTCGCTGGACAAGCATTTCTTCTGTCATCGTAAACTCGATAAAATAGCCTTCAAAGCCTCGGTTCCACGCTTTGGTCACTTCTGCAAAGGTACAGTCGCTCATCCGTTTGATGGTAATCATGGTATCACCTTCCTGGTTTTTGATAAAATTATTTTAATCGATAAAATCTAAAAATTCAATCATTTATGGACGCTTTCTCCAGCTTTGTCACCCACGCGCCTGACATGGTAATATGAAAAAAATCACTTACTCGGGAGGTTCCTATGCGCAAACAGCTTACGGTCGGCTCGCTCATTCCTGGACGATCTGACGTACAGATGTCGAGTCCAGCTCCCGTTCCCGTGCATACGCATACGTCGTTGAAAAAAACAGAAATGAGCCCGGCTCGCCCCCAATCAGAGCAAAAGCTCGTACAGGTGAAGCAACACTCACAAACGATGCCAGTCCGGTACACTCCCTCCGAAACACTATTACAAGCTGCGCTCGCGCAAGATCAACCCATCGCTTACAAATGCCAACAAGGGCATTGCGGCAAGTGCCATGTACAGATCGTAGCAGGTGCATCATTACTCGCCCCCCCAACCGGACAGGAAAAAGCAAAGCTGGGAGAAAAACTCGCTACAGGCTATCGCCTTGCTTGTCAGAGCACATTTCGCTCTTCGATTCCTACTACATAGAGGATATTTTTAAAAGAAAAAGGTGGCCGTAGCATGAATCCTACACGCATCCTACTATTCGCTGGAGGCAATCTGGACAACTGGGCGATCCAAGAGATTCGCGAAAATGATTGGCTCGTCGGCGTTGACAGAGGTGCCTTGTTCCTCGTTCGCAACGGTCTTGTACCAAGATTGTCGATCGGTGACTTTGATTCTGTCAGCTCCGAGGAAATGGCAGAAATTGAACGCCACAGTATGCACATCTCCTCTTGCGATCCCGTTATGAAAGATTTAACCGATACAGAGATGGCCCTTACTTGGGCAATCGAGCAACAGCCCGAGGAAATTGTGCTGCTCGGCGTGCTCGGCTCTCGTTTTGACCATATGCTGGCAAACGTACACTTGCTGAACAAAGCGTTGCAGACAGGTACCAACTGCCGCATCCTTGATGAGACCAATGAAATCCGTCTGATTGACCGCCATTGTACGATAAAGCAGGATCATTTTGATCATATCTCCCTGCTACCTTTTACACCGGAAGTCACAGGGATTACCTTAACCGGATTCCTTTATCCGTTGAAGGACGCTACCCTGCGGATCGGCGACACGCTTGGCATCAGCAATCTGCTAACGGAACAGACTGGAACGATCACGATTCAAACGGGCAAGCTGCTCGTTGTCAAAAGCAAAGACTAATCGGCAGAAAAAGAAGGATCTCCCTTGCATGATGCAAAACATGGAGATCCTTTTCCTCTTACCTGCACGAATACAGTGCTACTCTTCCTCTACCTGCATCGGCAACTGCCAATCAATCTCTTGAAGCCCACGCGAACGCAAAAACTCATTGGTCCGGGAAAAAGGGCGGCTGCCAAAAAAGCCGCGATTCGCCGAAAATGGGCTTGGATGCGGGGAGGCGATGACGAAATGCTTGTTTCGATCAATGAATGCCGCCTTCTCCTGCGCATGCTTTCCCCACAGTATGAAAACGAGTGGTGTCTCCCGATCGTTCAGCAAATGAATAATACGATCCGTAAACGTCTCCCAGCCAATGTCCTTGTGCGAATTCGGAGTGCCACGACGAACCGTCAGAACGGTGTTCAGCATCATGACGCCTTGCTTTGCCCAATGGTTCAGATAACCGTGCTGGGGAATTTCAAAACCGACATCGCTTTTCAGCTCTTTGTAGATATTGACCAGAGACGGCGGCGGTTTGATTCCCGGCTTGACCGAAAAGCTCAATCCATGTGCTTGTCCCGGTCCGTGATACGGGTCCTGCCCCAAGATCACAACCTTTGCATTCTGATATTCAGTCAGGTGCAACGCTGTGAATATATGAAACATATCTGGGTAAATGGTCTGCGTCTGATACTCTTCCTTCAACGTCTGCCGAAGCTTTACATAATAGGGCTTCTCGAATTCATCGGCCAATACGGGGGCCCAGTCATTTTGCAATATAGTAGCCATGTTCCTCACCTTGTCCGCTGTTTTTTTCTACCTTACCACAAACCTTCCAATCACTGAACCACTGATTCGAGAACTAGGACTATTCTGATTTAGTCCTATTTTTCCCATGATTCCTAGTCTTTGTTTCCTAGTACCCTCGTTTGATAGCTTTTCTCCTATGATCTTTGACATAATGATTGCTGGGAAGATTTAGAGAAAAGAGAAAGGGAGAGGGTTTCACATCATGAAATGGGACATAAAGTCATTTTTGGGGGGCATTGTTGTAGGTTCGGTGCTCTTTTCCGGAATTGCCATTGCAGCACCCGCTTTTCCAGACGCGGAAGAAGGAATGAAAACACCGTTCACCTACTACTTTGACGGGTTGCCAAAATCACCAAACAGCGACGTACAAGGCATCATGTACAAAAACTCTGTCTATGTACCTATCCGCTTCGTAGCAGAGAACCTGAACAAACCGGTCATTTACGACGCGAGAACCAAATCGATTTTCATCGGTAAAATTCCATCAGCAAAAATGTACTCCAAAATGGAAGCGATCGAGCTCGTGAAAAAGAAATTCGCTGGCAAACTCTCGCCGACACATGTAGTGGAGTACGCTCACGACGACGAAAAAGGTCACTATGTCATTCAGGTGTACCAAACAGTCGTAAACAACTTCCAATCTGGCGACAGCTACACCAGTACGTATGGCTGGTTCGTAGTGAACCCGAATACCGGGGAAATTAAGTCGTTGTTATAATTTCTTCTGCACTTATCTATTCGTACGAGAAAGACAGCGGACTAGGGACCCGCTAGCACCGGAGGATATCCTTCCGGTGCCTTTTTTGTTTTCTGGAAAAATCTAGGTTGATTACCACTTGTCCCATGTGATACGATCTACCTACCGACACTTAACAAACATTTTCATTTACTATTTATTTTATGTAAGGAGTGAACTTGTTTATGTCTACCTTACCGAACTGGGCGAGTTTATACCTTCAACGTCTACAGCTAGATCGTAAGTCCCCTAGTCTCTCTTATCTCAGCCAGCTCTGTCGTGCGCATCTGCAGATCTTCCCTTATGAAAATGTAAGCAAGCTGCTCTTCTTCCGTGACGGAAAACATGTAGCACCAACCCCTGAGGAATATGTGCACAATGCGACCCACTATCATTTCGGCGGCACATGCTATACCAACAATCACAGCTTTCTCGCGCTGCTTCGCACCCTTGGCTTCTTTGGACACCTCATCTTGCCGGGCGGTGGGCATACTGCCATCCTGATCGATGGTCCAAACACAGGAGATACACCCGTCTATGTGGATACAGGGGCTACCGCGCCTATCTTTGAGCCGATTCATTTTCTGGAAGAGGGGAACCATACCAGGCATTTTGGCACTGTTTCGATGGAATTGACCAAAAGTCCCGATCATCCTGAACATTATCGCTTTACGCGGTATGAAAACGGAAAAGTGGCAATTCCTCCATGGGATTTTCATCCGAACGAACGAAAAGAACTGTCCGACTTGTCGGAAGTCATCCGCTCCTCTTTTTTACCAGACGCCTTCTTTTTGAATCGACTTCACATACATCGTTTTCAACTGGAGCAAGATCGCTTCGTAGCCCTCAAAAACAACACTCTCCACATCGGTTATTCTGATGGCACCGACCAGATCACACCCCTCCACACTGTTTCTGATATAAAAGCTGCCGTAGCCGATGAAATGCAATTGCCACTTCTCCCTGTTCGCGAGGCGATAGAAATCCTCCTCGAACGTGGTATTGATATTTTCGCTGCTCCCAAAAAAGAAGAAGCCCCACTTGAAAATGAAGCTCTCGATCGTCCTACCATTTGCTAATATCTGGTTGACAATGATAATATTTCTCAATAATATGGGGAAGTAGGGAAATGGTATATAAGGAGTGTCGCACTTCATGATGATGGAGATAAAAACATACGTCGTCCAGGAAGGTCATTCTGACAAAATCGTACAAGGCTTTAGCGAGCCTGGTGCTGTTGAGAAGGCTCCTGGCTTTGTAGATTTGAGCGTGCTGGTACAGAAGCCACGCAAAGGTGAAGAAGAAGTGGTCGTCATGATCCGCTGGGAATCAAAAGAGGCGTGGAAGCAGTGGGAACTGAGTGACGTTCATCTGGAAGGTCACCGCCAAGCACGTGAAGAAGAAACCCCTGAGTGGTACATTAGCGGCAAAACTGGCCATTACGAGCTGAAAGCGAAAAAAGATCCGCAGCCTTCGTAAATACAAACAAACCAGCCCGGACCTCGGAAAAACTCCGATCCAATCCAGGCTGGTTTTTTATTTTCCTCTATCTTTTTCCAAACCGTATTTCTCCATCTTCCGGTACAAGGTCGACAAGCTGATTTGCAGCTCATGGGCAATCGCGGCTTTGTCCTGGCCATACTTGCCTGCGTTCAAGTAGCGCTGGAGAATGGAGCGTTCGTATTCTGCCACCAGCTTTTCCAGTCCCAAATCGCTGCCTGCTGTCGTCGGCTCATCCTCTAACAGCAAATACTCAGGAAGCTCCTCGTTGCCGATGACTTGCCCCTCCGCCATGTTGACCATATACTCGACGGCATTTTCCAGCTGACGAATATTTCCCGGCCATTCGTACGTTTGTAGTCGTTGGATGAGTTGGGCTTCGAGCTCCAGTCTGCCTTTTTGCAGCAACGTCCCGTACCGATACAGGAAGTGCTGCAAGTAAAGCGCGATATCCTCCGTGCGTTCACGCAACGGCTTTAACCGCAGGGGGATGACGTTGAGTCGATAATACAAATCCTCGCGAAACGTCCCTTCCCTGACCATGCTCTCCAAATCTCTGTGTGTAGCCGCAATGACACGTACATCGACGCCCAGCGTTTTTACGCCGCCTACCCGATCTACCGTTTTCTCTTGAAGGACGCGCAGCAGCTTGGGCTGAAGGGACAACGGAATATCGCCGACTTCATCCAGAAAAATCGTCCCCTTGTGGGCCAATTCAAATTTCCCCGGCTTCCCTTCGCGTCTGGAGCCTGTGAATGCACCGCCTTCGTACCCGAACAACTCACTTTCTAACAAGGTCTCGGGAATCGCCGCGCAATTGACTGCCACAAATGGATGTCTGCTGCGCGCACTCTCGCAGTGAATGGCTTTTGCCAGCAGCTCCTTGCCCGTACCGCTCTCCCCCCGGATCAAAACAGTGGAAATGCTGTTCGTCACTTTTTTCGCTTTGATAATCACATCGCGCAGGCCTGTTTCTGCCCCAATCAATTGGGCGAAATACACCGGATGAACCGAGGCCTGCGGCATTTCCTCTTGAATGTTACAGCTCTTCTCCCGCTCTGCATCCAGCTCTAGCAGCTTGTGCTCAATCAAGGAGCTCGTATGCTGCAAAAACGGCATCCATTTTTCCGAATGGTGCAGCATTTTTTCTTTTTGCTCGGGGGAAAAGCCGATAATTCCGATGACTCCTACCGTCTTCTCCCGTTTGTGCACCGGAAATCCAATCGTCGCCAGCTCCCGGCATTGCTGCAAAAACTTGCAATTGCCGCACTCCGACTCGTTTTTTTTCATGTCAAAAATCATTCCCGGCTGTCCGGTTTGCAGGATCATTCGGAAAAATGATCCCTCTGGCGCAGGCAATCCAATCAGATCCTGATAGTAGCCGGTTCCGCTCACACGTATCCCTTGTTCATCCAGGATGGTGACATCGAGTCCCAGTACCTTGGAAATATTGTCGGCGTACGATTGAATGAATTCCTCGATCCGGGAAAACTCTGTCATGCCCCATCCTCCAGTTTCACGTTCCTTTATCCCCTGGACGCTGCCGCCATTGGCAGACTAGCTAATGCCTGCTCCAAATCCGCGATGATATCCTCCACATCCTCCAGGCCCGTCGATAAGCGAATCAGACCGTCCGTTATGTTGAACTTGATCCGCTCAGAGGCAGGGATCGAGGAATGCGTCATCGAGGCAGGATGTTGTACCAGTGTCTCGGGATCTCCTAAACTAAACGATATCATAGCCAAGTGCAGTGCGTTAATGAAAGATTTGGCTGCCTCGTAGCCGCCCTTTACTTCAAAGGAAACGATCCCGCCCATTCCAGCCATTTGCCGTTTGGCCAGCTCATGCTGTGGATGCGAAGGCAGACCAGGGTAGTAAACGTGCGAGATTGCAGGGTGCTGCACCAAAAACTCCGCCACTGCCTGCGCGTTTTTCCCATGCTGCCTGACACGCAAGCCGAGTGTTTTCAGCCCACGCAAGATCAAGAAAGCATCCCAAGCATTCAAATTTTGCCCCAAGTCTCCCATGACGTTTTTGCGCATGAATTGGATATGTTCCTGCTTCCCGACGATGAAGCCCGCGATGACATCGCCATGTCCGTTCAAATATTTGGTGGCGCTATGCACGACGACATCCGCCCCTAGCTCAAGCGGTCGCTGCAAATACGGCGTTAAGAAGGTGTTGTCGACGATTACCACAATGCCATGTACATGCGCCAAACGTGACAACGCCGAGATATCTAAAACAGTCAGGCACGGGTTCGAGGGTGTTTCGATGTACAGGACTTTTGTGTTTGGCAAAAAAGCTCTCTCGACTGCCTGCAAATCCGTGCAATCGACGAAGTCCGTCGCAATACCATATCGCGGAGCCATCGTCGTAAGAAATTTATAGCTCCCCCCGTACACATCCCGCGTACACACCACATGATCACCCTGCTTCAAAAAGGCGAGCAAAGCTCCCGAAATGGCTGCCATCCCACTGCTTACGCCCAATGCAGCTTCGCCATTTTCCAATGCGGCGATTTTTTGTTCCAAAGTGGTGATGGTAGGGTTGCCGTATCTTCCGTAATACGTTCCTTCCCTCTCGCCAGCCACACACGCCGCTGCGGAGTCTGCATCTGGAAACGCGTAGGCCACAGCGGGCACCACTGCGGATACGACTGCTCCCGTCTTTTGGCAAGGTGTTTGTGCGGTATGAATAATAGAGGTGTCCATCTTCCACTTGTTTGTCGTCATTTCTCGTCTCTCCCTTTTGCTTGTGCGGTTACCAAAGGGTATAGCAAGGAGCATGCCAAGGTGAGAAACCGCGTCATTCCTGTGCTTTTCGCTTTTTGTGCACGCAGACATTCGCAATCGTGCAAATGAACTTTTTCAGATCCACGCAAAAAAGCCGTTAGTTGCCCCAACGACTTTTCGCACAGTTGCAATTGTGTTTTGCATAACTAGAAAAAGCAGCTTATACGAGCATGCCACCCGCGCTTTTCCTGTATTTCAAAATACCTTCTGCCGCTCGATAGGAGAGAGCACCCATCGTTCCTGTCGGATTGTAGCCACTATTGTGCGCAAAGGCAGAAGCCCCGACGACAAATACGTTTTCCGCATCCCACATCTGCAAGTAGTTGTTTACTGCCGAAGTGTCAGGTGAAGCACCCATGATGACGCCGCCTGTATTGTGCGTCGATTGGTATGGTGTGATATCGTAAGGTCCGAGCTTTCGATTGATTTCGAGCTTCTCGTTCGCACCCATTTCTTTGACAATTTCCGCGCACTTATCTGCACAAAAAGCCGCCAGCTCCCTGTCCTGATCGACGAAATCATACGTAATGCGTATCAACGGATCACCAAATGCGTCCTTGTACGTCGGGTCCAGATCAAGGAAGTGCTGTCGGAATGGCATGGAAGCTCCTTGGGCACCTACGGATATGAATCGATTCGTGTATTTGATCGAGGCAGCCTTGAAATCCTTACCCCAGCTAGGCGTTCCCGGCGGTACCTTGTTCGTGCCGATTGGTCGGAAGCCGGTTTGTGTGACAGCGATATTCGCGCCATGGATAAATTTCAAATCGGCGTGATCGAAGTTATCACCGTTGTAGTCATCCAAACACATTCCCAACGATCCTGCGCCTGCATAATTGTTAAACTCCTTATCATCGAAGAAGCCCACCGCGCCTCCTCTCATGACCTGGTAAGCGTAGTTTTTACCGATCACGCCTTTTCCGGTAGCTGGATCATACGGTTTCCCCAGCTTGGACATGAGCAGGATTCGCGTGTTGTTGAATACATAGCTGGTCATCACCACAATATCGGCGGGCTGTTCGAATTCCTCCCCTGTCGTGACGTCTGTATACAAGACACCTGTCGCCTTGTTCCCTGTATGTAAAATTCTGCGGACATGGGAATGCGTGCGAATTTCAAACTTCCCTGTCTTTTTAGCCACCGGGATCACCGTCACCACTGGATCGGCTTTTGCTCCGTACTCGCAACCAAACCTTTCACAGAAGCCACAGTACTGGCAAGCTGCCCGTGCCACACCATCTGGATTGGTATACGCTTGCGAAAGATTTGCGGATGGCAGAATGTATGGATGCAGGTTTTTCTTTTTCGCCGCATCCGCAAACATTTTCATGCTCGGTGTAGTACGCATCGGAGGTATCGGATACGGACTGGAGCGTTTCCCCCCCAACGGATTCTCTTCGCCTGCGATTCCCGCCATTTTTTCAAACTTATCAAAGTACGGCTCCAGTTGATCGTAAGTAATGCCCCAATCCTGGATCGTCATCCCCTCTGGAATTTTCTTTGCCCCATACCGTTCAATCGTCTTGGAGCGGATTTCGAAATCATACGGCAGGAAGCGGAAAGTCTGTCCGTTCCAGTGGACACCAGATCCCCCGAGTCCTGTCCCGAGCAAAAAGGAACCGTATGACCGCATGGGAAGCGCGCGAACGTTCATTCTACTGCGGAACGTAATCGTTTCCTTGGACAAATCTTGCATCATCTCGTAACGAAGGGCATAGCGCAATTCGTCGTGTACCATGAAGTAGTCTTCGGTTTTGCGCTCCTTGCCACGCTCCAGACCCACTACCGTCAGACCTTGCTTGGTCAGCTCGGAAGCAATAATGCCTCCACCCCAGCCCACCCCCACGATCACAACGTCAACCTTGGGCAACTTTTTGGCCATATGTCAGTCCTCCCTCAATGTTGATGATCCCGTAAGCTTAAGGGAGCCATCTTCACAAACTCAGGCTTATCGATCAGTTGTGTATACGCCATCTGATTCCCTGGGAAATTCTTCATTTTCCAGCCATCCATATTTTTATTGCCCCCGTACAGAGGGTCTGCATATACGCCTTCGATCGTACTGGCCCGCAGCATATTGAAAAAAGTGCTCGCCGAAATGGTCGTCAATTTTACTTCATCGGTTTCAAAAGCTTTTAAAACAGCATCCTGTTGTTCCGGCGGGAGTTCATAAAACCGTTTTCCGTGGGTACTGTTACTGTGGTTGTTCATCTCTTGAAGGCCGATTTCGAATATTTCCCTGCGCTTCAACCTGCCTTGATAGCCCTGTGTAATCTCACCCGGAAAAAAGGGCGCTTGCATGTATTCTCGAGCATTAAAGCCCCAATCACCCGCTAGCTGGTGGTCAATGAAATAAGCTGCACCGAGTGCCTTCGCGCCTGGACCCAGCTCATCCTCAGGATAAATACGCTCACAGGTGGCATCCACCACCTTGAATTGCTCAGGCGTAAAAAACATGAGCGCCTGATTGTAATCGGCCGCAGGGGGCGGTGCTGCTGGCTGCGCCGGGGGTTCCGGTTTGCGGAGCAAGCTCCCTGCCACGCCACCCACGACCAAGCTACCGAGCACCAGGCCAGAGTTTTTCAAGAAGTTCCTTCGGGATACTGGCTGCTCCTTCACGTTGTTTGAATCTGCCAAATCTACCACCTCCAGTGATTTCCTTCTTTTGTTTTGTGCATTTTCTTCACAAGATAATCGTGATTAACGGAAATTTTTCCAACATGCTCCACTCATAACTTCATGCAGCGAACAAAGGATAAGTTTATCTAGGCAGGAAGACTTGGAGGGATCGTGATGAAGCATTTCCACACATGGGTTGGAACCGCAGGATTAGGGGCTGTACTTCTACTGACAGCTTGTATGAATCAAGCTGCCCAGCCTACGAAGCCACATCCGCCAGCACGTACGCAGTCTATTGCTCAGACTCCAAAAGGAGCAACGGTTATTCCAAGCGTGGATCGCGATAAGAAACTCACGACAAACGCGCACGGTCATACGTATAGCGGAATGGGCAATGCTCTTTACAGCTCCATGGGCAGCTCACACCTGCACACGGGTGGTCCTTCTACAAAGCTGGAAGCCCAACTGAAGGCAGCGGGCGTTCACGGTGTCCAGGCATTGATCGTAAATGATGCTATCTACTTGGCCCCTTCTACTGCCAATGCTCAATCGATCAATCAAATGGACCCGATGCAGTCCCATCTCATCAGCAATTACTCCGGTAGCTCCAGTCGCGGGCATGATGCTGCCCATATAAAATCAGGGAGCGGAACCGCAGGGACATTGGGTACAAGCGATCATCAGAGCACATTCGCCCAAGCACGCACCCAAATCGAGCGTATCTATGGAACGGATACAACCGTGAAGGTCGTGAGCTCGAAAAAAGGCATCAAAGCGCTAGAAACGGTGAAAAAGCATATGAGAGATCAAAAGGATCAGCAAGCCATGGCAGAACAGCTCAACGTGCTCATGCGCGAAGCGAAGCGGTAACCAAAGAAAAAGGGACAAGCAATTTTCGCTTGTCCCTTCCTTATTTCGATAAAAAATCATGGATTTCGTTCACGGTCTCTTTCGGATGCGTGACCATCAGCAAATGTTGTGCCTCCGGTATCATTTTCACCTTGGCCTGCTCCACAATCCGCTGGTAAGTGGCAACTGCCTGTCGGTGAAACTGCTGCTCTTCTTTTGACAATAAGCTGTCGTCAGCCAGCAGTAGCAGCACGGGGCATGTCAACTGCTGGAACAATTCCGGTTGGCTATGAATGCTATACTCTTGGAAATAAGCGGAGAACGCCTCCCTCGGCAAACGGTATCCGTAGCTGCTGTCTTCCCTTTTCAAAAGCTCGTCTCGCATCCAGCCCTCTGGCATCACTCTCGTACCATACCTCTCTGCGAACTGCCTTTCCGCTTCCTCTACAGAAGAAAAACGCGTGGTAGACAGCCGCTCGACAACCTTCTCTCTATTGAATCCGGGCACTTCTCCCAAGGAATAGTAGCCTCCATCCAGCAATACGAGCGAAGCTACGCACTTGGGATCTCGAATCGCAAGCATCTGGGCAGGCACAGCAGAAAAGGACGCTGCGACAACCGTTACTTGTTCGAGCTGTTCTTTCTCCAAGAGTTGAATCAAATCTGTTACGATTTGCTCAAACGAAAAGGAACCGTGGCTCACAGAATTCCCGTGACCACGGATATCTACCGCAATTACCCGATATCTCTCTGCCAATGCTGGCAGGATTGGCGCAAACAGTAGCTTGCTGTTGCGAATGCCATGCAAAAGCAGCAGCGCAGGTGCATGTGGCTTTCCGGTGACGCCGTACTCCAGTGTGCCCCCTTCTACCTGCAAACGATTCACATGCGAAAACAATGCTTCGTCCATTTTGCCTGCCTCCTTACTAAATACGCCCCGGAATCAGCACACCAATATGATCTGGATGTAGCCTGGCGATGTAAAACAGTGCGGCTACGATACATACACCAACCACTAGTGTGAGTACTTCTGTTTTCTTCCATCGTTTGCTGCGGTAAAACCGATGCTGACTGTTACGCATGCGAAAGCCTTTGGCATCCAATGCATTGGCGATCAATTGCACACGCTTGAGTGAGTTGAAGATGAGCGGCACGAGCAAATAACTGTACTTCCTGATGCGCTCTGAAACATTCCCTTCGCTCGTCGACATCCCTCGTACCATCTGCGCTTCCCGAATGATTGCCAAATCATTTTTGACGAGGGGGATAAAACGAAAAATGAGCGAGAGCAAATAGCTGATCGAAAACGGAACGCCAATCCCGCGAAGTCCCATCGCTATTTCTCTGGGCGAAGTTGTAAACACATAGTACATCGACAATAACGCGACATTTGCCAGTCGAAGTCCCATTCCCAATGCCCATAGGACGCCGACATCCGTGATTTGCACGGGATAGTGGATCAACGGAATGGTGCTGCTCCAGTACGGAGTGCCTACATTGGTAAACGGCAGCCACGTAATCACAGCAAAGCACGAACCGATTACACCAACCAATACATACGCCTTAATCATGGAGCGCTCCCAGCCCAGCTTGGCAATTAGTGCAATGTTTATCACCAATAAAATAATAAGCGCACGCGGGTCCTGGAATAAAAAAGGGAGCAAGCCCAGCAGCACGAATACAAGCAGCGCATAGCTCGGATGGGCATTCCTCATCTTAGATCCCCTCTCCCAGCAACTGTTTTTTCATCGCGGTCAGCGTGAGTGGAATCGGATCATGGACACCCACTTCTTTCCCAAAACGATACATGGCAGGCGCTTCTACTTGGGCAGCAGCTAATACTTGCGGCTGTGAAAATACGTGCTGCAGGTCCCCGTCGCATAGCAGCTTTCCTTTATGCATAACGATCACTCGTTGAGCGTACTCCGCTACCAAACGCATATCATGCGTGATGACGATGATCGTATGACCTTCCGCGTGCAAATGCCGCACCAGCTCCATCATTTCTTGCATGCCACGGTAATCGAGACCGGTCGTAGGTTCGTCCAGCACGATCACCTGCGGCTTCATCGCCAAAATCGAAGCCACCGCAATCTTTTGCCGCGTGCCTTTGCTCGAAAAATGAGGCTCTTCTTCGCCCTTGTCGGATAACCCCACTGCTGCCAACGCCTCCGCGACAGCTTGCTCTATTTTTTCAGGCGGCCAGCCCATGTTTTTGGGCCCAAATGCTACCTCCGCCTTGATGGTCGAATGAAAGATTTGATGATCAGGATTTTGATAACAATACGCCACGATTCTCGATAGGTGGGCAACATTCAACGCCTTGGTATCGAGACCATTCACTTTGACGGTACCCTGTGTCGGCTTGTACAGACCGTTACAATGCTTGGCCAATGTCGTTTTACCGGAACCATTCCCCCCGATGATCGCGACGAATTCTCCCTGTTTCAGTTGGAGCGAAACGCCATGCAGCACCGGCTTTTCCTTTTCATAGCCATACCACACCTCATCAAATTCAATGACGACACTCACAGGCTTCCCTCCCGAACGAGCTGGGCTTCCTTGTAGTGGAGTGCCAGCTCCTCAACAGTCAAGGGAACACCAGCAGAGGACGCCAACAAGACGCCTTCCTGGCATAGCAGGTGATAAAGTCGGATGACATCCGGGACCAATATGCCATGTTCGTCCAACACTTCCACTTGGGCAAAAAATTTCCGAGTCGGCTGGTCCAACACGATTTTCCCCTCTGCAATCAGAATCATTCGGTCGCAAAAGGCCGCGAGCTCTTCTGTCGCATGGGACGATACCACAATCGTCATTTCTTTTTCCTGCTTCAGCCGTGCAAGAAGCGAGAAGACCTCCCGCGCTCCCACCGGGTCTAGCTCAGAAGTAGGCTCATCCAAAATGAGCACCTGCGGACTGTGGGAAAGAGCGGATGCAATTGCCACCCGCTGCTTTTCTCCCCCCGAAAGCTCAAGAGGCGAACGAGTAGCAAAGCCGTTCAATCCGATCAGATCGAGTACCTCTGCCATTCGTCGTTCTATTCGCTCGTCCGACCACCCGGCATTCTCAAGCGAAAAGGCAAGCTCCTCTTCGACAGTCAGCCCGATGAACTGGGTTTCCGGGTCCTGAAAAACGATGCCTTGCTCGCTTGTGGACTCGACACTCCCCACGAAGTGTCCTCCGTAGTTAGACGGAATCAGACCCGACATGGTTAATAGCAGCGTCGTTTTCCCTGCGGCAGCAGGCCCGACTATACCGACTACTTCCCCTGGATCAAGCGCCAGATGAATGTCCGCTAGCGCAGGCTGTGCTCCCTCTTCATAGTGCCAATAGACTCCGTTTACTCGCAGCAATGGTTCTGTTCTCACCTTGCGATCCTGCTTTCATTTCCGAGATAGTTGAATTCCTGCAAGGGACGGCCCCGGTATAGTCCAGAGCGCTTCACGAATGGGTACAACAGCTTCAAGAGGATTGGTCCCAGAATCGCCGTGGAAATGGCTTGGTTCAAGAACACGGTTGGGATGTACCAGACCGCCACTTCTTTTGGTGTCAGACCCAGTGCCACGTTAATCAAAATCGCGCACGCTACCACAATCGAGCTGATCATGACAACAAACACGATATATTGAAGGACGCTGCGTTTTGTTTTCAGTGCAGGATGACTCACAGCAAGCAACCCGATAAAGCCCCCCATAAAATTAGAAAAGAAACCGACCGCAATCGCATGAGGCGGTGCGCTTCCGGTTAACAAATCACTGACCATATTTCCAAAGGCAAGACCAATGCATCCCGGCAAGCCGAATAACATGCCAAATACGGGCTGAAGGGCATTGGCCGGACGGATGGGTACGGAAGGAATGAGCTTGATATTGGCAAGCATAATAATAGCAACAGCGTAGAGCGCGGCAGTAACGACAATCAGGACGTAATCCACTGTCGTCCATTTCCGCCGGAACAGAGTCGAAAACATCAGAATAAACCCTCCTCGTGTCAAGTGTTAATGTTTGGAATATTCCTGTAGCCAGTTTACTCTCTCTTTACTGGATCGTCTAGAAGAGGGTGGGTAAAACCATTGGTTCTGGCTGTAGTGGTGGAGAGGAAACAGGAGAAAACGCTCAGCTTCTAGGGCCACCCCCTGGGGGGATTGACTGCCCGACTCCATGCAAAAAGCGAAACCGCGTCCAAAGTGGTCGGTTCAGGATGTGTTTCAGAGGTGGACGCTTAAAGGCGTGTTTCGCTGTTTTCTCCTGTTTCCTCTGCGAGCTGTTTGCTTTTCCCCTGCTTTAATTAGGGAGAATCAAAATAAAAAAGAGAGAGTCATGATTCTCTCTCCCTCCTGAATTCACTTTCAAATATTGTTACCAAAGCCACGTGAGAAGAAGTGCATTTTCAGTCCAAGCGCCTCTGGAGCCCAGCTTAGCGTAGGAATGAATGGCGGGGGTTTTCAGCTTCAACCTCTGCGAGTACATCCTCGAAACTCTACTTTTGAAGCGCTCCGGCCATTCATTCCGAAGCGGACAGTCCCCACCCACAGCAGGGCGTAGGCCGAAGCGTAGACTGGAAATACACTTCTTCCCCACTACAGCCACTCCCCTCTACTCCTCAAACCTCACTATTTCCAAATTGGTTTTCTTGACCTTCACCAAATACAACAAATAGATCAAGCCAACAAAGGTCCAGAGCAAGCCGAGCATCATGGACGTTGCTTCCAGGTTGACCCACAAAAAGGCGATGAACGTTGTCCCGATGAGTGGAGACAACACGAAGCCCCACCAATCCTTGATATGCTTGTTCTTTTGTTTGCGGAAATAGTACGCTATTACACTGATGTTTACAAAGCTAAAGGCGATCAGCGCACCGAAGTTAATAAAGGACGTGGCGGTTAGCAAATCCATGTACAGAGCGAACAGCATCAACACTCCGACCAGCAAGACGTTAAGCAATGGAGTTCTCAGCTTCGGATGAACATAACCGAACCAGCGTTGCGGCAAAAATCCATCTCTCCCCATTGCGTACAATAAGCGCGTTACGCTCGTGACAGATACGAGCCCGGATGCCAGTGTCGAAGACAACGCTGCCGCTAAAAACACCAATTGAAAGATCGTCCCACCAATAAACAAAGCAATCTCCGCAGAGGCTGCTTCTGGATCAGACAATACCGAAACATCAGGAAATAATGATTGCATGAAATAAGATGCTGTAATAAATAACGCTCCTCCTGCGAGTGCTACGAGCATAATCCCGCGAGGAATCGTCTTTTTCGCATCGACGGTCTCCTCCGTTAGCGTGGTTACGGCATCAAAGCCAAGGAAGGAAAAGCAAAGAATCGACGCACCTGAAAGCAGGGCAATGACAGACATATCCGGTGACACAAATGGCCGCAGGTTGAATACTTGCCCAAGCCCGTCACCTTGCATAAGGCCACGGATTGCCAATCCCGCAAACAACACGACGACCACGACTTGAAACAGTACCAGAAACGAGTTAACGGATGCGGTTACCGTTACGCGAAATACGTTTAACCCCGTCACCAATACAATGAAGCCAATAATCCACCACGCTGTCGACACGTCAGGAAACACAGATGATAGGTATACTCCCGTCAACAAGGCGTTAATCATCGGTAAAAACAAATAATCCAGCAAAGACGCCCAGCCTACCAAAAATCCTGCATAGGGATGAATCGTTTGTTGCGTATACGTATACGCGGTCCCTGCTGAAGGGAATAGCCGTACCATCTTTCCGTAGCTTGCCGCCGTAAACAGGATCGCAAGAAGTGTGACTGCATAAGCAGCAGGAACGTGCCCCCCCGTTTCTCCAGAAACAATGCCAAAGGTGTCAAAAACGGCCATCGGGGCCATGTAGCCCAGTCCAATTACGACAATATGCCGCAACTTCAAACTACGTGTTAGTTCTGCTCTCCCGTTCACTACCTGTCCCCCTTTATGTAACAGAATAATTATACACGTTGATTTATAATCACGAAAGAAAAAAGCGCTACTGCACACGGGTTCTCCATGCACAGCAGCGCTTGATTTCTATAAGTAATTCCTAGGCTTTTGGCAGTTCAAAGGAACTCTTCAACGATACAATCCGGTTGAATACGAGCTTATCATCTGTCGTATGCTTCGGATCGACATTGAAATAGCCATGACGGAAAAATTGATACTTGTCTTGTGGCTTGGTTTCTTTCATATTTGGCTCCACATAGCCTTGCAGCACTTCCAACGAATTCGGGTTAACGTTGTCGAGGAAAGTACCCTCTGCGTCTTCCTCATCCATAATCAATGGCTCGTACAAACGGAATTCAGCAGGAACCGCATTGGTTGCATCTACCCAGTGAATTGTACCTTTTACCTTACGACCTGTAAAACCGCTGCCGCTCTTCGTCTCAGGGTCATACGTGCAATGAATCTCGATCACGTTGCCATCTGCATCCTTCACAACGTCATTGCATTTAATGAAGTACGCGTGCTTCAGACGCACTTCATTTCCCGGGAACAGGCGGAAATACTTGCTCGGCGGGTTTTCCATGAAGTCGTCCTGCTCAATGTAGATTTCGCGGGAGAACGGAATTTCACGATTGCCCATTTCCGGGTTCTCTGGATTGATCTCCGCTTCGAGCATCTCGACTTGTCCTTCCGGATAATTCGTGATGACGACCTTCAACGGATTCAAAACAGCCATCGTACGTGGCGCCTTCAGCTTCAGGTCCTCACGGATGAAATACTCCAGCATTTTTTCGTCAACCGTGCTGTTAGCGCGCGCTACCCCTACTTCACGAGCGAATGTACGAATTGCTTCCGGTGTATAGCCACGACGACGGAAGCCTGCGATGGTTGGCATACGCGGGTCATCCCAGCCGTCTACTACATTCTCATCGACAAGCTGTTTCAGCTTGCGTTTACTCATAACGGTGTTGGTCAGATTCAAGCGAGCAAATTCGTACTGGCGTGGTACCTTCTCCATTTCGCACTCGCGGACTACCCAGTCATACAACGGACGATGATCTTCGAATTCCAGTGAGCACAGGGAGTGTGTCACGCCCTCAATGGCATCCTCCAACGGATGAGCGAAGTCGTACATCGGATAGATGCACCATTTGTCGCCCGTGTTGTGATGCGTTGCATGGGAGATCCGATACAGAACCGGATCACGCATGTTGAAGTTCTGAGAAGCCATATCGATTTTCGCACGCAGCACCTTTTCTCCGTCCTTGAATTCCCCTTGGCGCATCCGTGCAAACAGGTCCAGGTTTTCCTCCACAGATCGGTTGCGGAACGGACTATCTGTGCCAGGCTCTGTCCATGTCCCACGCATTTTACGCATTTCTTCGGGAGACAGATCGTCTACATAAGCCAGACCTTTTTTAATCAACAGTACCGCCCGGTTGTACATCTCTTCAAAGTAATCAGATGCAAAAAACAGCCCGTCCCATTCGAAGCCAAGCCATTGAACGTCCCTTTTGATGGCCTCTACGTATTCGATGTCTTCCTTTACCGGGTTGGTATCGTCAAATCGAAGGTTGGCCTTGCCAGAAAATTCACGTGCCAACTCAAAGTTGAGGCAGATTGCTTTTGCATGTCCAATATGAAGATACCCGTTCGGTTCTGGGGGAAAGCGGGTAATGATTTCCTTTACTTTGCCCTCTTGCAAGTCATCAATCATGATATTGCGGATAAAATTGGATGCCGCTACCTTGTTTTCCAATGAAATCAACCTTTCACTTCACCTTTACATTCCATAATACTGATTCTCTACCCAGAGTTCAACAAAATCGGGTCGTTGACCGACCCGCTCACGTCTTCCATTGCTGCCTCGTTTGCCATTGTGACCTGCAATACAGATGAATGACAGAATCAATGGCAACGCGCTGCTCCGTGATCCCACGAATCGTTTCGAGATGCTTCGGGGAAATCAGATGCAGCAAAGGCTGTTCAACATGATTGAAACGTTGGAAGGCTTCCGCAGCAATCCGATCCCACTGCGGGTAATATCGAAGCAAGTCATCGGGCATTACGCGGGAGCGTTCCGTGTCGGACTCGGGCAAACAATCAAAAGGTTCATCCAGATTTAACGTTCCATAATCATCAGTCAACTCTTCACCCGGCTGAATATCCCGTGCAGCCAATTCCATATCATACATGGTCGGCACGCAATTCGCATGAAAGCTGTGGTTCACGTACCTTGCCTTATCCCAACAAAGAATGTACTTTCCGAACTGGTTCTTGAACGAATATTTTTGTACGTCCTGTTTTCGTAATGAATCAAGTCTTTCCACAAATCCCGGGTCCAATACCTGGTCCAAATTATCCTGTGCCCATACAATCGTTCCTTTTGGGATAAACCTTGTCGCAAACACACCGTACCCGATCTCATCGTTGATATAGCGCAATTCTGTATCGGGATGCATCATGGTCTTTGTTTCACTCCTTGGCGAATGTGCCTTTTTATCATCATAAGCAGTTCAGCCCCAGGAGGTGTGTGAATGTCTGCGAAAAACAACCTTCCTCATAGCATTCCTGACTATTTTTCTGGATGAAAATAATTTTTCTTATTTACCACAAATGGTAAATAGTCTATATTATTGGCAAACGGAGTTTTAGGAACATTTTCCCACAACGATCGAATCAGTTTATGTGTCAATTTTCTACTTTAACCATTGATATCGAAACGGCATACCCGGGGAAATCCGGCGACGCAAAGCTATAGGGGCTACCTCCGTAACAGCGGACACGCTTGCCAGCTACCGAAGTATTGATGTAGGACGAGACCAATGATCCTATATCATTGGTCTTTTTTTGCGCTCACAATGTCTATTTTTGTCTATTTTTGTATGATTGTGTATTTTTAACTTTTAAAGGAGGTGAGGCAACAGCGGATAGCCGGTTTAATGAAAACATTATTTTATTCATCATGAAGGAGGTTTCATAGGAATGTCATTCTGGAAGAAACTCTCGACCGTCGCGCTGACTGCTGTCATCGGGCTATCAACATTCTCTGGGGTACAAGCTGCTAACCGTCCAACATCGATGTCACCGAACGCAATGGTGACGACTCCTCACTATCTGGCTACGGCTGCGGCCCTAAAAACATTGGAAGACGGTGGAAATGCAGTAGATGCTGCTATTACAGCCGCTTCCACATTAGCTGTCGTCTATCCTCATTACACATCCATTGGTGGAGATAACTTCTGGCTCATCTACAATGCCAAAACCAAAGAGCTGAAGGCGCTGAACGGCAGTGGTCGCGCAGGCGAAAAGGCAACCATCGACTATTACAAAAACAAAGGCTACGAAAAAATCCCGTCCCGCGGTTATGAATCGGCAAACACTGTCCCTGGTGTCGTCTCCGGCTGGTGGGAGGCGTACAACTACGCCCATAAAAGCATGGGCAACAGTAAGCTTCAATGGAACAGACTGCTGGAGCCTGCCATTGGATACGCAGAGAATGGATATCCAGTCACCCCTAACCAAGTATATTGGACGAAATACGCGACAGATCCAACTGACAATGACTTGAAAAACCTTCAACGTTTTGATGGATTCCGTAAAACATTCCTGAAGCCAAACGGCGATCCTTATGCAGCAGGCGAAATTCTCAAACAAAAGGATCTTGCCAATACTTTGCGAATCATTGCAAAAAAAGGCGCTGACGGTTTTTATAAAGGAGAAGTTGCTAAAAAAATCGTAGCAGACATGCAAGCCAACGGTGGATTGCTCACGTTGAAAGATTTTGAGAAGCACACCTCCACTTGGGCAGATCCAATTTCGGTAGACTACCGCGGTTACAAAGCGTACAATGTTCCGCCTAACTCCCAAGGCATGGCATCGCTCTCTATTCTTAATGTTTTGAATAACTTTGACCTCAAGAGCATGGGTGAAGGAACACCCGATTACTATCACACGATTGTAGAAGCTACCAAACAGTCTTTTGCTGACCGCGACAAATGGCTGACTGACCCTGCCTTTGTGGATATCCCTGTGGATGAACTGTTGTCCAAGCAGCACGGGAAAGATTTAGCTGCGCGCATTGATATGAAGCAAGCCGCCAAATCCGTAGAACCGCTTGATCCAAAAGGAGATACAACCTGGTTCGGGATCGTCGACAAAGATGGAAATGCAGTGTCCATCATTCAGAGTCACTATTTTGACTGGGGTTCCGGCATCGTAGCGAAAGATACGGGCATCCTTATGCAAAACCGCGGAAGCTATTTCTCTTTGGACCCTAAACACATCAATCACTTGGAACCAGGAAAACGCACCTTCCACACAATTAACCCAGCTATGCTCTTTAAAGGGGACAAGCCTTATCTTCTCTACGGAACACAAGGGGGAGAAGGACAGCCGCAAACGCAAGCCGCTCTCGTCACGCGTATCATCGACTTTGGTTTCAGCGTGCAAGACGCAATCGAAGCGCCGAGATGGCTGCATGGACGCAACTGGGGATCTTCTTCCAACAATCTAAAGGTGGAAAGCCGCATCCCTCAAGAAGTCCTGGACGAGTTGATTAAACGTGGGCATCCAGTAGAAAAGCTGGAAGCAGCCTATACCGATACGATGGGACAGTCCGGCGCAATCCTGATTGACCCGCAAACCAATGTAAAATTTGGCGGTGCTGACCCTCGCGGTGAAGGCGCTGCAATGGGATATTGATATTTTGTCAGACTGCTGAGTAAATCTCAGCAGTCTACCTGTTTCTATTTCGCAATCACGGATTAGGAGTGGAAAAACCCTATGTTTTTGTTCAACAAGCTCAGGAACAAAATGATTCTTTGGTTTCTCGTCGTGGCCGTCATTCCACTTACTGCCGTTTCGTTGTTTATCACGAGCAGCTTTTCATCCATTCTGATTGATAAACAAAAATCATCCTATGTTGACCTTACTTCCAGTACAGCCATAGCTATGGATCAATATCTGGATCGGCGTATGACAGAAATTCAGATTTTAGCCCGTACCGCGGATATTCAATCCGATGATGCAGCGGCAAAAAATGAATTCATCCGCAAGTTTACCGAGGAAATGAAACTGTATGACGGAAATACGTTTATCGCAAGCGATGGAAAAGTAACGGCTGATACGTTCCCCAAAAGCGTTGGAATCAATCTTGCCGAGCGCCAATTCTTCAAAGACGGTATGCAGGACAAGTCCAGCTTCTCCGATGTTCTTGTTGCGAAAACAACCGGCAATCGCTCTATCATCGTCGCTTCCCCTGTAAAAGCGAAAAACAATGAGAAGCTTGGTGTTTTGACCGGGCTCGTCAATGTAGATGACTTCACAGCTACATTTCTCAAAGATTTGAAAGTAGGCAACGATGGTTATCCGATTCTCGTTGATAACAAGGACCAGATTCAGTACCATCCTACCGAGGATCTGATCGGAAAACCGCTTGAGGAATCCGCTCTGCCGCAACCATTACAGGAAATCCTTACATCAGGAAAAACAGAAAAGGGCTCATACAGCTACTCGGACAACGGCAAGGAATACGTTGTCACCTATTCCCCCATTCCCAAGACCAACTTTGGTTTGTATCTGCATATCCCTGTCGAATCCATAACGTCTGCGGTTTCATCCGTTACCACCATGGTTACGATCATTGTCATCGCTGTTGTTGCTGTTGTGATCGCAATCGCATACGCTGTTTCCCTGCAAATCTCACGCCCTATTGCGGCAGTTGCCTCTGTGGCTAATCGCATTTCCGAGGGTGAACTGACTGTACAACCCTTGCAAATTCGAACCAGGGATGAGGTTGGACAGCTATCCCAATCCGTAAACACAATGGTGCTCAACCTGCGAACGATTATTCAACAAGTAAATGATACAGCTTCAGATCTTGCTTCTTCAGCAGAGGAATTGTCGGTCAACGCCGACCATACGAGCAAGGCTACCGAGCAAATTGCAATCACGATTCAGGAAGTAGCGTACGGTGCGGAAAAGCAAGTGAAGAGTGTAGAGGATAGTGTCACCGCAATTCAAGGCGTATCGACAGGGGCTCAGCAGGTTGCCACGAATGCACAGCAAGCTGCCGAATCAGCTTTGGACGCTTCCCAAATTGCAGTGGAAGGCAATCAGGCCCTTCAGGTCGTTATCAGCCAGATGCAGTCGATCGAGAGCACTGTCGGTAACATTGCCGATATCGTTAAACGATTAGGGAACAGCTCGCAGGAAATCGGGCAAATCGTCCAAGTCATCACCGCCATAGCTGAACAAACAAATCTGTTAGCGCTTAACGCAGCTATTGAAGCGGCGAGAGCTGGTGAACAGGGGCGCGGATTCGCCGTGGTGGCAGACGAAGTGCGCAAATTGGCTGAGCAGTCCGCACAATCAGCGCAACAGATCAAACTGTTGATTACGACGATTCAGCTCGAATCCAACCAGGCTGTCCTTTCGATGGAGCAGGGCACCCAAGAGGTCGCCACTGGACTTACGGTCGTTAACCATGCAGGCAAGTCCTTCGAACAGATCCAAGATGCTGTCACGCAGGTGGCAAGCCAAATTCAAGAAGTAAAGGCTTATTCTGAGCAAATGTCTTTGGGCACCAAGCAGGTGGTAGAATTGGTCAGTGTCATTGAAGAAGTAGCGGAGAATTCTGCTGACGGAACACAAAGCGTGTCGGCCGCCACAGAAGAACAACTGGCAGCTATGGAAGAAGTCAGTTCATCAGCTTCTTCCCTGGCAAAAATAGCCGAAGAACTGCAATCTCATGTAAGTAAATTCAAGATATAGTCCAATTAACGAAAAGAAAGAAAGCCGCCTGGCATACTGCTCGGCGGCTCTTTCCTACTTGCGCTTACACACCCACATCCGGTCAGGATGGTTCGTGCAAATTTGAATCTCGGGATGCCACGAAATGACTTCACGGATATGCTTCGGATCATCCAGCGTCCACGCGATGACTTTGAAGCCTTTTTCAATCGCGGCTACTGTTAGCTCACGATTCAGAAACGGATATCCCATGGAGAGGATCGTAGCACCTGCTGCCTCCATCTGTTCCAGCATGAGTACAGGGCGGCCATAAACAATTAGGCCTGTCTCCACTTCTTGATCGAGTGTGCGGACGTGACGGATCAAATCGTGGTCAAATGAAGTCAGGTGCACCTCTTGCTTCATTCCATGCCTTTCTACAAGCGAGAGCACCTTTTCAGCGATACCCGGGTACATGTCACTCGTTGCTTTCAACTCGATATTTAGCGTGCAGCGACCTTTTACTGCGATCAGCACTTCCTCTAGTGTAGGGATTTTTTCGCCCGCAAACTTGTCACCAAACCAGCTACCTGCATCCAGCTCACGCATCTCGGCCAAGGTATGATCCATGACCAGACCGCGGCCATTCGTCGTGCGTTCCAGCGTAAAGTCATGAATCAGCACCGGAACACCGTCACGCGTCAGTTGAACATCAATTTCCATTGCTTTGATAGCTGGCTCTGCCAAAGCCAGTCGAATCGCTGTCATTGTATTCTCCGGGGCTTTACCTGACCACCCGCGATGTGCCATACAAATGTTCATTTCGCCAGCTCCTCTATCATTTCGTTTCTGTTATTTCTTCAAAAGCTTGCTGCCTTTTTCCGTTGCCGTCTGCATCGCTTCATCAACAGTCGCTTGGCCAAGCATCGCACGCTGCAATTCTTTTTGGATCACATCCTGCAATTCTTTGTAGCCTGGAGCCATTGGACGTGGATAGCCGTATTGCAGTTGATCTACCGCGACCTTGAAGTTTGGCTCTTTTTCGTAGAATGCCTTCATTTCAGCCGAATCAATGGCTTCTGTCGTGACAGGCATATAACCGGAAGCGATTGACCACGGAACCGTTTGCTCGGTATCGGTCATCCACTTCATGAACTCCCACGCTGCTTTTTTCTCTGCATCGGTCGACTTTGCCAGCATCACGAGATTCGCGCCGCCCGTTGGCGTACCAAACGTTTTATTGGCTGGCAAGAAAGCTGCACCCATGTCAAATTTGGCATTTTTCTTCAATTCCGTCAAGGAACCTGTCGAGGTGAAAATCATGCCCACTTTTTGATTCAGGAAGTCTTGCTCCGCTACATCCCACGCATTGTAGTTCTCTCCTGGAGGGTTTTTCATAATGCCTTCCTTCACCATTTTGGACCAGAGCTCAAGCGGTGCTTTTCCTGCTTCGTTGTTGATTGTCAGCTCCTTGCCGTTCTCACTCAGGATGTTACCTCCGCCTTGGAAAACAAGCGCTTCGTAGAACCAGATATCAACAGGCGTCGAGAAGCCGTACCGGGTAATTTTGTCTCCTTCTTTTTTGCTCAGCTTTTGCGAGAAGCTGACGAGCTCATCCCATGTTTTCGGACCGTTTGAATCAAGTCCTGCTTCTTTTAACATATCGCGGTTGATGTACAACAGTGGGGTGGAGCGGTTAAATGGCACTGCGTACAGCTTGTCATTCCAATAAGAGTTTTTCATGAGACCTGGAATGTACTTCTTTTCATCCCCTTGCGAGTATGGCGTCAAATCTTCCAAAACCTTTGCATCCGCAAATGCTGCGATCGAAGCGATCTCGACCATCGTGACATCTGGATTGTTGCCCGCTGCTACAGATGCCAGTACCTTGGAGTGGTTCTCTTGATACGCACCTTGGTAGGCTGGTTTGACGATAATATCTTTATGTGTTTCATTGAATTTTTTGACCATATCCTCGATGGTTTTCCCACGAACGCCACCCAACGCATACCAGAAATCAATTTGGACAGGGCCGCTGGATTCTGTAGACGCTGCTGGCTGAGAAGTGCTGCCTGTACTCGTAGACTGTTCTTTACCAGATGATCCGCATCCAGCCAACACACCTGACAAACCGATAGTCAATGCACATAGAATCGTTCCAGTCTTTTTCAATGAAAACATGGTTTGATTTCCTCCCTATTGTGATCCAATAATTTGACTTCCTATTATTATTTGGATTGATAGATGAACGCTTTGATAATATGCCGTTGTGCCACGAAGAAAATCACGAGAATCGGTAGAATAAGAATCATGTTGCCCGCCATCATGACGTTCCACAAGGTTCCGCCGTCGGACATGTGCAAGCTGGATATTCCGATCGGCAAGGTGCGTACCTCGTCGCTGTTGGTCATAATCAGCGGCCAGAAATAGTCGTTCCAGTGGTAAATAAAGCTGAATAGTCCGAAAGTGACCAGCACTGGCTTCGCCATCGGGACCATGATTGTCCACATGATCTTCCATTCGGACGCGTTATCCAGACGTGCAGCCTCGATCACTTCATCGGGCACCTGCATGAATGCTTGCCTGAGCAGGAAGATTCCGAAAGCACTGGCTGCGTACGGCAGGATGAGCGACCATAGCGTGTTGACGAGCCCCCAGCCACTCAATTGCACGTAAATCGGCAAAAAGATGACTTGTCCGGGAATCATCAAGACAATCAAGACAAGACCAAACAACAGATTGCGACCGGGAAACTTGTAGCGTGCGAAAGCGTAAGCCGCAGGCACCGCCGTCAAAAATTGCAGGACCAAAATCCCTACCGCCACCAGAATGCTGTTCCACGTATACATAAGGAACGGACCTGATTCCCACGCTTGGGCGAAGTTGCTCCACTCCCACGTCTCAGGCAAAAGCGTCGGGGGAAATTGCCGAACCTCTGGCATCGTTTTGAAAGCCGTCGATGCCATCCACAGAAACGGGAACACAAACAGGAAAGCCACGATCAAAAGTCCAATCCATTCCACGGTCTTGCGTGAAGCCAAAACCACTCGATACATGCTGCTCCTCCTTTCTCACGAGTTCATCAGCGATAATGCACGCGCTTGGACATCACCAGGAAATGCAAAGCTGTTAAAATCCCTACCAGTATCAGCAAAATGACAGAGGCAGCCGAAGCAATCCCGCCATTGTAGAAGTCCATGCCCTGCTCGTAAATGTAGTAGACAAGCATGTTTGTACTATTGATTGGACCACCCTGCGTCATAATGGCAATCGTGTCAAACGCTTGAAAGGATGAGATCGTATTGATAATGAGCAAAAAGAAAATCGTCGGTGACAGCATCGGTATCGTAATCCGTCTCAGCGTTCGCCACCATGGCGATTGATCGAGCGCTGCTGCCTCGTATATATCGCCCGGAATGCTTTGCAGTCCTGCGATGAATATGAGCGTGTTATAGCCGACACCTTTCCAAATGCTGACGATAATCAGTGATAATAAGGAGCTTTTTGGGTCAGTCAGCCACGTATACGCAGGCAATCCGACCGCTTCCAGTCCTGCGTTCAACAAGCCAAACTGCGGGTCCATCAGCCACATCCACAGCATCGAGACAGATACCAGCGAAATGATGTGAGGACTGAAAACAGTTGCCTGAATAATGCCGTACACCTTTGCCTTTTTGTTCAGCCAGAGGGCGAGCAGAAAGGATAGCGTCAAGCCGATCCCCACTGTCGCAATCGTAAAGACCGCGGTATTTCCCAATACTTGATGAAAATCTCCGTCTACCATCAAGTCCTGATAGTTTTGCAAGCCTACCCATTCCATTTGCTCCAAATTGATCAATGACCAGTCCTGAAAGCTCAAATAAATGATCGAGCCAATCGGGTAAAAGAAGAACAGGACAAAGCAAATCAATGCGGGTGCCAGATACAAGTACGGACGCAGTCGGGATGCGAGGTCAGACCATACAAATGTCTGTGAACGCACTGCTGTTTTCGACTGGCTTACACCCGGCAACTCCTGTACAGTTGCCGCTTTTCGCATCAGCTATCCCCTCCTGCACGTGTCGATACAGGCTCTCGTCCACTCATGCGCCCCACTCGTTTCCCGCTCCCTTTTTCGAACACATAGATGTACTCCCACGGTACAGTGACCGTGACCGAGGAGCCGACCTGCATCGCTACCTCCGAGTCGGCTTTGACGATGACCCTGCCTTTTTCCGTCTCTACATGAAGGAGCGTGTCTGAGCCGAGGATTTCTCTGGATACGACCTGACCTCGTGCGTTCCACATCTCTTCGCTCGTAATGGCAGAGACACCAACAGGCAACAACACTGCTTTTTCCGGGCGGAATCCCCATACGTGCTCACTCTTGCCCTCCGCAGAAACAATATTCATCGGCGGAGAACCGATAAATTGGGCAACAAACAGATTTTCCGGCTCCTGATACAAATCCATCGGGGTCGCTACTTGCATAATGTGTCCGTCATTCATGACGACGATCTGATCCCCCATGGTCATCGCCTCTACCTGATCATGTGTCACGTAAATGAAGGTGCTGCCGAGCTGCTTGTGCAGGCTCGTCAATTCCACGCGCATCTGATTTCGCAGCTTCGCATCGAGATTGGAGAGCGGTTCGTCCATCAGGAAGACCTTTGGCTTTTTCACCATGGCCCGCGCGAGTGCAACACGCTGCCTTTGACCACCGGAGAGCTGAGAAGGCTTGCGCTTGAGATAATCGGATAGCCCGACGATTTCCGCGATCTCCTCTACCAGCACCTGACATTCCTTTTTCGATGTTCCACGGTTTCTCAAGCCATAGGCGATGTTGTCGTACACGTTCATGGTTGGGTAGAGGGCGTAATTTTGAAAAACCATCGCAATATCACGCTTGCCAGGTGGCAATTGGTTCACTGTTTGATCACCGATTATGATTTTGCCGTCCGTCACTGTTTCCAAGCCAGCGATCATCCTGAGTGTGGTTGATTTCCCACAGCCGGACGGACCTACCAGAACCGTAAAGGAGCCGTCTGGAATGACCAAATCCAATCCTTTGACCACGCTTTGATTCTGAAAGGCTTTCGTTACCTTCTCCAACACCACACGTGCCATCTGATTTTATTTCCCTCCTTGTGCCTTTGCGGCCAGCATTTCCGTAACAAATGTCTCGAAATCGGCGTAGCGGTAATCCGGAGAAGCGTAGAGCCATTTCTCTTGTCCGTACCACTCCAGCACGACAGATTGCACGCCTGCTCCTACCGCAGCCAATACATCATAGCGACTGTCACCGATCATCATGGCTTGCTCGGGACTTTTACCCAGCGCTCCCAAAGCTTTTTGTACAGGCTCAGCCGACGGCTTGCCTCGTGATACATCATCGACGGTGACGATTGCCTCAAACAGATGCTCAATCCCCGCCATCTCCAGACCAGCCAATGTAAACTCCCGTTGCTTGTTCGTGACGATTGCCATCGTGAAACCCGCCGCCTTCAGCTTTTCCAACCCTTCGCGAACAAATGGAAACAGTTTGACGTGTTCTTCATGATGCTCCCGCACATAGGCGAAGTATCTCTGTAGCACTTCCTTTTTGTCAGGGACGCCTGCTGCTGTAGCAACTGCCGCCAAAAAATCATCAAACGATTCGCCAAAACGCGCGAGCAGCTCTTCCCTGCTAAAATGTCCCGGTGCATACTGCTCAGCAGTAAAAGCAACAGCATCCACGACCGCATCCCGACTGTCCAGCAAGGTCCCGTCCAAATCAAATAACAACGCTTGAATCAAGGTTCTTACACTCCTTCCACAGCAGGGGGCTACCGACTGAAACGGCTGTCGCTCCATGCTTTAATACTTCCTCCATCTGTTCCCGCTTGCGAATCAGCCCGCCAGAAATAATCGGGGTATCGATCACACTTCGAAATTCTTCGATAAACTCCGGAAGCAAACCAGGCATCAGCTCAACAGCGTCAGGCTGTGTATCTTGCAGGGAAGTCAGGCCTGATTTAATCGAGTCGCTATCGACCAAAAACAAACGCTGAATCGTCAGCAGGCCTTGCTTTTTCGCCAGCTTGACCAGTGTATTGCGCGTAGTGACGATCCCGTCTGGCTTGACGTAATGCGCCAGAAATGCGATGCCTTCCCGGTCATGACTGATTCCGCCAATCCGCTCCAAATGAAGAAATACAGGGATATTTTTCGACTTAAAATAATCCACGTAGCCTTTGATCACACCAATGTTGCCAATCGAGAGTACCGCCGCACTCAAATTTGCCTCTGCCGCTTTTTCCAGGTACTTCGCTTCTTTTACGGAAGCGATTAGCTTGTACTGTGCCAGTCTTGCATGAAATTGTTCCTGGTTCACTCGCTTTAGCCTCCTTATGTCCAATACAAAAAACCCTGCGACATGACAATGCCAAAGAACTCTCGATGAAAGTGCTTGGAAAGGCTGTCGGGGGTTTCTCCATGGCTCCAACCGAAGGGATGTGTTCACTTGTTACTTTGAATGGTACTGTACGAGCGTTAAGGAATCTTGAAGCGAATGTTAATAAACGGAAAAGTTCCTGTAAGGATGGAATTGACGGAATGGAAGAGCGGATGTATGATCCATCTATATTCAAATAATCAAATATTCGAAAATACTAAAAGAGAAGGGTTGCAATCATGAAGTGGGCACCAAGATTCGAAGGCTACGATCTCGTTTCCTTTCGAAAAGACTGTGTATCAGGGTTAATCGTCGGCATTATCGCAATACCATTGGGGATGGCATTTGCTATCGCCTCCGGAGTAAAGCCTGAATACGGGATTTACACGACCATTATCGCCGGAATATTGATTTCTCTCTTTGGCGGTTCCCGCTTTCAAATCGGAGGACCTACTGGCGCTTTTATCCCGATTTTATTTGCAATCGTCATGCAATACGGTTATGCAGACTTGCTCCTTGCCGGATTCATGGCAGGGATTCTCCTTGTTCTCATGGGGGTTCTACGGCTGGGAGGGCTGATCAAATTCATTCCGCGCCCCGTCATCATCGGATTCACCTCGGGGATTGCCGTTATCATCTTCTCCGGTCAAATTGCCAACTTTCTCGGCCTGGAGCAGTTGCAAAGACATGAGGATTTTTTGTCCAACATGTGGGAAATTCTCCTTCATCTGAACACGATTCATGTATACAGCGTAGCCATCGCTCTCTTGAGTCTCGCCCTTATTTTGGTGACTCCTCGATTCCTCCGAAGCATACCGGCCTCTCTCGTTGGACTCGTAGTCTCTAGTATCGTTTCCGTCCTCTTTTTGGAAGGAAAGGTAGCGACGATTGGCTCCACCTTTGGAGAGATACCGAGTACATTACCCGGCTTTCATTTTCCTGAAATCACATGGGAACGAGTCCAAAAGTTACTGAGTCCAGCCCTGATCATTGCTATACTAGGAGCGATAGAGTCTTTATTGTCCGCTGTCGTCGCCGATGGGATGACACGCAGTCGCCACAACAGCAACCGGGAATTAATCGGCCAAGGAATTGCCAACATCGTGACCCCGTTATTTGGGGGAATTCCGGCTACTGGCGCGATTGCGAGAACAGCCACCAACATTCGAACCGGGGCAACCTCCCCCATGTCTGGCATCATTCATGGTCTGGTCGTTTTGCTCATCCTCATGCTGTTCGCCCCTTACGCCTCGCATATTCCGTTGGCGAGTATGGCGCCGATCTTGATGCTGGTTGCCTGGAATATGAGTGAGCGCAAGGAATTTGCCCACATGCTAAAAGCGAAGACGAGCGATTCTCTTGTCCTGGTGCTCACCTTCCTTTTGACCGTTTTCACCAATTTAACCGTCGCCATTGAAGTGGGATTGGTGCTGTCTATCCTGTTATTTGTCAAACGAACGCGCGATAGCTTGCGGGTAGCTCAGGTGCTGCCTGACCCCTCGTCCAAGCACGACAAGGTTATGCCGCATATGGTTACCGAGGATCACGATTGCCCGCAAATCAGCATCTACACGATTGAGGGGCCGCTGTTTTTCGGGGATGCCGACTTGTTTGAAAGCTCCCTCACGCAAACCCTTCAGCGACAACCAAAGGTATTGCTGCTGCGGATGGGAAAAGTCCCCCTGATGGACATGACCGGGGAAGCGAATTTGTCCCGGATTGTGAAACAAGGTATGGACCAGGGGACAACAGTCCTTATTTCTGGAATCCAATCTGGCCCCAAGAAAATCTTGCAGCGTACGGGGTTATATGGCCTCGTAGGCGAAGCACACTTTTTTACTCATACTGGAGACGCGATAGCGTATGCCCTCAGTCTTCTGGATACTGCGAAGTGCCTCGGATGCAAGCATTTTGCCTTCCGTGAATGCACGCACCTGTCCGCTCCTACTGAAACTTCCACATGATGTTACGATCGGAGGAACCTGTCATTGAATTTGGAACTACAGCAATTTAAAGCGAATTTTTTCAAGGCGTTGGGACATCCCCTGCGGATTCGGATTCTGGAGCTGCTGGCGGAAGGAGATAAGAATGTAAACGAGCTTCAGACACTCATCGGGAGTGAAGGCTCGGCTGTTTCCCAACAGCTCGCTATTTTGCGGAACAACAATATCGTGTACGGAACGAAGGACGGAAACAAAGTCACCTACTCGCTGCGTGATCCGATGATCATTGAGCTATTGAGTGTGGCCAGACAAATTTTTAACAATCATTTGATTGATACGATCTCGATGCTGGATCGTTTTAATGAGGGATAATCTCTTTTGTTTGAGTCAACATAGGGGAGGAGAAGAAAAAGCACAGTTCTCTTCGACTCTGACACGCCAGCAGGGGGATTCTCTGGCCGTCTACACTGCAAAAAGGGGACCGTCGAGCCAAAGCCACCCTACGGGCGGAAGTTTCTCGAGGAAGAAGTGTTCGACAAGCGGGTCCCTTTTTGCAGTTTCGACTGGGTAGGCGTTGTCAAGGTCTACGAGCCCTGTGCTTTTTCTTCTCGCCAGCTTTGTTGGTTTATTGATGCCTTTTAAAACGTAACCGCTATTACAAAAAAGCCCAGGACTCTAAAACGTCCTGGGCCTACCTATTATTACTGAGAAACCGCAATAACCGCATCCAGTGCAATCAACGCTTCTGCTTCAATGGCTTTTGCCATCACATCGGTGTGCGGGTTATACGATTCGATTAAGTCTGCATCTGCATACCCGTCGATCGCCAATATCGAGCCTGCCTTCAATCCGCGAAGCGCCGCAATCACGAACAGGGCGGTGTTTTCCATCTCGACTGCCAAAACGCCTGCTTTTTGGTATAGCTTGTGCGGAAATTCCAACACTCCACTGTAAAAGACATCGAGCGTCAGCGTGATTCCTTCGAATACCTTCAAGTCTGATGCGTTTGCTCCCGCTGCTTGTACGAGCGCGTCCACGACATGGCGATTGGCAACAGCCGGGAACCCCGCCGGAACCAACTGACTGGTCAAGCCGTCTTGGCGAACCGCTGCGGAGCTGATGACGAGGCTGCCTGTCTCGATTTCTTTTTGGTATGACCCGGCAGTTCCTACGCGAATAATGACCTGAACGCCGCCCTTCGCCAGCTCCTCGAAGCATACGGCTGCTCCTGGTGCACCTACACCATGGCTCACCACCGCTACCTCGACACCGTTCCACGTACCCGCATAGCTGTGATACTCGCGGTTTTCCCCGATTTGACGCTGATCGTCGAGTTTCGAAGCAATCAAGGCTGCACGTTTTGGATCACCGCAAACAATGACGCGCTTTGGCAATCGTTCTGGATCTACCTTTAGATTCGTCAACATCTCAATCGAACTCCTTTTTCTCCCACTCATCCTCTGGTATCGGTAACGCTTCACCGGAGAACCGCTCTTCGCGGAACGGGTCTGCGATTAGGTGAAAGCCATTTTGCTCCCAGAAGCCGGGCTTGTTTTCCGTCATAAATTCAATTCCCCTGATCCACTTCACGCTTTTCCAGAAATATAGATGAGGAACAACCAGGCGAAGCGGCCAGCCGTGCTTATCCGTCAGTCGCTCTCCATCAAAGGAGTGCGCCAGCAGTACATCATCACGCTCCAGATCAGCGAGCGGCACATTGGCGGTATAGTCGTGATCACCGTGCAGCATGACAAAGTTCGCTCGCGGGGTCACACCAATCGCCTGTAGAAAATCACGAAAACGCACGCCTGTAAATGCATTGTCAAAACGGGACCAGCGCGTCACGCAGTGAATGTCGCTCGTCACTGTCACTTGCGGCATCGTCATGATCTCTTCGTAGGTGAGCGTTACTTCCCGGTCTACCTCTCCGAAAACGCGCAGCGTCCATTCGTTCATGTCATACACGGGCACGTCTCCCTCATGCAAAATGGGAAAACGCTCTGTCAGGATTTGTCCTGGCGGAAGTCGTCTGGCGAGTCCCGGTCCCACTGGGGCGGGTACTTTCATTCTTTTGATCCGATCTGCCTTGTTGTTCATCTCGCATCTCCCCTGTCTTCGCTGTCTATATGGCCTGTGTTTAACGGGTGCTCTGCTGATTGTCGCTGCCGATCTGACTCTTGTTCTTCAAGAAGAACATCGCCACAATCGTCAGCACGTATGGCAGCATAGCCGTAAATTGCGTCGGAAGTGAAAAGCCCTGCAAACGAATACTAAGGGCATCCATCAACCCGAACAAAAAGCTGGAAGCCAAAATACCGAGTGGATGCGACTGCCCCATCATCATCGCTACCAATGCGATGAAGCCCCGACCAGCCGTCATACCTTCTGTAAACATCGTGACTTGCCCCAGTGAAAGCTGTGCCCCTGCAATCCCGCACAAAGCGCCACTCATCACAATCGCCAGCACCTGAAGTCCCGTCACTTTCAGACCGAGACTGCGCGCCGCAACAGGATTCAGACCAACTGCGAGGACGCGGAAGCCCGTAACCGTCCGATAAAAGAACACATACAACAGAATGGCAGCCAAAAACGCAAAATACACGAGCGGCGAATGACCAGAGACAATGCCTCCGATGACCGGAATATCGTGAATGAAAGGAATCTCTACGGTTGGCAAGCCAGCCATATCCTTATCGTAAAAGGCCCCTTTGACACCGAAAATCGCCCGTAGTGCAAATGTCGTCAATCCCAACGCGAGAAAGTTAATTGCCACACCGACGACGATTTCATTCGCCCTTAGCTTGATCGTCATGTACGCGAATAAGAGCGAAAAGACAACGCTGACCAGCGCTGCAATCAAAACAGCCAGAAAGAGATTCCCGGTAAAATGATTGCCGACAATCGCGGAAAAGGCACCGACCAGTACCAATCCCTCCAGGCCAACATTAAAAATTCCGACACGTGCGCAGAGCGCTCCACCCAAAGCTGCCAACAAGATTGGCGTGACCATCCGAATGGTAGAACTGAGGAGGGACCAATCAAAGAGCTCCATGCGATTCCCCTCCTTTTGCCTTCCGCTTTTTCCACCAGTCGTAGCTGAACTTGGCAGAGATGAACAAAATCAATACCGCTTGTATCACACTTGCCAGCTCCAGCGGCACATCCGTATTGCGCTCTACCCCCATGGCTCCTGTCTGAAAAGCAGCAAGCAGAATCGAAGTCACAATGATGCCAAGTGGATGCGAGTTCGCAAGCAGAGCGGCCATCAGGCCCGTCCAGGCGAAGCCCGGTACAGTCAGCGCCCCGTCCACAAAACGATAGTGCGCCCCCATTACCTCTACGGTTCCCGCCAAGCCAGCCAGTCCACCACTGGCAAACATCCCGGTCAGCATCACCCGAATGCGATTAATTCCTCCGTATTGAGCAAACAGCGAGTTTTGACCCAGCATCTTTACTTCATAACCAAAAGGCGTAAAACGAAGTACCCAGAACAACAGCAGCGCTGCAACGATCGCAAACAAAAATCCTGCATGCACGCTCATCCCGGCAAACAGCTTCGGAAGCCACGCACTTTTCTCCAGCATGACGGTCTGTGCAAGTGCCGCAGAACCCGTGCGATCCCGGAATGGCTCTGTCACGAGATAGCTCGCAAACAATACCGCGATATAGTTGAAGAGCAACGTAGAGATGAGCAACGGAATACGAAAGCGTGCTTCCATAAAGCCCGGCAGCAACGCCCAGAACCCGCCGACCGCCATTCCTGCGAACATACCCGCCACAATTTTGATCATTCCCGGCGCTGGCAAGTAGATCGAGACTAACGCAGCACTGACGGCACCCAGCACCATTTGCCCTTCCGCCCCCAGGTTGAATACCCCTGCCCGAAATGCGAGGGAAAGACCCAAGGCAATCAGCATGATAGGCGTGGCTCTCGCTAATGTAGATGTAAAGAAATAAAAACTGCCAAAGGCCCCTTTCCACATTTCCTGGTAGGTGCCCAAGATCGATTCGCCAACTGCAGCAATGACCAGTGCCCCGGTCAACAAACCGATGACGACAGCCAATAACGGCTGAACCAATGACTTAGATAGCTCTTTGATTGCTGCCATGAATGCTTCCTCCCGCCATGATCACGCTGATTTTTTCTTCGGTTGCCTCCAGGCGTGAAAGCTCTCCAGCGATTCGCCCTTTATACATGACCAAAATCCTGTCTGACAAGGCGAGAATTTCGGACAATTCGGAGGAGACTAGCAAGATCCCGTCTCCCTGATTGCGCTTTTCGATCAGCGCCTGATGGATGTACTCCATGGCACCGATATCCACCCCGCGCGTAGGCTCAGCCGCAATCAAAAACGGGGTTTCGTGTCCCAGTTCCCTTGCTACGATCAGCTTTTGCAAGTTTCCACCTGACAGATTCCCAGCCAGCTCCTGCAATTGTCGGGAGCCTGTCTTGATGGCGAACTGCTCTACCCAGCCTTTTACGACTTGGCGGAATTTCTCCCGCAAAACGACGCCACGGCGGTTGTAAGCAGACTTTCGCTGATAGCCCATCAACGCATTTTCCTCGACGCTTGAGAGTTTGGCCGTTCCCCACAGGTAGCGATCCTCCGGAATATGCGCCAAGCCCGCATCCCGAATAGTGGCAACTGATTTGTTCGTCACGTCCTTGCCGCCTAATCGCACCGTGCCCTCCTGTGCCGCTCGCAAGCCGCTGATCGCTTGCAGCAGCTCCGATTGACCATTCCCGGAAACACCTGCGATTCCTACGATTTCCCCGTGGTGCACGGTAAAGCTGACTTGATCGAGCAGAGTCTGCTTTTCTCGAACCGAGAGATTCTCTACCTGCAACAAGGGGCCTTTATCCAGAGGAAGTCGCTCAGCTAACTCCTGCAATTCACGTCCGACCATTAGTCTGGCTAAATCGTCCGCATTGGTTTCTGTACGGGAAACCGTTCCCGTCACTTTGCCTCCGCGCAGTACTGTAATACGATCAGCTACCTCCATGACTTCCTGCAACTTATGTGTAATCAAAATGACGCTCTTGCCGCTCTTTGCCAGGTTTCGAATCGTTTGCAGCAGGTCGCGCACCTCCAGCGGGGTAAGGACAGCGGTCGGCTCGTCCAGCACGATAATATCCGCTCCCTGATACAGGACCTTCAAAATTTCGACCCGTTGCTGTTCCCCAATCGAGCAATTCGCTACCTTGGCCTGCGGATGAATCGGAATGCGATACTGCTCACTCAGCGCCCGCACCTTGTCCTCCGCGTCCTTTCTTTTGAAAAAACCCGCTTGCTTCGGCTCGTATCCGATCACGATATTTTCAGTCACACTGAATTCTCCGAAGAGCATAAAGTGCTGGTGAACCATCCCGATCCCTTTTCGAATCGCATCCTCTGGTCCGCGAAAAACGACTGGCTTACCGTTTAACACGATCTCTCCCGACGTCGGCTGCTCCATCCCGTACAGCATCCGCATCAGTGTCGTTTTGCCCGCTCCATTTTCCCCGACAATCGCGTGGACTTCTCCTGCTGCCAGTGAGAACGACACCTTGTCGTTGGCGGTAAAATCTCCGTACTTCTTGGTCATGCCCCTCATTTCCAAGCGATCGGTCATTCCCACTCCCTCATTTCTGTACGTCCTTTTATGAAAATGGAAGACCGACTACACAGCCGTAGTCGGTCACATCCATCACTGTGCACAAGCTTTACATAAGCGTTCAAAAAGTTAGCTTTTCAGCACCGAGCTACCTTTTTAAAACTGGTCTGGTACTTTGCGAGTACCCGCTACAATCTCATCGCTGATCGCTTTCACTTTATCCACCACTTCTTGTCCAATAAAAGCATGCAAAGGCGTTTTGCTTTCGTGCGTGACATAGGTTACGCCAACACCTTTTTCTTTCAAGCCGTACGCAACAACACCTGGTTTGAATGTTCCTTCTACAAAGGTCTTCACGGTTTCATAAGCTGCCGCGTCAGTCCCTTTCAATTGGGACAGAACAATATGCTCTGGATCAATCGTCGTACGGTCAACGTCCTGACCTGCTGTGAAGAAGCCTTTTTCCTTCGCTGCCTCGAAAACGCCGAGGTCGCCTACTGCTGCTGCACCGTTAATGAAGTCAGCGCCTTTGGAAGCTTGGAGCAAAGCCAATTCCTTCGCTTTTGCCGGGTCAGTGAAGCTTCCTACATAGTTGACCATCAGCTCTGCTTTTGGATTCGTCGCTTTCAAGCCCTCTTCGAAGCCAACTGTCCATTTTTTCAACTGCGGGATATCAAGAGCGACAACCATGCCCACTTTGTTCGTTTTCGTTGCCAGACCTGCTGCTGCTCCCACCAGGTAAGCTGCTTCCTGCTCACGGAAGGTAACACTGCGAACGTTTGGCAAATCCACTACAGTATCAATAATCGCAAAATTACGGTCAGGATTTTCGGTAGCTACTTTTTTCAATGCATCCTCTGATGTAAAGGAAGAAGTGATGATCAAATCATAATTTTCTGCAACAGCCACGCGCAAATTCTCTTCAATCGCTCCATGGTCCGTAGATTCAATCGTTTTCACTTCTGCACCCAGCTCTTGTGCGGCTTTCTTCGCACCATCATCCATTTGTTGGAAGAACGGATTCACACCGATTTTCTCGGGCAAAATCAAGGCAATTCGCTTTTTGGCCGCGCCCTCTTGTCCTGCCGCTTGTCCTCCTGGCTGATCAGCAGGTGCGCTTGTGCCAGTCGAGCACCCTGTTGCCAATACTGCGAATGTCGTTAATGCGAGCAATAGCTTCTTCATGATGTATCTCTCCCTATCCGAACTTTACGTTTTTCTTTATCCTAATAGGTAATGTACGGCTTTTTACCCATTTTTTCAATACCATTTACGAATATTCTCATATAAAATTAATTTATCGTTCGTTTATTACCCCCTTCCCTATACAAATACAACAAAAAAACTCTTCCCGGAGGAAGAGTTTGCGTACGTAGCCGTTCTCTTCCTCATCTGTCAAAACCATGGTACAGGTTTTGCAGGAATTGGCACCTTTCTGTTCATGCATAGACATGATCAGTGGTTGCCGGGCATCATCGGGCCAGTCCCTCCGCCGCTCTTGATAAGGTAGGTGAATATATTTAGTTACAATGGAATTCATTCTAGCAGAACGGTTCAAAAATGCAATTCTTTTTTCTCAATTCCAAACACTTCTAAAAGTAAATCGAAGTTTAAAAAGTCGTCTTTTCAGCACCGAGAAATTGGCGAGAACCACAGCCCCTACCTATTTTACGTGAAAGGTTTGCTGGAGACGATGAGACAACGTATTCAGCTCGCCCAGCTCTTCCGTAATCTCACGCACTTTTTGATGCTGGTTTTCTGCTGTCGCAAACAGCTCTTCCAAGTTGGCTACGGATTCCTCGGTTACCGCTGTAATGGTCGACATCTCGATGGCAACTTCACCGGAACGCACTTTTACCCGGTCCATGCTGGAGCTTACTTGATCAGCCGCTTCCAGGAAGGCCATCATCCCAGCACGCACTGCTTCGATGGAGGCCACTGTTTTCACCGCCAGCTCTTGGCCTTTTGCAACAGACGTTTCCCCATTGCTCATATGCTGCACCGCATTCTCACTTTCCTGATGGAGAGACTTCAAAATGTCGGTAATTTCCTGCGTAGCTGTCGCGCTTTGTTCCGCCAGCTTGCGTACCTCATCTGCTACAACAGCAAATCCACGTCCATGCTCGCCTGCACGCGCCGATTCAATCGCTGCATTCAGCGCCAAGAGATTCGTTTGTGTCGCGATCTGATTAATCGCGCCGACAATTTCCTCTACGCGATTCGCCTGCCGATTGAGCTGGTGAATCGTAGAGGCTGCTACATTGACTGCCTGCACAATTTGCTCCATCTGCAAGGACAGCTCGTTCATCATCTGAACACTATCTGCCAGACGACGGTTGTTTTGTTGCGATTCCGTTTTCATTGCATTGGTCTGTGTTGTGACTGCCTCGATTTCCTGGTCGATGGATTGAACCTCTTCTTCGATCTTCACCGTAGAATTCGCCTGCGATTCCATACCAACGGCGACTTCCTTGAAGGCTACCATCATTTCATCTGTATTGCGCTTCGTACCTTCCGCATGTTCATGAACATGATCGCTTGTACGATCCAGTTGCTCCGTCATTTCCTGGATGTTCAAAAGCATTTCTTCCAGACGGCGCTCCTTCTCTTCCGCTTCCTGCCTTGCGTCGTGCGCTTTTTGCAGGGAGGCTTGTCCGGCGAGACACAGATACGTGACGGCTCCCATCATCATGAGAATCGCTACGATACGCACACCCAGATTAAGCTCGGAAAAATCACCGTTGAAAATCTCGTACGTTCCCGTATAAAACCCGACAACCGTGACGACGATTTGGGTAATTCCCGCTGTTACTACTAGCTTCCAGTCCAAATAGGCTGCCAAAAAGCCCATGACGATGAAGGCGAGGAACGAAACCTCTTGATAAGTGGTAAAGTGATCGAATGAAATCGCATAAAACATGAGTCCGATTGCTACCAGATAACGAATCACATGACTATCTTTGCGAATGAAATAATACGGCGAAACAATTAAAGTGACCAGCAATCCCAAGGACGTCACTTTCCAGAAGTTCACATCCACTTGGTAGGCAATGAGTCCCGCCATCCACAAATGATTCCATAGGATGAAAATCATAAAGCCTTCTTTGTCAGTCAAGGTATTGCGAATCAATTGAATCATAATTGCCCCCCTTTTTCCTATTACTTATGTATCGGATTCTTTCCCCATTATATAGCCAAACCTTTGCCAAATTTGTGAAAAAAGTGAGAACAGCCAAAAACAATTTCGAATAGGCTATTACACAACTCACACGTACAGGAGGCAACCGGAGAAAAGTGGAACTCAATCAATTGCCAGCCACTGTGCTGACACGGACGATTAGCCGTCCGAACACTACGATTTACTATCCCCAATTGGCAGGCTTAGCCAATCAGCAAGCGGAAAAAGAGATCAACCGGGCGATTTCTCAAACGGTTCAAGGCTTAATTCATGAGCAGCAACGGGTTCAGGTACCGGGAAATACAGAAATGCAAGGAAGCTACGAGATCAAGACAAACGAACGCGGTATTTTCAGCGTCGTGTTGAGCAACTACGCCTACACACCGCAAATGGCTCATGGCATGACCTTCCTCGGGTCGATCACTGCAGATATCCAAACAGGCAAGCTGTATACACTGCGGGAATTATTCAAGCCAGGAAGCGATTACGTCAAGGTGATTTCTGAAAACATCAAGCGTCAAATCAAAGAAAGAAACATCCCCACACTCAATGGCTTTACTTCGATTAAGCCCGATCAAGATTATTACCTCGCCGACAAAGCACTGGTCATCTACTTCCAGTTGTACGAAATTACGCCCTATTACGTCGGTTTCCCCATGTTCCCCATTTCCGTCTATGAACTGGAGCCGCTCATCAATGAAAAAGGACCTTTGAGCATCTTGTCCGCAGATTAGTGCACTGTACCACCGTAGTTTTCATCCAGGTGAGTGTCTTCTTCCATGACACTCGCCTGATTCTATTTGTGTCAGAAAATCCATTATTTCGTCATCGAATAAACGTTTACTTATATGTCCGGAACTGCTAGTATGTTATTGTACATATTTACTTAAGCAATAAAGCGTACGATATATCGGACCAGCTTTCCTGGAGGTATATACTCATGCAATATTATGGTCATCGAATTAGCCAAACAGCAAGAATATTCAGTAAATCGTTAAATGGGACGATGGCTCCCATGGGATTATACAGTTCGCAATGGGGCATTATCCTTTGCTTGCATTATCGTGAATCGCTCACCCAGGTTCAATTGAGCAACTACCTGAATGTAGAAGCGCCGACGATTACCCGGACACTCACCCGATTGGAAGAGATGGGCTGGATTATTCGCTCAGAGGGCGATGACAAGCGTGAGCGCTATGTGTCCTTGTCCCCGCAAGCAGTTGAACGGTTCCCGGAATGGCTGGAGGCTGCCAAAGAGCAAGAAGAGCTGGCACTCCGCGGCCTCGACGAAGCAGAACTCGCTATCTTTAACCGCGTATTGAAGAAAATGAACGATAATTTACAACCGTCGTAACAAGTAAAAATGACTTCACCCAAAACAGTTCGGTGAAGTCATTTTTTGTTATCCATTTTTCCTTGTGCGATGGATAATGGGGTTGAGCTCTCTTGGTTGTCTGTAGAAGCAAGCCTGCTCCGGTTCCACCTGTCCTGATACTGTTTCGTCATGGAAAAAGGCTCCCCACCAAGCACAAGCGTGCCCGGCAAGAAGCCTATATGTCATAATCGTATTCGTTATTGCATGCGTTTCGCGATATTGCGAGCCATCCAGACCCCAGCAGCTCCGGCCTGTGCCAGACCACGCGTAATTCCGGCACCATCCCCGCCACAGAACAATCCCTTGATTTCTGTTTCGAATTCCTCAGTCAGTTTTGGACGAGCTGAGTAGAATTTCGCTTCCACTCCGTAGAACAATGTATGCTCGGAAGCGATTCCCGGCGTTACCTTGTCCAGTGCTTCCACCATCTCGATCAGACTCTTCATCGTGTTGTAAGGCAACACGAGTCCCAAGTCACCCGGTACTGCTTCCTTCAAAGTAGGCTCCAGGAAGCCTTCCTTAATACGCGACTCTGTAGAACGGCGACCGCGCAAGATATCGCCGTATTTTTGAACGATGACCCCACCGTTTGACAGATCATTCGCCCGCTTGCAAATTTCTCTCGCGTACTCATTCGGCTTGTCAAACGGCTCTGTAAACGTATGAGATACCAAGAGCGCAAAGTTCGTATTCATCGAGCCCAACGCCGGGTCTTTGTAAGAGTGCCCGTTTGCCGCCATCACTCCACTGTGGTTTTCCACGACCACGTGACCGGATGGATTGCTACAAAACGTCCGTACACGCGTTCCAACAGACGTATTGAAAATGAATTTTCCTTCGTACAAGTGCTCATTGATTTCGCGCATGACGACATCGGACGTCTCCACACGTACGCCTACGTCGACTTGATTGTTGTACATTTTCAGGCGGCGCTTTTTCAGGATATTCGTCAACCATGCGGAGCCATCACGGCCCGGTCCGATTACCACGTAATCAGCTTCATACTCTTGGCCGTTTTTCAAGACGACACCTTTTACCTGATGTCCGTCTGCTTCCTTCACCGTAATGATGTCCTCGACTTCTGTCTTGAACATCATGTCGATATGCTTCTTCAAATGCTCGAAGATCGACTGGAGAATCTCCAGGTTTTGCTCCGTTCCCAAGTGACGCACCTGCGCTCGCAACAGCTTGAGTCCTGCTGCATAGCCACGCTGCTCGATGCTCTTGATCGTCTCGGTGGTCGGGTCCGTAATCGATTGAGTAGCCCCATGCTCCAAATTGATTTCATCTACGTATTTGATCAGCCCAAGAACAGTGGAAGGGCTGAGATAGTCTGTCATCCAACCACCAAATTCGGTGGTGATGTTAAATTTGCCATCGCTATAGGCGCCTGCTCCACCAAAACCACTGGTAATCGAACAGGCCGGCAAACAGCCTGCGAAATCTTTTTTTCCTGCTGGTGGTGGGCAGAGCTTGATCTTTTCCTCCAAGATCGGACAGCGTCTGCTATAAATGTCATGCCCTTTATCAATCAACAGCACCTTGGCATTCGGTGCTTTTCGCATTACCTCGTAGCATGTAAAAATCCCTGCTGGTCCTGCTCCTACAACGATCACATCATAATTATTCATTTCGTTCCCTCCCCGAAAAAATGAAAAAAATTCCCGGCCGACGAATAGGGTATACCAAAACTGCCCTATTCGTAGCCGGGAATTTACGGTTCCCTGTAGAGACCCTCAAACCATATTTCTGAGGATATACGAATACAAATCACTATTTCATTCGTCAAGCCTGTGTTGTTCTTCACAACAATATGTATAGTAGCTTATAAGGTGAATCAAGTCAACCGAAAACAGCCTATTTATTCGTCTTTTAAAGTTTATTTTATCGTAAACATGCCTTTACAATCTGTAAATACACCAAAACCCGAACATTAAAAAACGAACATTCGTTATTTCTGTTCATGCCCCTCTTTTGTCAGGAAGGAATCAAACAGAAACGAATAGAATAGATAGAATTTTATGAAATATTAACAATTCTTTCTTTCATTCAAATCCGAGTTCAAAAAAGGATGATGCCTGTACATGCGGGATTATCGCTATTATCAGTCTGCCTTTGCCGGTGTTCCCAAGCCGTTCGCTTTCGTCGACCTAGATCTGCTGGAGGAAAATGCGGAGCAAATCCGTTTGCAAAGCAATGGAAAACCCGTTCGAATCGCGAGCAAGTCGATCCGAAGCGTTGCCATTCTCAAACATGTATTGCAGTTGGACGATTGCTTTCGTGGTCTCATGTGCTATTCCGCTCCTGAGGTGCTTCACCTGTGCGAGGCAGGCTTCGATGACCTGCTGCTAGGCTATCCGCTCTGGGAAAAAAGCTGGCTTTTGTCCATCGCTTCTGAGATTAAGAACGGACGCTCCATTACTTTGATGATCGATTCTCTTCCTCATGTCGAACAGCTCGAACAAATCGCCCGGGAAACAGGAGCCAGACTGCCGGTCTGCCTCGATATCGACATGTCGTCTGATGTGTTGGGGCTGCATTTCGGCGTCTGGCGCTCCCCTCTTCGCTCTCTCCAGGCGTCCCTCTCCCTTGCCAAGCGCGTTGCTTCCTCCGATCATCTCTACCTAGATGGGGTCATGGGGTACGAAGCTCAAATTGCTGGTGTAGGTGATCGATACCCTCGTCAATTCCTGAAAAACAGCATCATTCGTCTCCTCAAGCAATATTCCGTGAAAGAAGTGGCTGCTCGACGTGCTACACTGGTGCATGCCATTCACGAGCTAGGCATTTCTCCCCGCTTCGTAAACGGAGGAGGAACGGGTAGCTTGCACTTGACCGGAAAAGAAGACGCCGTTACAGAGGTTACAGCAGGCTCCGGATTTTTTTCGCCTGGGCTCTTTGACTACTTTCAAGATTTTTCCTTTCATCCTGCTGCCGGATTTGCTCTGGAGATTATCCGCAAGCCCACAGAGCATATCTACACATGTGCCGGCGGAGGTTACATCGCCTCTGGTTCTGCTGGGCGCGACAGACTCCCCAAGCCTTACTTGCCAGCGGGAGCAAAGCTGTTCCCCAACGAAGGAGCAGGTGAAGTACAGACACCGATCCACTATCAAGGCATGGAAACGCTGGAGCTGGGAGACCCGATCTTTTTTCGCCATGCCAAAGCAGGAGAGCTCTGCGAACGTTTTACCCGGCTGTATTGCATCTCTGGCGGGAAAATCATCGAGGAAGTGACCACCTATAGGGGGGATGGATTATGCTCACTGTAAAGAAGCACGCGAATCACTGGACCAATTGGACAGGAAATGTACAAAGCCAGCCAAAGCAAGTCGCGATGCCAGGGTCCGTGGATGAGGTCATGCAGCTTGTCCTTGCTTGCAAGAAGGCAGGTACACGGATACGAGTCTTCGGCTCCGGTCATTCCTTCACTCGTCTCGTCCAGACAGAAGACTGCTTGCTATCCTTGGATCATCTCCAAGGAATCGTCAGTGTAGACCCTGCCTCTGATACCGTTGAAGTCTGGGCAGGCACCAAGCTCAAAACACTCGGACATCTCCTGCATCAAGCGGGCTACTCTCAAGAAAACCTTGGAGACATTAACGCCCAGTCCATTGCAGGGGCCGTCAGCACAGGAACACATGGCACAGGCATTCATTTTGGCAGCATCTCCACGCAAGTCGTCGGGCTGACAGTCGTGACCGCATCCGGTGAGGTTTTGGAAGTATCCGAGCAGGCCCGGCCTGAGCTGTTCAGAGCCATGCAAGTCTCTCTTGGTCTCTTGGGCATCATCGTACGCGTCAAGCTGCGTGTCCTCCCAGCCTATCGCCTGCGCTACCAAAGCCGTCGCATGCAGCTAGAAGAGTGCCTGTCCTCTCTGGAGACGTTTAAAACCGAGCATCGGCATTTCGAATTTTTTATCTTCCCGTATTCGGACACCGTTCAGGTGAAATTCATGAACGAGACCAGTGATCCCCCCAGCGGCAATCAACGATGGAGCTATTTTAAAAAAATGGTGGTGGAAAATGGGCTGTTTTGGCTCTTGTCCGAGAGCTGCCGATTGCGCCCTTCTCTCACCAAAAGCGTCAGCAGGCTGTCCGCCCAAAGCGTTCCCTCTGTCCATGAGAGCGGCTACAGCCATCAGCTTTTTGCCACCCCTCGCCTTGTGCGTTTTTACGAAATGGAATACTGCATACCCGCTGAGCATATGGGCGATGCCATTCGGGAGCTCTGTCAGGCGATTGAGCAGGAGCGCTTTGCCGTTCATTTTCCGCTGGAATGCCGGTACGTCAAAAAGGACGACATCTGGCTCAGTCCCGCTTACGAAAGGGATAGTGCCTTCATTGCCGTCCACATGTACAAAGGCATGCCGTACGAAGCGTATTTTGCCCGGATGGAGGAAATTTTCGCCCGATATGGCGGACGTCCACACTGGGGGAAAATGCACAGCATGACCGCCGAGCAGCTTCATCAGGTCTATCCACGCTTGCCCGATTTCCTCGCCATTCGCTCTGAGCTCGATCCTGACGGCTTGTTCGTGAACCCGTATTTAGCCGAGCTGTTCGACATCTCCTGAAGACCCATCCTTACGCCACAAAAATGCCCCGACCACATCATTCATGGCAGGGGCATTTTTCTATTGAACAAGAACGGCTTAGCCTTGCGTTGGGAGATTCGGTTTATGCGCCTTTTTGCGTCCATAGCGCACATAATAGAAGGTATAGAACAGCACGAGGGCACCAATTCCGTAGAAGAGTCCAATTCGCTGTGTCGGGTCAAACGCCGGGAAGATAAGAATGAATGTACAAAGAGCCAGACACAGGAGCGGCATCACCGGGTAAAACGGCGCTACGAACTGTAGATCCTCTATTTTTCCACCCTCGCGCAAGTATTGACGGCGGAAATTGAATTGGGAAAGAGCAATCCCCATCCACGTGAAGGTAACCGCAATACCCGATACAGACATTAGCAGCACGTATACCGTATCCGCTGCAACCACGCTGGTTAACAGAGACAGAAGCGAGAACGCCAGCGTCGCCAAGAGTGCATTCAAGGGCACTTTACGTTTGCTCAATTTTCCAAAAACAGGATGCGCCATATTGCTATGGGAAAGGGACCACAACAAGCGAGTGGCTGCGTACAAGCATGAGTTGCCGACAGACAACAGAGCCGTCAAGATAACGAAGTTCATGATATCCGCTGCAAAAGGAATCCCCACAGCATCAAATACCGTCACAAACGGGCTCTCCAAGAGTCCCAGCTCACTCGATGGAAAGAGGGCGGACAAGATCGTGACCGACGCCACATAGAACACGAGAATACGAAACACAACATTGCGAATCGCCCGCGGAATAGTCTTCTGCGGGTCTTCTGCTTCCCCGGCTGCAATTCCGATCAGTTCAGAGCCTTGATAAGAGAACACGACGTTCATCATCGTCACAAAAACAATCGCAATGCCAAACGGGAATAGTCCCCCATCTGCCGAAAAGTTGGAGAGAAACGGAGCGGGTCTTCCCTCCATACTGACAATACCGAATATAGCACCTAGTCCGACAATAATAAACATAAGGACAGCTAAAACTTTAATTCCGGCAAACCAGTACTCCGTTTCCGCAAACCCTTTTGTCGTCAGCGCATTGAAGGCAAAGAGCAAAACGATAAAGAGCGCGCACCAAATCCAGATCGGCGTATCCGGGAACCACCGTTGCATGACCATGCCCGCGGCAGTGAACTCTACCCCGGCCGTTGTAGCTGACCCTAGCCAATACATCCATCCCAGTGTAAACCCGCTCGCCGGACCAATATACTTGCTGGCGTAGGCTTGGAAAGAGCCTGTCACTGGCATTTTTACAGAAAGCTCCCCCAGGCACGTCATGACCAGATACAGCAAAATCCCGCCGACGATATAGGCGACAAGCGCTCCGCCAGGTCCAGCCTGATTGATCGTGAAGCCAGCGTTGAGGAAGAGCCCTGTCCCGATCACGCCACCTAACGACAGCATAAACAAATGGCGACTTTTCATGGAGCGTTGTAGCTGTGTATCTCTTTCATTCCCAGTGTTCATATGATTCCTCTCTTTCACCAGCTTTTTAAGAGGTCTATCAGAGGTCTATAAAAGAAGAGAGAACTGCCTGCGCTAGAAACGCAGGGACAGGCAGCTCAATCCTCCGTCTTGTTTACGGAATTCAGACATATCCAGCTCAATCACATTGTAGCCAGCGTCAGTGATTTGCTTTTTCGTGCTCTCAAAGCCTTTTGGAATAATGACATAGTCGTTGATATGGATGCAGTTCGCGGAGTACTCGATTTCTTTTTCCACGATCAGATGCTTGTATTGGCTAAACACTTCAGAGTCGATGAACTCACCAGCCAGAACCAGCAAGTCATTGCCAAGGTAGGCGATTCCTGTTTTCAGGTGGAAAAACTCTTTCAATGGAACAATGGTGACTTCATATCCGTATTTGGAGAGAATCTCGCGGAACTGGATGGCTCCTTCTTCATTCGTGCGTGTCGACAGACCGACATAGAAATGGTTGTCTACCTGCATGACGTCTCCACCATCGAGGAAGCCAGGGGCCTGAATATATTCAATCGTGTCATAAAAACGAGGAAGCACCAATTTCATATCCTCAATTTCACCATTGCGGCTTTCTGCACCCGGATTGGTGATGACGGCGCACTTTTCCGTGAGAACCGCTGTATCTTCCACAAACGTAGAATCCGGGAAACGCTCGTCTGCTTCCAGAACGGTTACTTCCAGACCTGTCTGTTTCAGCGCTTCTACATAAGCGGCATGCTGTTTGAGAGCAAGTTCAAAATCAGGTGTACCCAAATCAGAAGTCGTCAAACCATTTACATAACTCTTTCCCGGTTTTCTTACAATCGCACGTGAAAATTTCATGATGATAGATCTCCCTTCTGTTTTCGAATCTTGCTTTTGTCTAACAGTGGGCGACGGAGAAACGAGCATGTAAACGCTTCCTCATCTGCTGCCTTTGCTTGTTCATCGCCACCATGTTGCATTCATTCTCCTCTGAGCAATCACTCAGAAATATTCCGCATTGTGGAATCACTTCTGCAATACAAAATTACACTCTTAATGTAAAATAGTTTCAAATTTTTTGTCAACGAATTTTTATCTAGTCTAAATTATATTGATTCGGCTGAAAAATTCTGATAGATTGAGGTCATATTAAGCTGGCGTGACATTCAACGAGCAGTCACTATGCAACAAAGCCAGGAGGTAACCCACGTTGGTACAATCGATTGACCGGGCGATGAGCATCATCTCCGTCCTGGTATCAGATCCAAACAAGCAGCATTGGTCCATCTCGGAAATTGCTGAACAAACGAACCTGCCACTGAGTACGGTTCACCGTTTAATCAGCAGCCTCATCAAGCATGGACTCATCCTCCAGGTTCCTGAGAGCAAGCAGTACAAGGTCGGCTATACGTGGATGGAGATCGGGCTGCGCATCCTGGACAAGATGGATATGCGCGCTGTTGCCCGAACTGCCATGGAGCGATTGGCAGCAGATGTACGGGAAACCGTCTATCTGAACATTCCACAGGGCTCTCATGCTATCGTACTCGAACGAGTGGAAGGTCCCATGTCTGTCAGAAGCATGGATAATCTGGGCGAGCGTATTCCGCTACATATCGGTGCGGCAAACAAAACGATTCTCGCCAGCATGAATCCGACCGAAGCAGAGCAAATCGTGACCAGTTTAATCCCGGATACAGAAAAACAACGCGAGCTGTTAGAACGACTGCCAGAAATCAGACAAAACGGCTATGCAGTCAGCTACGGTGAAAAAACCGAGGGCACCGCATCCATTGCCGCTCCTATCTTCGGTGTCAACCAAAAGGTCGTGGGCGCTTTGAGTATCGGCGTTCCGAGCTATCGGATCAACGAGCAACTCCTGTCCTCACTCATTGAACAAGCCCAACAAAGTGCCAAGGAAATTTCCCACAAGATCGGTGCCTTGCCTTAATTTTTTTGCCCACTAACCGGAAACAGTTTTCACTATACGGAAAACGGAGGCGTTTTTTATGCAAAAATGGCAAACAAAAGAGCAACTCGTTGATCTCTTGTGCAATTTGGTAAGCATCCCAAGCATTACAGGATCATCTGCCGAGAAGGACTTGCCTCGCTACGTCGTCGATCAGTTGCGTACCCTGCCTTATTATCAGGCCAATCCCGATCATGTGCGTGCGAATCCGACTGAAGATGGGCGCCATTTTGTCACTGCGCTCGTTAAAAAGGAAGGCGTACGGGACACCGTCATTCTCGTCAGCCATTTTGATGTGGTCGACGTCGAGGATTACGGCGCCTGGATGAAGCATGCTTTTGATCCGAAGACCCTCACCCCTCTCTTCCAGCAAAACCAGGCGGATATGCCAGCAGACGTTCAACAGGATATCCGCACCGGCAACTGGCTGTTTGGCCGTGGCACCATGGATATGAAATGCGGACTGACGCTGCACATGTCGATGATTGAGCAAGCGATTGCTGGAGAGTTCGATGGCAACATTTTGCTTCTGACAGTCCCTGACGAAGAGGTGAATTCTGTCGGGATGCGGGCAGCAGTCCCAGCACTTTTGAAAATCGCCGAAGAGTTCGACCTGAGCTACACGACCGTGCTCAACTCTGAGCCGATGTTTACCCGCTACCCAGGGGATACGAACACGTACTTGTACACAGGCTCCATCGGAAAAGTACTGCCGGGCTTCCTCTGTTACGGCAAAGAAACACATGTCGGCGAACCTTTTGCCGGGTTAAACGGCAATTATATGGCCTCTCAAATTACATGTGAGCTCGAGCTGAACACATCCTTTTGCGAGGTCGTTGAGGGGGAAGCATCTCCTCCGCCGACGAACCTGATTCAAAAGGATTTGAAAAAAGAGTACTCTGTGCAAATTCCGCACCGTGCAGTGACCCTGTTCAACCTGTTCCTGCTGGAAAAACAGATGGAGGATGTCGTAGAGCCGCTGCTGGGATCGGCAAGAAATGTCGCAGAGCGTATGAAGCAAAACTACCTCAAGCACGCGAGCCAGTTTGCCAACTTCGCGCCGTTTAGCCCGCGTGATCTGTCCATTTCCGTCATGACTTACGAAGAACTGTACGCCTACGCGAAGAAAACGTACGGGGAAGAAAAGCTGCGTCAGCTTGAAGCAGATGTGATCGCCAACCGTGGCGACAAGGACGACCGCGACACCACGATCGAGCTGGTGGATCAATTAGCGATTTTGTGCAAAGAACTGTCACCGATGATGATCTTGTTCTTCGCTCCACCGTTTTACCCGGCAGTCAGCTCGCGCAATCATCCTCTGATTCAGCAAACGATGGAAGAGATGAAAGCATACGCGAGAGATCAGCACCAGGTCAATTTGGTCAAGCAAAACTACTTTGGCGGTATCTCTGACCTAAGCTACGTCGGACTCCAATATCCGGCGGCATCCATGAAGCCATTGGTAGCAAACATGCCTTTGTGGGATAACGGCTACTCCATTCCGCTTCAGGAGCTCGAGGCTTTTGATGTACCTGTCATGAACCTCGGTCCAGTCGGACGTGACGCCCACCAGTGGACAGAACGTCTGGACGTCGACTATGCATTCGATACGTTAAAAGACATGCTTCCTCGTTGCATCCAGTCTCTCTTTCAAAATGGGAAAGCATTGAAGGAATAGCAAAAGAGAAAAGGGTCCTGTACCGACAGATCACTGTTGCGCGGGAGCCTTTTTCCTTATAATGAAGAAAAACCATTTCAAGGGAGGGTTTCGCATGGAATTTCAAGCGAAAGAAAATGGCTTTGTCACGCAACTGTCCTACGGAGAGCTGCACGTATCGGGTGATGAACAGTATGGCTTTCGTCCCTACCAGCTCTTGGTCTCTTCTATCGCTGTTTGCAGTGGCGGTGTTTTGCGAAAAGTATTGGACAAGATGAGAATGCCGTGCACGGACATGAAAGTAACCGCAGATGTGCAGCGAAATGAGGCAGAGGCAAATCGGGTTGAAAAAATTCACCTCCACTTCATCATTACGGGTGAAAATATGAAAGAAGAAAAAGTACAAAAAGCCATTGAAGCCGCAAGCAAAAACTGCCCGATGGTCCAATCTGTCAAGGGGAGCATCGTCGTAACCGAATCCTTCGAATTGGTATCATGATAGGAAATACAGTGCTAACGCCCACTCCTTTGTTTCTGCTTCAAGACATACAGCAGGTCACCTTGTCACCGACAGAAGTATGGGCGTTTTCCGGTGGATCTACCCATGCCGTGCTCATCGTGACAAAAGGATCGGGCCAGTTGCTGAACGAGTCGGATCAAGCCACTCTGCTAGATGAAAGTGTGCTCGTCCTTTCTCGAGAATCTGCGAGGCAAGTACGCGCTGATACAGACGAGCCACTCCGTTTCCTCGTACTCTATTTTGACGCTCTGCAACAGCAAGACCAGGTCACCAACGCCTACAGTCCGAGTCTTTCCTGGCATCTTGACCACAGCTCCTGTTTATTTCACCAGGTCGATCACGGTACGGAGCTTGCCCTCACACTGTATGTCCATCGACAAGCCAGTGATCCGTTGGAAGCATTTCAAAATCAAATTCGCTTTCAGCAATTGCTGCACCTGATTTGGAGCCATGCAGAACGGCAGGCTGCCGTAGAAACATCAAGCGTTGTCGATCAGACGATTTCTTACATTCATACGAATTATGCGGAGCCAATCACCTTAGATGATTTGGCGAATCGAGCTGGTCTTACCCCTCGGTATTACACCGAAGTCTTCAAGAAAAGGGTCGGAAAAAGCCCGATCGAATATTTGACGAGCTGCCGGATGGAACATGCCAAGACGCTTCTACGCGAATCGAATAAACGATTGCGCGAGGTAGCACGCCTGGTCGGGTATGCCGATGAGTTTTACTTCAGCAGACGTTTTAAACAGCAGGTAGGCATGTCGCCGACTGTCTTTGTCCGCATGAACCAGAAGCAAATGGCACCCGTCACCTTCCACTATGCCGAGTATTTATTGGCACTCGGAATCAGACCGATTGGCGCTCCGGAAGAGCAGGTCACTTATTTACGCGAGCAACTGCGGATGAAAGAGGCAGATGAGATTGTCAGCCTGCCTGAGAACACACCAGACTTGATCGAATCCTTACAACCGACGTTTATTTTGACCGAATCGACAGGGGATTGCGCTGCTTTCTCCAAGATTGCACCTACAATTGCTTTTCCGTGGATGGGGCATGATGTGTTTGGTCATTTGAACATGCTGGCCGATGTGTTTGGCATGAAAGACCGGGCACGCATGTGGCTCAAGCAGCATGAACAGAAGGTTTTGAAGGCCAAGCGCTACATCGACGCTCACATTCTGAAGGAAGAAACATTCTTGATCCTCAATGTGCGTCCACAGAGCCTATTGGCATACGGTGCCAGAAATATCGGGCATGTGCTGTACAAATCCTTGAAGCTGACGCCACCCAAACTGATTCAAGAAGAGCTGACACGCAACCCCAATTTCTGGGCGACGACAATCACCGAGGATCAATTAAGCCAGTACGCAGCAGATTGGCTGTTCGTTCATATTTTTGATGATGATCTCTCACGGGCACACTTCAAAGAATTGATGAAACAGGATGTATGGCAACGAATTCCTGCTGTACAAAAAGAGCAAGTGGTCATTCTTGATCCGATTTGGTTCTCCTATGATCCCCTCTCCCTCGACATCCAGCTGGAAGAGGCCGTCCAAATTTTGACCCATACAAACACCGCCACATTGTCCAAAGAAAAACGGAACATTCTCCATGGATGAAAAGAGTGCGTTCAGGGTAAGATGGACCTTGTTAATGAGAATGATTTTCATTCATGGAGGATATACGATGAAACGATTACGCATACAAGCTTGGCTGCCCGGATTGATGATTCTTCCCTTGCTCCTGCTCACGGCATGCGGCCAGACAGCCAGCTCCAATCCATCTGCACCTGCACAAGAAAGTAAAAGCAGCGAGACTCGCGTCCTGAAGCACGCGAAAGGCGAATCGACTATTCCTGTGAAAGCTCAGCGCGTCGTAGCCCTGCAATATTTGGGTCCCATGCTTTCCATTGGTGTGAAGCCAATCGGTGCGTTGAAGGGACATATGGAAGGACCGGACATGGAGCCACTGGTTCGTGGAATCGAAGTCGTGGGAGATTATGATGCCTATAATCTGGAGAAAATCCTCGAGTTGCAGCCTGACATGATCCTGACCGGTACCGAAGTCGAGCAACAGGTATATGAAAAGCTGACGAAGATCGCGCCTGTCGTGGCGATCGCCTTCGATCAATATGATGTCTACGGGCATGTACAAAAGGTTGCGGAAGCGCTAGGCCGCGAGGAAGAAGGAAAGGCTTGGGAGCAGAAGTATAAAGCAAAAGTTGAGGAAGCACGCAAGCTCGTCCATGCTAAGGTCGCGAAAGACGAGACCGTCGCAGCATTAAACGTCCGTGCGAAAACGATCAAAATGTACGGTGCTCGCAACATGGGCCATGTTTTGTACAACGATCTTCAGTTGACTCCACCGCCACTCATTAAGAGCGAGATCGATAAAGACCCGCTGTTCTGGTCAAAAGACGTGTCCATGGAGCTTTTACCCGAATATGCATCCGACCATATTTTCCTGATGCTGTTCCCTGGCGAGGATGCCGCTCAGTATTTGAAAGAAATCGAGCAAAGCAGTCTGTGGAAAAACTTGCCCGCTGTCAAAAACAATCATGTTTACGTAGTCGAGGTGGATAGATGGCTTGGCTATGAACCGATTCTGATTGAAAAGCAGCTGGATGAAGCTGTGCAGTATTTGACCGGAACGAAGAAATAATAAGAAAAGGTCATTCGGGTTTGAGTCAACATAGTGGTGGAGAAGAAAAAGCACAGTTCTCTTCGACTCTGACACGCCCACAAGGGGGGATTGACTGTCCGTCTCCACTTCAAAAAGGGGACCGTCGAGCCAAAGCCACCCTACGGGCGGAAGTTTCTCAAGGAAGAAGTGTTCGACAAGCGGGTCCCCTTTTTGAAGTTCCGACTGGGTAGGCGTTGTCAAGGTCTACGAGCTCTGTGCTTTTTCTTCTCACCAGCCTTATTGGCTTATCGATTTCTTTTAAAACTTAAGAAGATTAAAACCGCTTAACTACTTTCCGTTATTATGAGAAAAAACAGCCCGGCAGCTTAGGTCCCGGGCTGTTTTTATTTAGTTGCTGACAGGCTGTTGCTGTGGAACCTTCGCTCTGTTCTTTTTTCCCTCTGGAATGAGCAGATTCAAAAGAACCGTTGCCAAGGCCCCTACTGTAATGCCAGAAGATAAAATGTAGTTCACGAAATCAGGTACTCCGGCGAGCGCATCTTTTGGCAGGACCGTTACTGCCATTGTCAGCAGGATTGGCAAACCGATGACCATCATTGTCCGATCATCAATCGTAATGTTTTGAATGACTTTGATTCCGTTCGCCACAATCGCAACACACACGATCCCAAAAATTCCGTTGATAACTGGCTCCGGTATACAGGTAATCGCCGCCGACAGCTTCGGCACCAACCCAAGGGCAATCAAGATCAATCCTCCGGCCATTATCGCCATTCGGCTTCCTACTCCTGTCACCGCAATCAACCCCGCATTGGAGGAATAGCCAGTCGTAGGTGTACCTCCGAACAATGCCCCGACAAAGCACCCCAAGCCTTCACCGACAGCACCGCGATTCAGTCGCTCCTCCGTCAATTCACTGTTCGTTACCGTAGAGACGACGAACCAAGTCCCTGTTGTTTCAATCATGATAATCAAATAAACAAAAAGCATCGTCAAAACTGCACTGAGATCAAATACAGGAGCCCCGTACGGAAACAGCTTTGGCATGGACAGCCACGGTGCTTGTCCAACCGGACTAAAATCTACCGTTCCAAAAAAGGCAGCCGTTACCGTTCCGACGAAAATTGCAATCAGCACAGATACAAGTCTAAAAAACGCCCCCGCAACCTTTGCTCTTGTGCCAAGCAGCATACAGATGACAAGCACTCCAGCAGAAGCGGCGGCAATCAAAATGTTGGTCCAAATATTTCCCGGGGAGTGATAAATGTTTCCCATCCCTGTAGGCATCAAGGCAATGCCCACGATGATGATCACCGTCCCGCCGACTAGCGGTGGAATGAATTTGCGTACCGCTTTGGCAAACCATTTCAATGGATAACCCATCAGGGCCACAAACAGCGCTCCGGGAATCATGCTGCCAATCATCGCACCCATCCCCAGCTTACTGCCGATCGCAGCCAACGCACCGATAGGTACATAGGAAGGTCCTTGCACGACAGGCAAACGCAATCCAAAGCCAGTCTGGATCAACGTCCCGATACCCGTCGCGAGAAAACACATTTGAATAAAGAAAGAAGTGCTCGAAGCGTCCATAGTTAGCAGCCCAGCAATAATAATAGGAGCAATGTACAAGTCCATAGCCAACACATGCTGCAAACCAAGTAAAAACGCCTTGCCCACACTGATTTTGTCATCGACGCCCACAACAAGCTGATTGCTTTCTCGATGTTGTTCCACTTTCAAAAGGCCTCCCTAGTGGTATTTTAGCTAATTACGAACGATATAAGTGGGATTATACCGGATAAATCCGTTTTTAGGCAACTATTCACGTAATAAATAGGTCTTATCACTTTATAATGTTCGTGTTTTCTGTTGACTTCCCTTCCAATCTCCCGCTACAATGGGTGAATAACCGAAGTATCGACAAAGGAGTGTCTCATCAATGATCGTGCAAGATACCGTGCTGCGTAATGAGTGGATCGTCGCCTGTCGTTCGGTGGATGTGCAAGACCGCCCAATCCAGGTCACCATTATGGGCGAGCGGGTCGTCCTCTTCCGCAACGAAGAAGGAATCCATGCGTTTAAAGATCTCTGTATTCACAGAGGCGCTGCCCTGTCTCTGGGCTGTGTCCGAGAAGGAAAGCTGGTCTGTCCGTATCACGGATGGGAATATGAAGCATCCGGAGCCTGTGTCAAAATCCCTCAGCTGCCTGCTGATCAAGCGATTCCGGGTAAGGCGCGCGCTGTGTTATACGGCTGTGCAGAGCGTTATGGATTCGTGTGGGTGAATCTCGCCAACCAATCTCCTGAGTTTTTTGCCCTGCCGGAATTTAAGGATCATCGTTTTCGAAATGTCATTTGGGGGCCACAGACAGTAACGGCCAAGCCTCCACGCATCGTAGAGAACTTTTTGGATGTAGGCCATCTGGCTGTCGTGCATGAGGGGTATTTGGGTGTCGAAACGCATATGGAGATCGGGGATTACCGCGTTCACCGCGACGAGAACGGTGTCATTCGTACGGATGAGATCAAGATTTTTCAGCCTGACCCGGACGGTACTGGTCAAGCGAAGCACGTCTATTACACCTACGAAATCCTCCGTCCACTCACGGTAAAATTTACGAAGCGCGATGCAGAAAACGGCAATCTGATGTCCATTTTGCTCACTGTGATGCCGCTGGATGAAGCGCGAAGCGTAGCTTATGGCGTCCTTTCTTTTAATTATGAGACGAACCTTTCCGATGAGGAAATCAATAGCTTCCAAAACCTCATCTTTGCACAAGATAAACCGATCGTGGAAAATCAAAAACCTGAGGACCTGCCACTCGATCTGCAAGTAGAGCTGTCCTTAAAATGCGACCGCGCGAGTATCGCATACCGTCAATACTTGACGGAGATGGGAGTCACGCACGGAACGGCATAAAGCGTAAACAGAAAGGACCTGCCAGCCTGTGTTTGTTCACATAGGCTAACAGGTCCTCTTTTGCTTTCCAGTCTTGCTTTTATAAAAGCGGAGACAACAGGCGTGTCAACGATTCCAGCAAGCGCAAACGCAGTGGTCGGTTCACATACTCTCCCAATGTCATTTCCCGGCAATCAGCCAGATCGGAGACAAACAGTTCCTCCAGCTCCTCTGCCATCTGCGAATCGTACATAAACGCATTCGTCTCGAAATTCAGCTTGAAGCTGCGAATATCGACATTGGCCGTTCCCACAGACGACAACTGAGTATCAACTACAATGGCTTTGGCGTGCATGAAGCCTTTTTCGTAGAGGTAGCAGCGCACACCGCTCTTTAACAAATCACCGAGATAAGAGTGAGTCGCCCAGAATACCAACAAATGATCTGGCTTTCCAGGGACCATCACCCGCACATCTACCCCGGACATTGCCGCCATTTTTAGTGCGGTCAGCATACTTTCATCGGGAACGAAATAAGGCGTCTGCAAGTAAATCTTCTTCCGCGCCTTGTAAATCATCTTCAAAAAAGCATGTTTGATTTGTTCTTTTTCCGAGTTAGGCCCGCTTGATACGATCTGAACGCCAATCGTGCCCTCAGCCTCATGAATTTCTGGAAAATACGCAAGTGACTCATGCATTCTTTTCGGTGCAGACAAATTCCAGTCCAGGAAAAAGCGTGCTTGCAGCATGTACACCGCTCTTCCCTCAATGAGCAAATGGGTATCACGCCAATACCCCAGCTTCTTATCCTTGCCTAAGTATTCATCCCCGATGTTGAAGCCTCCGATATAGCCAATCTTGCCATCAATAATCGTCAGCTTGCGATGATTCCTGAAGTTGACCCGAAAATTAAGGAACGGAATCTTCGCCGGGAAAAAGGAGGCGACTTCCCCCCCAGCTTCTACCAACGGGCGCAGAAACCGGGATGAGACACCAGAGGAACCGACCGCATCATAGAGCAATCGAACCTCGACGCCCTCCTTTGCCTTCTTCGTCAACAGTTGAATGAGCTGTTTCCCTAAATCATCGTCATTCAAAATATAGTAGAGCAAATGGATATGCTCGCGTGCTTCCTCCATCTGTTTGAACATGAGGTTGAACAGACTATGGCCTTCCTTAAAAACCTGAATGGTATTATCCTGCGTATAATACGCTCCATCACTTACCACGTTCATGAAAATCATGTCGCGGTGTCTCTCCATCTCAGGGTCGTTCACCTGTAGTTCACCATGGGCAAGCAACTGCTTTTGTCTATCGACCGCAGCTCGAAAATGAGAAAATTCTCCTTCCTTGAGCCGATACAGCTTTTTCTTGCTTAGCTTATGTCCAAAAATCAGGTAAATGATAAACCCGATGCCCGGCAAAAACAGCAAAACCATCAACCAGGCCCAGGTTGCCGCAATGTTTCGCCTCTCCATGAAAATAAGAACGGCAGCCAAAATCAGGTTACCTATTGTAATAATCGCAAATATTTTTTCAGACATTGCCATCACACCACATCCACCTCTAGGATTTCTCCCATCTTACAACATTTACTTACGGGATTCATCCTTCCTATCCATCTAGTTTGTCCTATGTTGCCAATAGTTTTCCACTCTTCATGATACATTTGTCGTCCAAATACACATCCGGCTCTTTGACAACCAGATCAATATGTACCCCCGCGACAATCGTCCCGCCAAACGTGTTGTTGCTACCAAAGGCTACGTGAATCGTTCCGTACACCTTCTCGTCCTCCAGCACAACTCCCGTGATACGCGCCTTGTCATTCGTTCCGATTCCGAATTCACCCAGCATCCGCCCATCTTGGTCTCCAAGCATTTGCAGGAGGCGTTCACCCGCTGTTCCTTCTGCCTCTGTGATCCGACCATTTTGGACCGTCAGTAGCAGGGGAGAATCAATTTTTCCGATACCCGCGATGGAGCCATCAACGAGGATTTGCCCCTCTGCTGTCCCTTCCAGTGGGGCGATATACGCTTCCCCGGAAGGCAAATTGCCGGATTCCCCCGGATTGACGTACATGCCTGTACTCGGCACACCATTGCGATCTGCGATGGAAAACGTCAGTGACTTACCCGCTTTTTCGATTCGCACGGTGCTTGCTTGGGTCAGCATCTCGGTCACGCGCTCGGTGAGTGCCTTTACTTGTGTATAGTCAGCGGAAATCGCTCCCGCAAGGAACATGTCTTCCGTAATAGCTGGCATGGTAGCCAGTCTTGTACCATTTGCTGCTGCTTCTTTTCGTGCTTTTGTATGCGTCAAAGAGTGCTGGGTCACACATACCACCACATCTGCGCTCTTCATCGCCGCTGCAACAGCCTCAGGCGGCTCTTGACCAGACTTTTCCCGCTCCTTCATGACCATCAGCATCGCTTCTGCCCCGAGCTGTTTACCGGCTTCCCATAGCGCCTCCCCGATGTCCCGCTTCCGCTCGTCGGCCACCACCAAAAATGTCTCATTCGCCTGTAATGCCAAGCAATTCATCAAAATGGCTTTGCTGGATTCTATCAATGTCATGTAAGAATCATCCCTTTTCATCTATCTTATGGTTAGATTATATCCACTTTTTTCTTGCAAACTCTTCTCTCTTCGCTAGATTGGATCGTTAGTCCTGCCCTTATTATGTTTATCGGAATCTTCTTGCTTTTGTTGTTAAATTTAGTATGATTAGAATACAAATGAAAACGCTTAAGACAATGAGGTCTTCTACCCGCGCTTTATCAATAGGCGTGGGGAAGACCTTTTTCTTTTGAAAGAAATGATAACGTTTTCATTTGAGGGATCGAGAAAAAGAAGAAGGGGATGACAACCATGTCACACAGAAAAGCACAACCCAAAACGTGGTGGCTGACCATGCTGATGATCGTCGCTCTATTCGCGATGCAGATGCCAGCTTTGGCCAAGGACACCAACGTGCAGTTGCTCGACAAGGGGAAATGGGCACCTGCGACTTATCAAGCCGTCCATGAATTGATTGAGAAAAACGGCATCAAGAGTGCCTCCTACCATGCCAACAAAAAGCCGTATGTCGTTTTTGACTGGGACAATACGAGCATCATGCATGACACAGAGGAAGCGCTGTTTGTTTACCAGATCAACCATTTGGCTTACAAGCTCACACCAGAAGAATTCGGGAAAATCATCCGCACGAATGTACCAGAAGGACCGTTTTCCGATTCGTATAAAAATGTCGACGGCAAGCCTGTCACGCTCGATGCCATCGCGACTGATCTCGTAGCCGACTACACGTACTTATATCAAAATTATCAAGGTCTTAAAGGAACGAAGTCGCTGGAGGAAGTGACAGCAACAGAGCAATTCGCCGATTTCAAAGCCAAGCTGTTTTTCTTGTATGAAGCGATCAACGATACGCACAGCAACACGATTGGCTATCCGTGGGTACTCTACCTCTTCACGAACATGACAGTGGAAGAAGTGCAACAGTTGGCGGAAGCATCCAATGATCACAGCCTAGGCATGGCGATTGAAAAAGTAAGCTGGACGAGCCCGAAATCGTTGGCAGGCAAAGCAGGCGTAGTGAAAGCCTCTCATACAACGGGTCTGCGCCTCACTTCAGAAGTCGCAAACCTGATGAACACGCTGCGTGCTAATGGCATCGACGTGTATGTCGTGAGTGCTTCCTTGGAGGATGTTGTTCGTGTCTTCGCCACTCTCCCGAAATATGGCTACAATCTCCCGCCGGAGAACATCATCGGCATGCGTCTGAAAACCGAAAACGGACGGATCACGAATGTGTACCAGCCTGACTACCCGATCACGGTAGCCCACGGCAAGACGGAAGTGATCCAGGATGTACTGGTGAAAAAGTATGGTCATGGCCCTATCTTCATCGCGGGCGATAGCAACGGGGATTTCGAGATGATGACAGAGCTGGACAGCGTGCAGCTCGTGCTTGTAGTAAACCGCGTCAAGGGCGGCAAAATTGGGCAGCAAATTACCAAAGGTGCTGAGCAGATGGGCAAAGCAAACCCGACGGTAGTCCTGCAAGGACGCGACGAGAACACAGGCATGTGGATTCCGAGCGAAGCGACGATCCGACTTGGGCAGACAGAGCCGCAGTTGGTCGCGAAATAACGTAAAAAAACCGCCCTTGTACCGGGGCGGTTTTCTTCTTTATTGATTAGGAACTGGAATTCTCCACTCTAGCGGATATTTTTTCTGAACAGCATCTAGTCGTAGGGTGAGCTTCTCCGGGAGCTTGGTTACTTCTCCTCCTTCCCAATGTCTGCTGTCCTCCAGCCGAATTTTGTACGTTGCTCGCTCGCGTCCTGACTGATCAATGGGTTCCTTGGATTGACCACCCATTTTAGCCCGGTAGGTTGTCCCCTGCCCATCTTGAAGTACCCACCAAGGCAAATAAATTCTCGTAATATCTTTGGAAAGTACATCGATCTCCATTTCCATTTCCTGTTTTCTCGAATCTTCATCTGTTACCAGCTTGATGCTTTTCAATGTAAAGATATCTTCTCCCACTTGTTTGATTACGGGCTTCTTGTTCAATTCATCCGGATGGAAGGTGACACTCATATCATACGGTATTGCCTTATGGAAGCTGTTTATGACGAGTGTCGCTGCTTTGCCTTTTGGCAACGGATCGTCGTCCGTGATCCAGCGAAAATGACCATAGCGATCAATAGAATGTGATCTCCCCATGAGCCTTTCCTTTCCCTTGCTGCCATCTGTTCCCTCGTAGTAATATCCCAGCCTGTACTGTTGATACGGAAGAAATGGAGCATAAGCGGGGTTCGTCGTCTTTCCGGTTAGCTTTTTCGCTTCTTGTTCCAGTTGTTTTTTGGCCGCCTCTGTCCATTGTGTTTCCAGCTCAATTCGGGTGGCCGTCGGCGTATTGACGATTTGGTGCAGGGTCATCTTTAATCCATGCTTCGTCACTTGCGTTTGATTAACAGGCAGCACAGTTGTTGCGGCCGTTGTTTTTGCCATCGTGATCGGAACTTGCAGCTTCCAGTTTCCTTTTCTATCACCGATTTCATCAAAATGGATCGACAACGTCTTCGGAAGGGGCTCGTGTTCTTTTTCACCGAGGATAAACCGGACGAATCCCACATTTTCTTCAAAGGTAGTTCCCCACTTGTCAGTCATGACCTCCCCTTTGGCATCCAGCAATTCAACGGCATTGGATTCTGCGTTTGTCGCTGACGAATATGTAGGGAGCAACGGCTTGTCATCCGCCTGCTTAATCATTAAAGCAACCATTACCTGCACCGGATCAGCAATGATTTCCTTTACCTCCAAGGTAATCCCCTGATCGGTAACAGAAAGATTCGATGTTTCCGAGAAGCCTTGTTTCGCCGCCTGTTGTACGCCTTCATCGAACCCGTCTTGAGCAAAGATCGATTTGACATAGGCCGCAAATGTTGGGGACACTTGCATGGTTCCGAGCAGCCCAAGTACGATAGCGGAAGCGATGCCGATGGAAGCCCATCTTTTGCTACGGTAAAATGGACGCCTTCTCACATGCAACGCGCTATTCTTGCTTGGCATTTGAAAATTCGGCGTCTCGACAGCTCCCGCTACTTTCCTAAGCGTCTCTTGAATTTGCCGCTCCTCGTTAGTCATGAGTCATTGCCCCTTCCCGCAAAAAATCCGATCGTATGCCATCCTTGTCCAATTGTTGTGCGATCAACTTCCTGGCCTTGTGCATCCGCGATTTGACCGTCCCCTCAAAGGAGCCCGTAATTTTGGCGATCTCCGACACGCTGAAGCCTTCGTAATAGTAAAGAATAATGACCGCGCGATGCTCCGCCTTCATGCTGCGAATCGCCTGCCATATTTGCCGCTGCTCCTCTCGCTGGATCACGTTATCCAGCGGTGTCGTCACCTTCTCCGGAATCATCTCCTCATATTCCACAGTAGGCTTCTGCTTGCGTACCAGATTCAGAGCCCGAAACGTAATGATCCGGTATAGCCAATTGCGAAAGGCCATTCCCCGTTTTGGATCGAGTCGGTCTATGTGCTGATACGCTTCGATGAGCCCTTCCTGAACGGCGTCCTGTGCCAGATGCTTGTCATGAATGATCAAATACGCAGTCCGGTATGCCATTGCCAGATAAGGCTTGACCAATTGTTCGAAGGCCTCAGGCTCGTTCTCTTGGCATTTGGCAATCAACTCCCACTCATCCACAGCGTTCCCTCCCCTCGTTTTTGCTTTACTGTATATTCACGAGAACGCGGAGTTTGGTTCACGTTACATAGGCGAAAAAATATGAAACATGGAAAAACCCGTCCCCTGAACAGAAAATATGCTCCGCTATGCCATTACAACAAAAATAGGGAGCACCTAGGCTCCCGGCTTCCTTTGTAATTATCCGTGATCTCCTTTTTCTAGCTACTTCGTAATGATCTTGCGGTTGAGAGAACCTTTTGAGGGCTAATTGGGAGAGGATGCAATGAGTTGTTCAACTTCGTTTCTAAGTTCAGAAATATTCTGCCCTGAATAACTTTCCTGGAGGAAATAAAGATCACCATGCTGATCTATTGTCTCTGGAGAAACTTGTGAAACCAGAGAGTTCTCGCTATTAATTTTAATCTTTCCTTGAACGGACCCTACTATGTTATAGACGTCATCGTCATCTTCTGTTAAGAAAACAAAATATGTATTTCCTTGTTTCATAGGAATACTTCCTGCAATCCCTACCGCTATTATTCCAGGATCACCAAGATCATCATTCCCTGATTGAGATCCTGGCTTTCCTGAGAAATATTTGGCCACCTCTCTTTCATCGAATTCCCCTCCAGTTTCCAGTACAGATACTGTATCATCTATCTCTACATCACCTTTATAGACTTTCGTTAATCTTAATTCAGAGACTGTATACACATCTAGTCTTTCATAATTAGGGTTATTTTTTTGAGAAATAACTTCAGTTTCGGCAATGATATCTGCATTTTCCGCGAGACCCTTCACGCTATGAAAGGTCTCCCTAAACGATACTTCACCCGAAACAATTTTATAATCTGTATCACTGGAATAAAGAAAACTCTGTTTTTTCAAGTCACCTATATAGTAAACAGCAAGTCCTGCAATTGTTATAAAACCAATAGTAGCTAGTGCAATTTTTTTCGTAGATTTAAAATTTTTAATGCTAATCGTTAATGCTCCCCTTTCAACCAAATGATAAATCAGTAGTAGAGGTACATGGCTAACTTTAAGCAACTTCGATATTATTTTTCCAAATTGTATTCCCATGAACCATTGTCATACTTGATTTTGAAAGACAAGGTTTCCCCATCTTGTCTATTGAACGCGAAATAGCCTTCTTTTAATGCCTCATCCAAAAGAATAGTCGGAATGGAATCGCCAGGTTTAGCGTACTTTTGCATAATTTCGTCCTGAATGCTAATAAACGGACCAGCTACATCCTCTTCATATTTTTCTCTCATTGTTTCTATGAGGTTCGTACTTTTTGTAAATTCATTGAATACCCATTTCTTGCCGTTCTCATCAGTTATAGTAGCCATATTTTCCAGTTTTTGATCTTTCACTTCGATTCCCATAGCATGAATTGCCTTCATGTGATTACCTTTTATATACGATTCTATGTCTTCACTCGCGTATAAACTACTACCTACGAAGACAACGCCGACTAAAAAAAGACCAGAAAGAATTACATTTCTTTTTTTCATACTGTTACCTCCTACGTGTTTTTATTCAGGCCAATTGGCTTCGGAAACTCGTTCAGAGATTGCTGTTGTACTATCTTGTATTTTCAATTACTACTTTCTATTGATCATTTTCTTTAACAACTGGAAGAGTTATATCTTCCGAAACATGTTCGTTCGAATAATGAAACGCAACACTCATTTTTTCATCTTCAATCTTTTCTACCGATACGGAATCCATATCTATATCCATCTTTTGAGTACCAAAACTTTCGTACACTTTCTGTTTGTCTTTATTATTATCAAAGCGCTCATCAATTGTATATTCAACCATAGTTGGAGCGTAAGTGTTGGAAGTTCAAATACCGCCAGTTACCACAACAGCCCCAAGCAGTAGGATTGCAGCAACTTTAGTAGACTTTTTCTGCTCTTACCTCCCAACCAACCAATGTGTTTATCTATATATAATTACATATTTTACCATAACGATAAATGGTACTAAAGAACCACTGACACCGAAAGCCATTTACACCGCTTATCATTGTAAATCCGCGTTTGGCTGGATGTACCCTATGCCCAGCAAGCTAAGAACCTGCATTTTGGAATCAAGTGATGAACTCTCTTACTTTCATGAATAGTCGATTTGCATACATAGGGTGAGGTATTCCGATTTCTTCTTTCGTGAAAAGTAATTTCCTTCGCTTGCTGGGCATGGGGTCTGCTCACGATGCAAAAAAATAAGATATGAACCGAACCTTTTTCCGCTAAAGAGGCAATATAGTGTGTAAGCTGCTTATTCAGAGAACAATTTGAACAATTCGATTCACATTATTTAGAACAAAAAAGGAGCGAAGTAATTATGAAAAAACGATTAATTGGTGGAATCGTTGCGACTGCGATTTTGATTCCAGTTGCAGCATTTGCGGCTTCTGCCGCGATTGACATGCCTACAAGAACACCGATGACTACTGAACAAGTCAAGGTGGATGAGGTTGGCAAATCAACGCTTGAGAAGCTGTATCTCGCATATCCTGAAACAAAATCGTTTGAGATTATCGATGCAAGCAACGTTCAAGGTGATGTATCCAAAGGGAAAAATGTAATCAACGTGAAGCAAACAAGCATCGTACTACAGGAAAAAGGAGGAACCGGCAAAAAGATTACCCTCCATACAAACGGTAGTACGGGTGAGATTGAACACGTGATTCAAGAGAATTGGGGGCCTAAGGAGAAGTCACTCATTACTTTAACCGATCAGGAAATCAAGGCGAAGGTAAATGATCTTATTGATAAAATGTATGGCAACGTCGAACAATACAAGGTTGCTATAGAGCAAATGGAGAATCCAAACCAAAAAACATGGATGTTGAATTACACCAATGAGATGTTCGAAGAACCGGTCTTTCAGGTTTTTGTTCAGGACAATACCATTAGTCTTACTAAGATCGTAGGTATTCCTACAGCTTCTGATACACCTTCAAACATTAAAGTAGAGGGCCTATTCTCTTTAAATGGTAAGCCTGATTATACGGCTGATAACTTTTTAAACGATGAAAAACTGTTTGCTTTACTAAAAATCAGCCCGACAGATTTAAAACAAGAATTAGCACAAGGTAAAACTGTTGTGGAGATTGCAGCATCTAAAAATGTCTCGAAACAACAAGTGATTGATGTGATTGCAGAAACACAGGCTAGAGGACAACTTCAAGGTGATGGAGTACCGATCACCGAGCAATCACTGAAACAAATGATGAAAGCAATTGAACCAAAAGTATTGCCAGTCATTGAACACAAAACGGAAACGAAATGGTAGAAAAAACGAGTCAACTGGGTTACACCAGTAAAAGAGAAGAGGCGGGAGAACCGTCTCTTTTTTTATGGACTAATTTTTCAGACAGGTGGTTCTTAGCTTGATGGGCATGTGGCTCGCTTGCTTTCCGATTGATGCAAGCTGTTAAAAAACGGCAGCGATCCTTTAATTAAGTGATGGTCGTTGAAACAAAACGATTATAATCATCCTATCGAGGTTCGCATTCTACGGAAAACATTGGGACATTCTTCATAAAAACATACACGATTTCTCGGGTTTGTTCCTATTCTTCGTAAGGTGGAATCCAGAATTCCTTCCCCTCATGCTCGATGAGCTTATCCAACCATTCTGTAAATGTCAGGTCAATGTCGATGGGATTATCAGGGTCCATCGATTCGATCCATGTGAGGTAGCCGTTTCCGCTGTCTAGTCGGTCTTGATCTACGCATATACAGCCTAAAGAGTGACTGCTCCATGCGATAGGATAGTAAGGGTGATCGATGCTGTATCCTTTCCAGTATTCAATAACATTGTGAGGGTCTAATATTGTGAACAGACTGCTGCCAAATTCAAAATCTCGAAATAATACGGCTCTGCTGTACTGACATAAGTAGGTCACATAATCCTCTGGTAGCTCAAACGACTTTAGCTTCTTTATCTCAGCGTCAGAGTCAGTGGACATTTGAAAAACAAACTCAAACTCTCCACCGATAATATGCAAATCCCCGTTCAATTGTTCTCTTCTTCCCTTGATCTTGTTTAAAATGCGGTCAAAAGAATTACTCAGGCAACTCACATCCTCCAATAAAAGTAATGGACTGCCACCTGAATGAAAGTCCATTTTTATGTTTATTTCCGGTGATTTCTCCATTAGTCCGTTATACTAGGCCCGCGAATGCAGCGACTTTACAGTTCGTCAGGTACCAACCCTGTTAAATTCTAGAGTAGTAGTTCCGCACCTATCGACACATTGAAGGAAGTAAAAAATATCCTGACTAACTAACGAGTTAGGCGAAATAAATGCCGATTTCGTCGAATCCGCAGTCACACATAGAATTGATCAAGCCGCCCGCTGACCTGATGCCCAAGACGAAGGAGTTAATCAGGCAGAAAAATACTATTTAGAAGATACTTTCGAGTGTGGGGAATTTGTTCACACTTTCGTTTGATCAAAGTATGGTGCATAAGGAGCTAAAATAAAAAGTACAAAATCAATGCGACCACATACAATTGCCATACTTTAATTTTGAATTTTATACATACCTTTCAATACGCCCGATAAGTATTCACAACATTTAAGTAATAGCCAAAATACTCCCATACCAACGACTATGGCGAAATCGAGCGGGCTGAGTCTGCTCTCGATGAAGTTATACACTTTCGTGATGTGAAGGAAAAGCACAAAGACGAGGAATGAATAGTATTGCATTGAAACCTCCCCATGTAATTATAGGGAGCACCTAAACCCCCGATTTCCATTGTAATATCAATTATCATCTCTTCCTTCTTCCTGTCCACTTCGTAATGATCTTGTTGTTGAGATAGACTTTAGGGTGCTAATTGGGAGAGAAGCAATGAGGTGTTCAACTTCATTTCTAAGTTGAGCAATATTCTAGCCTGAATAATTTTCTTGTTGAAAATAAAGATCACTTTTATCTTCTTCGCTATTCAAATTTCTCGCGTGCATTTCATTCTTCGTAAGCTGGAATCCAGAATTCCTTTCCCTCATGTTCGATGAGCTTATCCAGCCACTCTGTGAAGGTTAGGTCAATATCGATAGTATCATCTGGAATTATTGATCCAACCCATGTAAGATAACCGTTTCCGCTGTGGATTCTGTCTTGATCCACGCATATGCAGCCTGTAGAGTGGCTACTCCATGCGATCGGATAATAAGGATGGTCAATGCTATACGATTTCCAGTATTTAATGACATGTTGAGGACTCAATATATCGTAGCCCCCGCCATACTCTATATGCTGGAATAAGACGGCGCTGTCAAATTGACCTAAAAAACTGACGTAATCACCTGGCAAATCAAACGTTTTTAGCTGTTCCTCTATATTAGTGATAGAGTCGTTTGATTTGCAAAAAATGAACTCATGTTCTTCACTCGTAATATGCAAGTCTCCGTTTATTGTTTCTCTTCTTCCCCTGATCCTGTCTAAAATGCTGTCAAAAGGATTACTCACTCAGCTCACATCCTCCAATGAAAGTAATGGACTGCCACCTGAATGACAGTCCATTTTTATGTTTATTTCCGGTAATTTCTCCACCAGTCGGTTACTTCACTGTGATACATGATGTAATTATTATTATACTTATCTTTGAGAAGCGGGATTAAGTTGTCCACATCGTTTGTTCCCCAGTATTCTAATGGGATCATGTGATGGATTTCAACTTCATTCCATGAGAAATACTGTGGTGTGCCGTAGTGACTATTGTAATGTTTCTCGAATCTCGTTCTATAACCCGAGTCCCTCCCCCTTGTCTGGGATACCAAGTCAGCGGGTGGTTTGATCAATTCAATGTTGGACTGTGGATCGACGTAATCCGGATATATTTCTCCTAAATTGTTAGTCAGGATACTTTTTACTTCCTTCAATGTGTCGATAGGTGCGGAACTACCACTCTGGAATGTAACAGTGCCGGTAAAAGTACCTGACCACCAGTAAGTCTCTGCATTCGCTCGCACCCTATCCTGTGATAGACTGACGTAAGGGGGTCTCCAATATGGTTTATTCGTTCTTTCTACTCGATATTTCCCGTCCTTTGTTACTGAGCGAGTGATAGAGTGAGTAGCCGATACAGAGGACACGCTACCGATCACGGCGGATACTTTAATATTCGAGTATATATCACCCCCTGCCCAGTCGGCTGTCATAATGTGGTCAAAGAACACTCCAACAGGTCTAGGAAACACACTCATCGGATTAGCAGCCCTAACCTCACTCATGTCAGATTCATCAACCTCGTTAGCTCCATCGGCCTCGGCAGCTTCTTCATAAGTGAAGGCACCGAAGTCAAATTTAGAATCGTCTTCTTTTGCAACTGGTGATGCATTGGGGCTGAACACCTTTTGACGCTCTCCGATGACTTCATCCGCTGTGCTGCTCTCTATAATTGTTACGTTTTTGCTTTCAAGGATGCGTGGTTCATTGATGGCCTCCGCTAATTCCTCTAGTGTTACCCCCTCCGCCAGTTGTATGGGAAGGTTTTCGAAATCAACGACTTCTTCTGTCTCGGTAATTTCCTTTGTACTTTCAACGACTTTCTCTTTACTTTCAGCAGATGCTGGCGTCGAGACTGACTCAGGAGCAACTAACAATGAGAAAACGACAAAAGGCACTAATACTCTTTTGAATTTCTTCATAGCCTTGCCCACTCCTCTTTTCATGTTTCTACACTTTTGCGCTACTGATCTAAATCTGTAGAAATTAATTCATTATCTTGCATCATTTTTAATTGAACAACCAGAATGTACTGATCCAATTGCTGGCTAAATTCCACGACTTCATCATCCAAGAAATCATTCTTCTCTAAATACATTTGCACCAATTGTTCTCGCAATTGTTCCACAATGTTTTTCAAATGCTCAATAGAGTGATAGGTTACTCCTTCTCGATCTAGAGGTAACGTGATACATTTACTTATAGGAGCTTTAACTGCTCCTCCTGCGGGCGTTCCTTTTACCTGTCGAAGGGGTGGAACGCCCTTTTTAAATGCAATTGCTGCTATAAGTCTCACCCTACTTCCTTTACCACCGGATTATTCACTTGGTTTTAGTGGCACCCGTGGCTCCTCTTTTTAGAGATGTTCTTAGATTCCTATTGCTTCATAGATTATCTTCATCTCCACCCTCCTTCATTTTGAGATTTATTACATAATTAACCATAAATTGATATGCAGGTTTTTACCAACTGCAAAAAATAGAATAAAAAAAACATCCTGGCAGAGGATGTTTCATCAATCTACGGCATATTCACAATGACCTAACAGGATGCTAGCCACCTAACTCATTTTGGTTACCTATTCGCTTATTTATATTCCCTAACCATCCAAACAATGCTATGTAAGTAAGGGTTTCGTCGTGTCGATTCATCAAATCCGCTAGAGAAAGGCAATATATCGTTTCTTCAATTCCTCTCTCTATCCTTCCCTTACCGAACTCATAAATAGCCATCTGATATCGAAACCGAAGATGTCGATCCAATCCAATTGCTTCTGTAAATTGATCGAAACTAGCAATTTGGGAGGCAAAACGCTCTAAAATCTCATCCACGCAAAAATGGTAGGTGTTAGCGGATTTCATAATAGCATTTAAACCAGCAAGAACTTCATTGGTGGGAAGACTATCGAGATAGTCTGCATACTCTTCAATGATGCTAGTATTGCCAGACAACACCTCCAATGTGTAGGAGTTCGCCTTTGCCCATACCTTGAATCTTTCTACCTCTTTACGTCCGTCTTCATCAAGTAATTCAAACCATCCTAAATCAGCGTAAACTTGCACATACTTCTTCGCCTCTTCATACAGTCCTTGCATTTCCAGTGCAGAGCCTTTAAATAAATGACCTATTCCGTAATAATAGACAAGATGGCGCTCTGATTTCAGGGGTTCTCCTTTTTTGTTTCTTTTCACCCTGTCCAATTCATGTTTGTAAACATTTTCTGCGAGAAGCAGTAATTCGTCACTGTACTCCCCTGATTTGTTCCACTTTTGCAAAGCAAAACAAACCCGTGCTAATTGGAATAAGGCATCGAGTTGATAGTTTTCTGGAAGCCGATTTCTATACAAAGAAAACCTAATCACACTCTCCCAGTTTTCTTCCGCATTTGTCCCAATTACAGCACGAAATAACCGATACTGACTCATCACAAAGTGGTCAGAAAAGCTATCTTTCTCATTCTCAATTACATATTCATAAAAGGGCACCGATTCCTTCAGTTGCCCTTTCTCATATAGCTGCTCTGCAAGGGTAAACAGAATTGAGATATTTTTTGGATTCTCCAGTAATATGGACACAGCAGCCTCTATGCAATCCTTTCTCCCAATCTCCACGCATCGAGCCAAATACGGTATTAACCGTGGGCGCGAAATTCTCTGCTCTGATAAACATTCTTCCGTATACAGTTCATATAACCAACCTGGATCGTGGCCAAATATATTAGCTAGTACGTCCAACTGACCAATGGTAATGGCACGCGGTGGATTTCCATTTAGTATCTCACTCAAGCTCCCGGGGTTAATGCCTGTTAATTCACCCAGCTTGCTTAATGTGTAGCCATGCTTTCTCCGGCATTTTTCAATTTCTGACCGCAGTGACCGATGCATTGTCTCTTGCAGCCTCCCATAAAGGATCATACTTTCGTTATTTTCCTTTTTTTACAGTTTTGGTTATTTTCCTAAAATTCACTACTTTTCCTTCCTATCAATTCGTCATCCAGCTCGGAACTTTGACTCAGAATTGTTGGCTTACAGCTAAAACCTTCTACAATATATTTACAAGAAACTTTGACTAGATACTAGTCACCTAACTCGTTTTGGTTACCTATTCGCTTATTCAAATTCCCTAACCATCCAAACAATGCTATGTATGTAAGAGCTTCGTCATGTCGATTCATCAAATCTGCTAGGGAAAGGTAATATATACTTTCTTCAATCCCTCTCTCAATCCGCCCCTTACCAAACTCATAAATGGCTGTCTGATACCGAAACTGGAGGTGTCGATCTAAGCCTATTGCTTCTGTAAATTGATCGAAACTAGCAATTTGCGAAGAAAAGCGATCCAGTATCCCATCTACACAAAAATGGTAGGTATTTGCTGATTTCATAATAGAAATCATACCAGCAAGTATTTCATTGGTGGGCAGACTTTCAAGGTAGTCTACATACTCTTTTATGACGTTCGCATTCCCAGATAATACCTCCAATGTATAGGAGTTCGCCTTTGCCCATACTTTGAATCTTTCTATCTCTTTACGTCCGTCTTCATCAAGTAATTCAAACCATCCTAAATCAGCGTAAACTTGCACATACTGCTTCGCCTTTTCATACAGTCCTTGCATTTCCAGTGTAACGCTTTTATATAAATGTCCCATCCCGTAATAATAGACAAGATGACGTTCCGTTTTCAGAGATTCGCCTATTTTGTTTCTTTTCATCCTGTCCAATTCATGCCTGTAAACAGTGTCTGCCAGAAGCCTTAATTCGTCTGCGTACTGCTCTGATCTTTCCCACTTTTGCAAAGCGAAACAGATCTTCGCCAATTGGAATAAGGCGTCGAGTTGGTAGTTTTCAGGAAGCCGGTTTCGATAAGGAGAAAACCGAATGACATTCTCCCAATTTTCTTCTGCATTTGTCCCAAGTACAGCACGAAATAACCGATACTGACTCATTACAAAGTGGTCAGAATAGCTATCTTTTTCATTCTCAATGACATATTCATAAAAGGGCACTGACTCTTTCAGTTGCCCTTTCTCATATAGTTGCTCTGCAAGGGCAAACAGAATTGAGATGTTTTTCGGATTTTCTAACAATATGGAAACAACAGTCTCTATGCAATCCTTTCTCCCAACCTCCACGCATCGAACCAAATACGGTATTAATCGTGGGCGCGAGATTCTCTGCTCTGACAAACATTCTTCCGGGTATAATTCATATAACCAACCCTGCTCACGTCCAAATACCTTGGTGAACGCATCTAATTGCCCTATGGTCATAGCCCGCGGCGGATTTCCATTAAGAATCTCACTCAAGCTACCAGGGTTAATGCCTGTTAATTCACTTAGCTTGCTTAATGTATAACCGTGCTTTCTCCGGCATTTTTCAATTTCTGACCGCAGCGACCGATGCATTGTCCCTTGCAGCCCCCCATAAAGAATCATCTCTAGGACCCGTCCTCCATTTTACTATTTTTTAAATATATACTACTTGGCCTTCCTATCAATTCGTAATCCAGTTCGAAACTGATTCAAATATGTCAAGAGTCGGCAATTACCTAGATAGATAATAGTTTAATGGAGGGTTTTGGGGGCCTTGAGGTGTTCGAAGGACTTACTTTTCCGTTTTCAATCTGTTTTGTGCAATGACAATATATTTATCCAATTGTTGGCTCACAGCCAAAACTTTATCATGTGAGAGACCGTACTTTCCCGCCAACTCCATCATTTCCCGTCGTAGCTGTTCGATTCTATTATCCAACTCTAAGTGGCAACCGATTTCCTTTACCATGCCCCGGATCGTACACTTACTTTTAGGGGCTGCTGCTTTTCCTCTTTTGGGGGAGTTTCCAGGGTGAAAAGAAACATCCCTATCTAAAATATTTGCGATAGCAGTAATATCCAACGCCCCCTCTCTTTTACAATTTATTACATATAATTACTATACAGGGATGTGCAGAAATTCACCGATTAAGAAAAATTGAATAGAAAAAAAACATCCCATCAAAGGGATGTTTTTCGGTTACGATCTATTTAACTGACTATCCATGGATGTCAATTCTTTAGCCCTCTGTTCCATGGTCGTACATAATTATACTGATATTATGGGGCTTTTCTGTGTATGGAAAACCAGTAAATAAAGCTAGAACCATAATCAGTGATAGAAAGAAACTTTTCATAGATGTAACCTCCTTAGTTTTGTATAAATCTGCCAAAAAACAGCATATAACAAGGTTACAGGTATTACTATCTAATTCTTTTTAGAATGTAGGTTCTCCTTTTTTCTACCCGTTACAACGTTTTGATATCGTTCCACTTGTATTGGCGATGCATGTTGCCGGTACTCTTCAAATAAAGCTATGCATTTAAGAGCATCTTCAAAGCGATTTATCAAACTGGCTAAAGAAAGACAGCATATCGTTTCTTCAATCCCTTTCTCTAGTCGCCCTTTACCAAATTCATAAATGGCTGCCTGATACCGAAATCGAAGATGCCTGTCCAAACGAATTGCGTCGGTATATTGACTAAAATTGGCGATGTGCATTGAGAAGCGCTCTAATATCTCATCCACACAAAAATTGTAAATATTAGCTGATTTTATAATGGAAATTAAACCAGGAAGTATTTCATTTGGGGGAAGACTCTCAAGATAATCGGCGTACTCCTCAATGGTGTTGGTATTACCAGCCAATACCTCTAATGTGTATAAGTTAGCCTTTGCCCAAATCCGGAACCGCTCTACCTCTTGATGTCCAACTTCATCCAGCAGCTCAAACCATCCTAAATCAGCATAAATTTGTACATACGACTTGGCTTGTGCATACATTCCTTGCATTTCCAATGTTGCGCCTTTATATAAATGTCCCATGGCGTAATAATACACAAGAGGACGTTCTGTCTCAGGCAGTTCACTTTTTTTATCTCTTTTCAATCTGTCCAACTCATGTATGTAAATCGTTTCCGCAAGATACCGTAGTTCATCAGCGAACTGTTCTGATTTCTTCCATTTCTGCAAAGCATAAGAAACCCGCGCTAACTGAAATAGGGCATCCAACTGATAGTTCTCAGGAAGCCTATTCCGATAAGGGGAAAACCGAATAACTGCCTCCCCATTTTCTTCTGAATTGGTTCCGAGTGCAGCCCGAAACAATCGATACTGACTCATTACGAATTGGTCAGAATGTCCATCCTTCTCGCTATCCACGACAGCCTGATAAAAAGGTACAGACTCTTTTTGTTTCCCGCTTTCATATAGCTGTTCCGCCACTAAAAAGAGGGTCGAAATATTTTTAGGGTTGTCCAACAATTTAGGAACAACCTCTTCTATGCAATCCTGCCGCCCAACCTCCGCGCATCGAATCAAATAAGGTATCAACCGAGGGCGCGATATTCTCCCCTCTGATATGCATTCTTCCGTATACAATTCGTACAACCAACCCGGCTCGCGACCAAATACCGCAGCGAGCGCATCTAACTGACCAATGGTCATAGCCCGCGGTGGATTTCCGTTCAGAATCTCGCTCAAACTCCCATGGTTGATGCCCGTTAATTCACCTAATTTACTCAAGGTATAGCCGCACTCTCTACGGTGTCTTTCAATTTCTGACCGCAGCGACCAGTGCATTGTCCCTTGCAGCCCCCCCATAAAGAATCAACCCCTACTTTTTCCTTAATTTTACAATAAAATATATTTTTTTGAAAGATTTTTCTTTACAATCCTTAACATTTCTGTAATCTATTTCGTCACTCTTCGCACAATTCCTCCAATGTCTCACAGGTGTTTGCACTTCGTGACAATTACACCTAGGGCTATCCGTCCCCTCTTAATCGATTGAGCGGGCTAAGATTTTCGAACAGGTAAATATGCTTTTGGAATTTTACAGACGACACTATAAGCGGGATTGAACACGTTGGCCACCTCATATTCAACGACTTGGCCGAGCAGCAGGCTTGCTTCATTTACCGAGAGCCCATAGTCTTCGACTAGCAAGGAGAGCATTTCAGTAGTTGCGTGCTGAAGCGCTTGTTCGAGCGGTCTGGCGTTGCCGATGCAAGACAAGTGAGTGTCGGACTCCACCCTAGGCCATTTTATCGTCTTGCCCTTATGCACACGGACGGAAAAACGGACGTCTAACGATATTTCTATACCCGTGCCGACAATTTCGCCGCATCCCTGTGTCGCATGTCCATCGCCAAGATGAAAAAGCGCGCCTTCCGCAAACACTGGAAAGTAGACAGAGACACCGGCAACTAACGCTTTGTAGTCCATATTACCGCCGTAATTGCCGCTTGTCGCCGTTGATATGACCTGATCTCGGGAAGGGGCTACCCCGAAACAGCCAAGAAACGGACGAATCGGCAGGTTCAGGTATTCTAAACCGGGTGTCGGCTTCTCTAACCGCGCTATACCCTGCTCAGCATCCACCTGCCAGCGGACTATTTCCAGAGTGGGCAATGTTGTAGCTGTCAGCGGATCGACTACGTTAGGCGCAAGCACATTGGCTGTCCATCCCCAGTCCCGGTTTGGCGTCATCGATATCAGCTTAACCTCCAACACATCACCGGGTTGCGCGCCTTCCACGTAGAAGGGACCCGTCATCGGATTTCCTCTGGGGGCAACACTTTCTCCCATGTGATCCCATCCTCTTGCATCGATGGTAGAGGTGATAACCGTGTCGCCGTCGTTTATAACCAGCGCTGCTTCATAAGAGCCGAAATTGTTGTAATACAGTTGCGGTTGAAACGTATGTATGGCCATTTCATTCACTGCCTTTCCTGGAATGTTTACCGTTAAATATCCGAATATTTAATCTATTATAATTCTCAGTATGGCGGATAAAATCCTTTTGCCAGCTACTCTATCCACATTGTAAAAAAAGCTCCGCCAAGATATCTGGCGAAGCTTTCATTTTCATACTGTGCTTATGGCATAGCTACTTTCATAACCGCACGAACGGAATCTGCGGATTTATCCAATGCTGCTTTCTCAGCAGCAGTCAGATCCAGCTCGATGACTTGCTCGATACCATTTCCACCCAAGAGAGTTGGTACGCCCAGATAGATATCGTTGTAGCCATACTCGCCTTGGAGCAAAGCGATGGATGGCAGGATGCGCTTCTGGTCTTTCAAAATCGCTTCTGCCATTTCTACCAGCGCTGCCGCAGGTGCATAGTAAGCGGAACCGTTGCCCAAGAGAGCTACGATTTCGCCGCCGCCTTTGCGTGTACGCTCGACGATGGCATCCAGACGATCTTGTGGGATCAATTTTTCGAGTGGGATGCCGCCAGCGTAGGAGTAACGCAAGAGTGGCACCATGTCGTCACCGTGACCGCCCAATACGAAGCCTGTTACGTCATTTACGGATACATTCAGTTCCATCGCTACGAACGTACGGAAGCGAGCTGTATCGAGTACGCCGGATTGACCGATTACGCGGTGTTTCGGGAAGCCGGATGTTTTGTAGAATGTATAGGTCATCGCATCTACCGGGTTGGACAGGATGAGTACGATGGAGTTTGGTGCATATGTTTTCACTTGCTCAGCAACCGAGCGCATGATAGCTGCATTCGTTGCTACCAAGTCGTCGCGGGACATACCTGGCTTGCGAGCAATACCTGCTGTGATGATTACGATATCGGAGCCTTCGATGTCTTTGTAGTCGGAAGTACCTGTGATGCTAGCATCGAAGCCGAGAACGGGAGAAGCCTCCATCATGTCGAGTGCTTTACCCTTCGTTGGGTTTTCCAGTTGCGGGATATCCACCAATACGATGTCAGCCAGCTCTTTTTGCGCCATGATGAACGCAGTTGTCGCTCCAGTAAAACCACTACCGATTACGGCTACTTTTTTTCTGCGGAATGTCATGTAGAATCCTCCTCGTCGTCATTGGTTCTATTACAAGACTAGTTTTACACCACTTGCTTTTTGCTCCAACATTTTGGAGAGGATTGTCCCGATGTGGGCCCCCGCCTCAACCGGAGATGTACCTTGACGATGAATATTCGAGATCACTGTACGCTCTGATTCTACCATACCTTTGCGTGGACGGTAGCACATGTACGCACTCATGGAATGTGCCGTAACCAATCCTGGACGTTCTCCGATCAAAAGCACCAATACTTCTGGCTCCAAAATCTCACCGACGTGATCCATGCTGGCTACGCGTCCGCCCTTGATAAAAAACGGAGTGCCGCAGGTCAGGCCGTAGCTTTTCAGAGAGTCCATCAGGGATGGAAGTACGTCTTTCAGGTTTGCATCCACCGCAGCAGCACTCAAGCCGTCAGAAACGACGATTTGTACCTGCGGCTTCTTTTGGCCGCGCTCTTGCAGCAAGCGTACGCCGTCCTCGGTGAGGACACGCCCCATATCCGGACGCTTCAAATAGTTTTCGGTGTTGTCATACTGTGTTTCCACTGTGAACAAGGAGAACTGATCGAGCACCGCTTGACTGACTTCACCGTATACAGCATCCACAGCCGCAGCATGGTCGCGACGCAATTCGAGCATGGTTTTGGTCAAAGGTCTCACACCTGTACGCCAAACCCCGATGCGCGCTGGCGTGCTGGACAGCAGTTCATCCAAGCCTTCCTTGTACTTCGGATTCGGTACATGTGTGGTTCTCTCTGGTTCGGCTGATGGAGCAGGCTGCTCGTTCACTACAGGAGCTTGCGCCGTCGTCGCATTCGCTACTGGCTCTGCCTTTGGCTCCGATCTCAGTTGGATCAAGCCTGTCTCTGCTTTTGGTGACGGAGCTTGTTCGCTAACCTCACCCAGCTTCTTTTGCAGCTCTGCTACTACTTTATCTACCAAGAAATCTAATTGTTGTTCCATCCGTCTTTCACCTCCTGATCTTACATGAAGATTGTCGGATCGCCTGCTTTTGCAGTCAGCCTTCCGTTTTCCATGATGCCCATTTTCTCCAGCCATTTTTCAAAATCAGGAGCAGGTCGCAGTCCCATCACTTCACGGAATGCCGCAATATCATGGAAGCTCGTCGATTGATAGTTGAGCATGACATCGTCTGCCATGGCTACGCCGATCACGAAGTTAACGCCTGCCGACGAGAGCAAAATCCCGAGATTGTCCATATCGTTCTGATCGACCTTCATGTGGTTCGTGTAGCATACGTCACAGCCCATCGGCAAACCGTGCATTTTGCCCATGTAATGGTCTTCCAGTCCAGCACGGATAACTTGACGGCTGTCGTACAAATACTCAGGTCCAATGAAGCCAACTACCGTGTTTACGATAAACGGATTGTACTTGCGAGCAAGTCCGTAGCAGCGCGCTTCCATTGTTACCTGGTCCATGCCGTGATGCGCCTCAGCAGACAGCTCAGAGCCTTGGCCTGTCTCGAAATACCAGAAGTTCGGCCCGTAGGAAGTGCCTTCTTTACGCATCAGCTCATCTGCTTCATCCAGCAGTGCTACATCAATACCAAATGCCTTGTTTCCTTTTTCACTACCCGCCAAACTTTGGAAGATCAAGTCTGCTGGTGCCCCATTTCGGATGGCACGCATTTGCGTAGATACGTGAGCCAATACGCAGTTTTGCGTTGGGATATCAAACTTGGTCATCACGTCTTTGGTCATGTTCAAAATATCCTTCACGCTGTCCGCTGTATCGATAACCGGGTTGATCCCGATTACCGCATCGCCGATACCGTAGCTCAATCCTTCGTACAGAGACGCTTTGATGCCTTGTACGTTATCGGATGGATGGTTCGGCTGTACACGAGAAGCCAATACACCTTTATGACCGATTGCCGTGTTGGCATGCGTCACAACTTTGATCTTGGACGCAGCCGTGATCAAGTCCAGGTTGCTCATGAGCTTGGCAGTCGCTGCGATCATCTCACTGGACAAGCCGCGGCTGATTCGCTTGAGTTCATTGTCGCCTGCTTGATGGCTCAAAATGTACTCGCGCAGTTCAGCTACACTCCAGTTTTTGATTTCGCTGTAAATCTTTTCGTTGATGCCTTCTTCGATCACACGCGATACTTCGTCTTCTTCTGCCGGAACCATCGGATTGTTGCGGATATCCGCCAATGTCAGATCAGCCAACACTTGCTTGGCAGCTACACGTTCCCGAGAATCAGCAGCGGCGATACCAGCCAACTGGTCGCCTGATTTATCTTCATTAGCCTTCGCGAAAACCTCTTTCAAATCGCGAAATTGATAGGTCTGTCCAAGCACAGTCGTTTTCGTGTTCATCACGTCCACCCCTTCTTACGTTACGGCCTTTCATCAAACGCCAGCGTTTTGACGACGACGGGAATAATCGTTCCCGAGATCGGCTCACCGAGATCGATGTAATCGCCGTATTCCACACGCACCTGATCGATGCAAATGATTTCCGGTGCCCCTTTGCAACGCAGCGCCAAGGCCTGCCCGAGCGCTTTCGCCATATCTGTTTCACAGATCACGACCATGGTTTGACTCTCGGGGAAGGTTGCCCGGTATTGCTCTGACAGCTCCTGGGACAGTGTCTGCAACAGAGCGTATGAGCAGTACCCGATGCCGGAGATCGCGAGTGCGAAAGGAATCCCTGTCGTTTTTTCAAACAGACGCTCACCCAGTTGGTAGATCGAAGCCACTTCCTGTCGCAGTCGTGTGGCATCTGCCAATTGTTCCTCGGTAAGCTCCAGCTTGAGAATCGGTATATTTTTGATCGGCAACAGCTCCGGCTTGATATGCACGGTTGAACCACTAATCTCCGTACTCTGCATCCCCGCGCCAATTACCGTTGCCCGTACCGTTTGATCCGGGTCTAGCCACTGTACCGGATACGTTCCTTTTTCGCGCTCCTGCTGGAGGACATATCCGAGCAGTGGGCCGAAATCACCGTATCGGCTCGCATCCGAAATATTTTGGACGGGAGGTCCGCTCATGAGTAGACCCACACCGCCTGAGACAGTCAATTCGCTAACAGGGATGGCATCGCGCAAATGCGGTCCCACTACGAGCAAGCCTGACACTTGGCGCTCTTTCCCCGTCAAATAATCGAGCATGCTGCGTCCCAACTGTTCGGCAACCTCTGTGAGCTGCGCGAATCCGATTTCCTGTCCGACTTGAATATGCAGTCCTTTTGCCGAAAGCCATTGTTGAATGTTCGGCGACACGTATTGAACGACACCCTGCGGACTGAGACGGATCAGCCTTCCTCCGACGTGGAATGTAACCGTCGCAATCGCTCGGCCACGCTGGAAGTAGGCTGCATTCGCTGTTCCTCCGCCAATATCGACATTGACGATCACACCCTGCATGGCTTGCGAGCGTTTTTCCGCACCCGCACCCTTACCCGCCAGCACGCCTTCGAGGTCAGCACCTGCTGTCGCTACCACGAAATCCCCGGAGCGTTCAGCCAGCAGATGAACGATATGCTGTGCGTTCTTTTTGCTCGCTGTTTCTCCGGTAATGATGACCGCCCCGGACTTGATTTGAGACAAGCTGATCTGTGCCTTGTCGTACTCGGCTGCAAGAATCGCTCCGATTCCGTCAGCGTCGATTTCATCAAACCCGATGAGCGGTGTGGAATGTACTTCACTCGCATACAGCAATTGTCGCTCCACGATCTGATAACGAGGCAGCGAAAACGTGCTAGACATGCGACCCAATCGCAATCGGCTTACGATCATTTTGGTCGTGCTTGTTCCCACATCGATCCCGACGCTTTGGATCCATTGTTCGTCCATATGAACCTCCTTGAACCATTGGCGTGTCAGACGGGCCTTACGAAAAAACGCTTGAACAGCCGGTTCCTTGCTCCCGGTCTGATTCAAGCGCCTTTGCTCTCTTCGTATCTACTTGTCACTGCTTTTTATGATAATGTCCGTACTAGCCTTGCGTAAAAATGGCCTGCTCGCCCGACAGAATTTCCTCTGCCAGCTTCACAAGCGGCATGCGCCGTTGCATGCTTACTTGCTGCATCCATTTGTAAGCCGCATCCTCTTCCAAGGATAGGGCACTCATCAGCTTTCCTTTTGCCTTTTCCACTGCCTTGCGATCCTCAATCTTTTGCTTCAGATCATTTATATCCTTCTTCAGGGAAACGACTTTTTCCTTTTGACTGAGTGCGATTTCTACTGCGGGAATCAAGTCATCCTCCGACACCGGCTTCACCAAGTAAGCCGTCACACCCGCTTTTCTGGCATCCTGGACGAGTTCCTTTTGGCTATAAGCCGTTAAAAGAAGAATGGAACTGTCTGAAAAGGAACGAATGATACTACTTGCCTTGATACCGTTCAAGACAGGCATTTTCACATCCATGATGATCAGATCGGGCTTGTGACGATGGGCCTGTTCGACTGCCTCTTCTCCGTTTTTCGCCTCGGCAACCACTAAATACCCTTCATTTTCGAGCATCTCGCGCAAATCCATGCGAATAATCGGCTCGTCATCAACCACCATAATCTTCGGCTGTGTCATCTTCATCCTCCTTTTGGATCGGATAGAGTATGGTAACCTCTGTTCCGTTCCCAGTGTTGCGGAAATGCATCGTGCCTTCGAGGTCTTCCCTGACCAGCGTATCGACAATTTTCAGGCCGAGATGGCCCTTTTTGTGGATTTGCTCCATGTCCTCGATGCCTACTCCGTCGTCTGTCACAGACAAACTAACGAAGTCCTCCTTGGCGACGAGTGCAATAGAGATTTTCCCTTCTTGCAGCTCATGAAAACCATGAATCATGCAATTTTGAATCAGCTCGGTGACAATCAAGGCAAACGATGTTGCTTTGTTGGACGGCAGATACACCGATTCACCCGTCACCACGACGTGTATAGCTTGCTCAGAACGCCTCATGGAAGAGACGATAATTTTCGATATTTTGGTTAAAATCTCTTTGAAGTCAATCTGCTCCAGACCATCCTGTGCCAAGTATTCGTGAATAATGGCGATGCTGTTGATGCGATTGATGCTTTCCCGGTATACCTTTTCAATCTCGTTGGACTGCGAACGTCGCATTTGCAGGCGTAGCAGGCTAGAGATGGTTTGCAAATTGTTTTTGACCCGGTGGTGAATCTCTTTGATCACCGCGGATTTGATCATTAATTGCTTTTCTTTTTCCCGAATGTCCGATATGTCTCGCAGGAGAATGAATCCCCCAATGATGTCTTGCTTGCGGACGGACGAAACCGCTTTCATCATGATAAAATGCTTGCCTTTTGACAGCTCCTCCTGAATATAACCCCCGTTGCGTACAAAATTCTCCGGGGTAACTCTCCAGGAAAAAATACGTTCGATGCTCTCACCTTTTTCCGGCCGTTCAAAGCCAATCAAGGAGAGAAGCTTGTGGGCACGGCCATTGGCGTACGTGATAACCCCACTCTGATCAAACAAAATCATGCCCTCGTGCAACAGCGACGAAATGGGCAGATCAGGCACAGCGAACTGGATGAGCGTCTCACTTAAATGCTCCGTTGTTTCCTTGAGCATTTCGACGTTCTTTTCCTGTTCCACCTGTTTGGATATATCTTGTTCCGTTATCAAGGTCCCGATTGTTTTTCCAGCCGCATTCGTGATGGGTACGACACTTTGTCGCATCACGACCTGCTCCTGTGAAACCCCGCGTGAACCGATGACGGGCTTGCCTGTAGTCAGACAATACATAACGGCCGGCTCATTAATTGCCGTCGCCAAATGCCCTACGACCGATCCACTGTACATAGAGCGTGCCGTACTCGGTGCAGCTTGTGCGACTACCATCGCAGCGCTCCGATCTACCGTCGGACAATCGATAAACATGTCCGCTTGAGACAGATCAGCAAAAATCTGAAGCTTGGAAGCCAGATCCTCCACAATCCGAATGTCGTCATCACTCAACGTCGTGGACGCTTTGCACACTTCTCGTATTGATTGCATGTGAACCTCTTTTCACCTGCTAGGAGTTGATATGACCTCATTTTCTCACAGACACGCTACGGCGGAAAGGGGTGTAATACTGGTTAATCTCGCTTACTCGTTTACAATTTCTTGCAAATACGCTCGCAATTCTGATACTCCCTCACTTGTGAGCGAGGAGGTCGGGAAAATTTTTGCATTGCCGAGCGATTGACGCAGGAATTGTTCTGCCCTCTCTACATTTGCATCAGGATGATCCATTTTGGTAATGACCCCGATGCACGATTGCGGAAACCCTTGTGAAAAGCCAGGAGGGAAGTAATTGCGCTCCCTTGTTGCATCCTGCACCATCACAATGATCTTCGCCTCAAGAGAGGTGGCCATAAGCGTGCGGTAAAACATCGGGTTTTCGCTGTACTCACCCGGAGTGTCAATCGCCCAGTCCCGATATTCGAGCGCTTGCGTCTTCCGGGCAGGCTGTTCGTCATTGAACAGCGCCCGCACCAGAGAAGACTTTCCTGCTTCAATTGCACCGATAATCATTACACGGCCGGTCATGATTTCGTCACCAACGCCGGTGTAAACCGCAGTTTTTCGCTCAGCACCTGATTGACCGCCTCGACTGCCATCTCAACAGCGGATACATCTCCTACGACAATCAGTGAACCTGTAAAACGATCGAGAAACCCAAGCTCGACGCCAGCAGCCTTTGTCGCAATATCCGCGGCAATAATGGCTGTTTCGGTAGGCGTCAAAGTCAAGATGCCGATTGCACCGGCCTCATTGATACCTAGCTTGGTATAGAGCATTGGGTCAGGGTTTGCGATTACATGAGCCAACGTGACCTGTTTCCCTGGTACGAATTCCTGGATGACTCGTGAACGTTCCTGTTCCATTCCTATTCCTCTCTTCCTGCGGCACCCGGCACCTCAAACGAATCTACGATGCCTACGATGATCGCATCGATCGGCACACTGGTGCCGGAGAAAAGGATTCGGGCAGGCGTCCCACGAGAGACGATAACCTGCTCCCCGATTCCCGCACCGATCCTGTCCGCTGCGATAACGGTTTGTCCGCCTTCTTCGCCACGCCAATCAATCGGCTGAACCACCATGAGCTTGAGATTTTCCATTCCTGCTTCTTTTTGCGTGGCCCAGACGCTGCCGATCACTTTTCCCAAAAACATGCGATCACCCTTTTCCTAAATAGCTGACCGTAATGCCGCGTTCTCTCATGCTGTCATAAGCAAGCGGAGAAACAATTGCACCTTTTTTCACGATCAAAGTCGTATCGCGAAGCTCAGGTTGAGATCTGATCCAATCCGCTGTCAACAGCTTCCCGGAAAAGACGGCTTCTTGCTCATCCAAAGGAGTCAATGTTGGTTGTTCTGTCTTGGTAGTCTCCACTTTTTGCAACTGAGACTTCAGCTTGGAAACCACGCGATCAGCCAGACGGCGCTGCTCCGCAAACTCCACCCCCAGCTCTTTCATGCTCTCAACGTGACGGTTGAACAGCTTTTCATAAGCAGGTGTCAGTGTCAATGTTTGCAGGGTACGACGGTCTGCGCGCTTGATTCCTGGCACATCGGAACCAGCGATGACGAATTTGCCTGTCACCAACGCGGAAAAGACGATTTCCGCTTTGATTGTTCCTTTTAGACCGGAAGCAATTCTCGCTGCATTATCCAAATCGATTTCAGGAATCACGATACCGACATAATCTTTCGGCACTTCCAACGGGGCAGGAGCGTACTCATCTGCGGTAAGAATTTTGCCTGCTCCCCCACATTCGATCTTGTGCATGCCCAACCAAGAAGAGGTTTCTCCGTCCAGGAAGAGAATGTCATGGCAGATCCCGTGGTTTTTCAGTTGGATAAAATGATCCTGAAACGCCTCATGAGCCTGGCTGTCGCAAAAAACGTACAGGACACGAGGCGCTGTGCTGCTTTGCTTTTCTGTATTCATCGATTGCAAAATTTCTTTTGTAATCGACGCCACCATTTCTCTGATGTCCATCAAGCTCAACCTCCGTTAGCCGGAGTAAAATTGCCCGTTCTTGCCGATCACTTTTACCCGGTCGCCCGTTTTCAAATTAGCGGCATTTCCTTCATCCGTATCAACGTGGAAATCAAGTGCAAACTGCGGATGTACACGAACGACTACATCTGGATAGATGATAGGACGATCGCTTTGCGTTGCCAGGATCAGCGTATCGCCATCCTTCACTTGATATTGCTCGGCATCTGCTGGGGACATATGAACGTGGCTCTTCGCTACGATTACGCCTTTGTCCATCACAACAGTCCCTTTTGCCGTTACAAGTACCATACCTGGTGTTCCTTCAATATCTCCAGACATACGCACAGGTGCATGAACACCTACTGCAAAGCCGTCTGTTCTGGAAATTTCCACTTGTGTCGCGCCACGAGCTGGTCCCAAAACGCGAACCCCATGGATGCTGCCTTTTGGTCCCACGATGGTGACTGTTTCTTGGCAAGCAAACTGGCCCGGTTGCGACAAATCACGCATTGGCGTCAATTGATGTCCGGCTCCGAAAAGCTTCTCGACATCTGCTTGCGACAAATGAATGTGACGGTTCGATACGCCCAAAGGAATTTCTCGCACTGCCTCGGCAGCTTGATTGGTGGAAGGCTGCTGGTTCTGATCAACTTGTTTCACTTGAATCCCTCTTCCTTTCAAGAAATCTGCCGCTGCTGGTGTTATTTTATCCCCTTTCTCAACGAGAAAGGGGTTTGGGATACCTGACTTATGCATCGCTCTCAAGGATGCTTCTGTAATCACTGCCATCGGGATTTATTACCCTTCGAGTTTAGGCAGGATCAATTCAATGTCTCCATGAGGGCGTGGGATTACGTGTACAGATACGAGCTCTCCTACTTTTTCAGCAGCAGCGGCACCTGCGTCTGTGGAAGCTTTTACTGCACCTACGTCACCACGTACCATAACAGTTACGAGACCGCCACCTACGTGTACTTTACCAATCAGTTTTACGTTTGCTGCTTTTACCATTGCGTCAGCAGCTTCAACTGCTCCGATCAAACCTTTTGTTTCTACCATTCCCAATGCGGACATTTCTCCAGCCATTTTTGTATCCTCCTTAATTATATCTCCAAGATTTTAGTGTTTTACGACATTAAGACGTCATTTCTGTTAACACGGATTTGATGATGTTCTTGATCTCATCACGGCTCAAGCCAACGTTCATGGAAGAGACAGCCTGTAGGACAGCTTCTTCCGCTTGTGTCGCAGGAGCTTGTGGTGCTGGCGTTGATTGTGGCATTTCTTTGATACCAAATGCAACACGCTTGATGTTGAACATGTGCTTCGCACCGATGTTATCGGAAGTGATGTTGCCCCCTAAAGAACCGCATCCAAGTGTGAACGCTGGTTGTACGCCAGTCGTTGCACCAATTCCTCCGAAGGTCGTACCCGTATTTACCGGAATTCTGGATGCTGGCATTGCTTGACCATACGCTGCGATGACATTGTCATCCTGGGCGTGAATACCCGCTGTATGTCCAAGACCACCATGCTCCAGCAATTCGCGGCAACGAGCAAACGCTTCGCTGTCGCCTTGAACAGTGTAGAGGGCAAGAACCGGAGCCAGTTTTTCAACGGACATCGGGTATGCTTTACCTACATTGTTCTCCTCCGCAACCAGGACACGCGTATCAGCCGGGATAGTAATACCCGCCATTTGAGCGATCACATGCGGGGAGCGGCCAACGATCTTCGCGTTCAACGAGCCGTTAATCGTGACGATGGCAGCTACCTTTTCCTTTTCTTGCTCGTTCAGGAAGTAGGCACCTTCACGCTTCAGGGCAGCAATCAATTGGTGTTTAGTGGATTCCTCCACTACCAATGCTTGCTCAGAAGCGCAGATCGTACCATAGTCAAACGTTTTGCTCTGCACGATGCGCTTGGCAGCAGCAGCAAAATCCGCACTGTGGTGGATGTAGACCGGAACGTTACCAGGTCCCACACCATAAGCAGGCTTGCCGGAGCTGTATGCCGCACGTACCATCGGTGTTCCGCCAGTCGCGAGAATCAAATTGGTCAGCTTATGCTTCATCAATTCGTTTGTCGCTGGAAGCGTAGGCTTGGTAACGCAATGGATCAAGCCTTCTGGTGCTCCAGCCGCTACTGCCGCCTGTGCCATCAGTCGCGCTGCTTCCAGCGTGCACTTGGCTGCTGACGGATGCGGGCTGAAGACAATCGCATTTCTCGCCTTGAGGGAGACCATCGATTTATAGATAACCGTGGACGTCGGATTGGTGGAAGGCACGATACCAGCTACGATACCGAATGGCTGCGCCACTTCCCATACCTTGTTCTCTTCGTCCTTACGGATGATGCCAACCGTTTTAACATCTTTCACAGATGCGTACACATCTTGAGCAGCAAACAGGTTTTTCATCCGTTTGTCCGGGATGTTACCAAAGCCTGTTTCTTCTACAGCCATTGCTGCCAGTCGATCTGCATGCTCCACACCCGCTTTGGACATGGCTTCGATGATTCTGTCGACTTGTTCTTGGCTGTAAGTAGCGAACTTGGCCTGTGCTTCCTTCGCTTGTGCGAGGTAGGTACGCACTTCCTGTATGGAATACAGATCAGCGTCGAGTGTCATTAGGCTTTGTCACCTCCGCCTTGTTTCTCTTCCAACAGACGAATGAGATCTTCTTTCTTCGCCATGTTGATTTCGTTCGTTGTCAGCGGGAAGTCCGCATACGAACGCGCCATTTTGCGCAGATCATTGATAGACTGATCTTGCAATTTGGTCGCTGGCACTTGGGCCGGCTCTGCCTTACCCTCTTCTTTTGCTTCCGGTTTCAGCAGGTTTTTAAGCATTTTGGGTACATTTTCGTCAGGACGCGGAATAACGTGTGAGTGCAGCAATGTTCCGACACGTCTCGCAGCTTCAGCACCAGCATCTACTGCTGACTGTACGGAGGAGACATCTCCGATTACATACACGGTAACGATCCCTGCGTCCGCGCCTTCATAAGAGACGACTTTGACGTCAGCCGCTTTGGCAGCAGCGTCTGCGGCAGCAATGAGAGCAGGCAAGCCCAATGTCTCGATCATGCCGAGTGAATATGACGTAGCGCGCATTTACATTACCTCCCCTTCAAGAGGGAATATCCCTATTATCGTTTGACAGGCTGTTGGGCGACACTTCTTACGGCATCGGCAAAAGCATCGGCGGCTGCCGTGCATGCCGACTGGCTGCCAGTGAGTAGCGCTCCCCCAAAGTTCGTTTCTGTCGGTGGACCAAAAAATTGAACCATTTGTACATCTGCAGCCTTGAGAGCGGCATCAATACCATACATGGCCTCCAGCGGTGGAGCGATCAAGTAGGCAAGCGGTTCACCTTCTCTGATACCCGCCAGTTGGGACAAATAGCTGCCCGTCCGCGACACAACATGGGCGTAATACGCATGCGTCCCTTCATCATTCAAAGAGTAAAAGCATGCTCCGCTCTCCATAAATGCAACGGCTGCATCCAGTCCGCTCTGCACCTCCGATGGCGTCGCGCCTCCGATCATCCCGATGAACTCGCCGGACAACGGTCCAGACGCATGGCCTGAGCCTGCATAAAACGACTTGGCATACACAACTTCTACCGCTGCCTTTTTGGTCGCTTCATCAATGGCCGTGTACCCCACATCGTCAATCGTGGAGGTCAAAAGACCCAGACTGCGGATATGGGAAGGCAGGTTCAGCTTCTCCGCAAATTGAGGATCGACATTGGGAATCAGTCGGATCGCAAGCGGCGTCGCTCGAATTGGTTTTTCCATGCGTGTCACTCCTTTCAAGACAACTTCCCTTTTCAAAAGCAAAAAAAGGTGCCTAAACACGAAAAAATAAGATCCGTGTTCAAGGGCACCTTTGCCTTTTGATTATTCACTTGTGGGTAGAAGATTTCACGCGATTTACGTGCTCTTTTACCTGTCTCTAATGTAGAACAAGGTAGGGAAAAATGCAAGCGTTTTCGGCATTCCGTCACTTTTCCATATTCCGGTCATATTACGGACACACGCCCCCATTATCTTTAGGTTGTAGCCGAGACGGGCAAGCCCATCAAACAAGGCTCACCACTCATTTACAGAACTCCCAAGGAGGAATTTTACAATGAAAAAGAAAATGGTAATGGCAGTAATGGCTCTGGCAGTATCCGCAATGGCAGGCTCCGCGTTTGCGGCAAATGAACCAGCGAAAACGACTGGTTCTTCTGCTCCACTGAAAATGATGAACACAGATGGTACAAATGCTCTTCTAAAACCGATTTTTAGTCTGGAGCAAATGGCAAAGGAAAAGGGTATCTCTGTGGAAGAGTTGATCAAGCAGCTTGAAAAGGAAGGCAAACTGACGAAAGGAGCAGCTATTAACACGAAAGACGGCGACCTGACAACTAGCTTCTCCTTCATAAAATTCGATGCCAACAGCGATAACATTAAGACAATCGACCTCGATGAAATGGCAAAAGAAAAAGGCATCTCCGTAGAAGACTTGATCGAGCAGCTTAAAGAAGAAGGCACGCTGGCAATGATTGCTTCCACGACAACTATCAATCTGGAAGAAGTAGCAAAAGAAAAAGGCATCTCTGTGGAAGAGTTGATCAAGCAGCTTGAAAAAGAAGGCACGATCGCCACTGGTGAAGCAGCTTCCTTTACTCACCCTTCAATCAGTTTGGAGGAAATGGCAAAAGAAATAGGCATCTCCGTGGAAGAGTTGATCAAACAGCTCGAAAAAGAAGGCAAGATCACAAAAGGTACAACAGTCTCAATACCTGCCATCAAAAAATAAGGGTTGCCTTTCAAGCACACAAAAAAAACCTCTAGCAGGAAACTGCCAGAGGTTTAGTTATGCCCTTCGCCATTCAACGGACACATAACTCCATTATGCTAAACAACGGAAACAAGAACTTTTTTACAAATGATGTAAGTCGAAATGATGTCCATCATTGCTATGATAAGCACAAATTGACTTGAGATAGATAGGAGGTGTTTCTTCGTGAAACGAATTCTACTCATCGAGGATGAAATGCCGATTGCCCGACTTGTTCAGGTCTACCTGGAACGGGCGGGCTATGAGGTAAAATGGAATGAGGGTGATCACGAGGCAATCCCGACTTTTTTCTCCTGGAAACCCGATCTTGTCCTGCTTGACCTGATGCTGCCCGATCATGACGGCTTGGATATACTCGACCAGATTCGCCAATACGGCAGTTGCCCTGTCATTATCATCACGGCGCGCGGTACCGTGCCAGACAAGCTCCAAGGGCTGGCACAAGGTGCAGATGACTATATTGCCAAGCCATTTGATCCAGAAGAAGTGTTGGCCCGTGTACAAGCTGTGCTCCGCCGTTCCTCTTATATCGCCGAAGCAGATACGATCAGACTCGGGACACTTTCCATAGATGTTACGGCCCAAAATGCCTTAATCGGGAAAGCACCCCTTTCCTTAATGCCACGGGATTGGCAACTACTTGTTTTCCTGGCGCGACATCCGAACCAATGCTTCAGCCGAGATCAGTTGTTGGATCAGGTGTGGGGAATGGATTTTGAAGGGGGCGATCGCTCTGTGGATACCGCAGTGAAGCGTTTGCGCAAAAGCTTGCTGCCGTGGCCGACTTCCGAAGGGGAAATCAGCACAATCAGAGGAATGGGGTATAGCCTGCGTGTTTACTAATCGATCTACTTCTACCAGAACTGCTGTACCGCTCTTGCGTTACTGGACGTGGCGCTATGCCTTGATATTATCTGTCATTCTTTTTGGTATTGGATTTTTTGGCATCTATTGGATTAACAAAGCAGCTACAGAACAACAGTTTCAAGTATTGGAAGCAAGAACAGAGTTGCTCGCTGATTCGTATACCAAGTTGTTGCTCGCCAAGGACACCTCGACTTCTTCTGTAAAGATAGAGGATTTGGCACAAACAACTGTTGGTATCTCCAATCAGGCTATCACTACTGTGACTGGCCCTACGTCTCCGGCTATTCCTGACACCGCAACACCCGCAGCCACTACCGCTATGATCGCATTTCGAGTCATGCCAACTGTCCCAATCGATCACGTGGTACAGATTTACGATGATGCGGGCAAGACGTTCAAGAAGGAAATGGTGAGTCAGACGACGACCGCTACCATTGCGCAGTTACCTACCCCTGCCCAACCGGTGGACAAAACGAAAGAAATACGGGAGGTTGTTGCCACAAAGGGAGCTACCTGGCTGCGCGTTGGTGTCCCTTACTATGAACACAATGCAGTCGCAGGCACCTATTACGTCAGCACGCCTCTTAACAATGATTTGGTTCACACCTATATCACGATCATGGTTTCTATCGGAATCATCACTTTGTGCGGTTGGGCAATCGTCTATGTGCTGTCTCGCTCGTTAACACAGCCCCTGCGGCAGTTGGCAATAGCGGCAGAGCAAATATCCAGCGGGAATTATACGCCTTCCTTGCCCAATTCCTCCAAAATCAAAGAGGCCGAAATCAGCCAGCTGGTCCATTCATTTGACGAAATGGCCAAACGACTTGGACAACTAGAGCGGATGCGCACCGACCTTTTGGCTGGTGTTTCCCATGAGCTGCGTACCCCTGTCACCTCGATCCGTGGGATGATTCAAGCTGTCAAAGACGGCGTCGTAAAAGGTGCAGATGCGGATGAATTCATGCAAATCAGCATGGACGAAGCCAAGCGACTCCAGACAATGGTCAATGACCTGCTCGATTTTTCCTCCATGGAAGCAGGTGAAGTTTTCGTCGAGAAGCATTCCATACAGATCGACAGCACATTGGATCAGATAGTCGCACAAGTACAAGCCTTGCCCTCATTTGCAGACATATCTGTGACAGTTAATCCGACTAGACAAGATACCGTGTGGTTCGGCGATGAATCACACGTCAAACAAATTTTACTCAATTTATTGGGGAACAGCGCTTCCGCAAATGCAACGCAAATCAACATCGGCGTCCATAATCAGGGTGACTTCCTCTCCATCGATATAACCGACAATGGAAAGGGAATTCCTGAGTCAGAGGTCCCCTTCATTTTCGAACGGTACTATCGCGGCGATAGCAAACGCAAAAAGAAGCATGGATTGGGGCTGGGCCTGACGATCTCCCGACTATTGGCAAAAGCACACGGGGGAAATGTCGAATTGGTTCGGACTTCTCCAGAAGGAACAACCTTTCGTCTGACACTCGCCCATCCTGACTCGTCCGCTTGAAATGAAAAAGAGGCAGCAGCACGTACCGATCATGCCGCTTCCTCTTTTACGTATGGGCACCCTCCGGCACATGTGTGCGGATAAGATCCATGAAGATGTCCAATGCTTTGGTATGAAACTCGTCTGATTTCGTGACGAGCGAAAAATCACGGGTAACCGGCGTCCCCGTTACCTTCAATGTACAGAGCGTGCCGAGCCTGCGTTCTTTGCGGATAGCCCAATAAGACAGTAAGCTGATTCCCAGACCAGCCTCCACTGACTCCTTGATCACCTGTGTGCTGCCGAACTCCATTCGCTTTTGCGGTGTGAATTGCAGTTGGCGAAACATTTTTTCAGCCGCTTCCCTCGTGCCTGACCCTTCTTCCCGCACAATCCACGTTTCCTTCATCAATTCGTCAATGCTGACCTCTGTTTGCCCGGCCAATCGATGCTCCGGAGAAGCAATCAAATACATGCGATCATCAGCAAACGGCTCCACGCACATTTTTTCGTCCACATACTCCCCCTCAACAATCCCGACGTCGAGTTGTCGCTTCGCCACGAGCTCAGCAATGACTGTGGAATTGTGAATCGTAATCGTGGGGGTAATCATTGGGTAATACTGACGGAGACGCGCAATGACATGAGGCAGCACATACTCTCCATATGTGTAGCTGGCGCCAATCGTCAAATCCCCGCTCGGTGTGTTCATCAAATCATCCACGAGGCTCTGCATCCGCGTGTACAAGCCCAAGATCTCCCGAGCGTGATGATAGACAATCTCCCCCGCTTTATTCAAGCGAACATATTTGTTGCTTCGCTCCAGGAGCTTTGTCCCTATCGTGCGCTCGAGCGCATGAATATACTGACTAACGGCAGGCTGCGTCATATGTAGCTCTTCTGCAGCTCGGGAAAAGTTCTGTCTGTCTGCAACGGTCACGAACACAAGCAAATGCTGATCCAACTGCCTTCACTCTCCTATCCACCACTAACCATTCATTTCACTTATGATGATCATCGCAATGATTTATTTTTCTTATTATAACAGTTGCCGTATGCTGAGTTTGTAAAACTTTTCGAGGAGTGATGGCAATGGCAACTCCGATCAAAAACAGCGTGCCATTGAATGAAAGCAATGCCAGCGTACAGCCCGCAAAAAATAACGAAAGCAAACCTACATCCTTCTCGCTGTGGATAGCTGGAATCGCTTTTACTTTTTTTATCGCCCTGACAGGCTACGGCTTAGCAAAAATACCTGGCTTTCAACAAGTTGGCCCCCTCGCCTGTTCGATCCTGATCGCGGTCGCATACCGGCATTTTCGTGGATATCCGGAAGCATTGCGATCAGGGATTCAATTTTCTGCCAAACGTTTACTACGTCTTGCTATCATTCTGTACGGCCTGAAGCTCAATATCGACGTCGTCTTGAATGAAGGTCTCGGGCTTCTCGTCTATGACGCTGGTGTCATTATTTTTTCCATCGCGGTTACGATGCTGATAGCTAAGTGGCTGAAAGCAGACTCTTCCCTCTCCCTCATGCTCGGAGTCGGTACAGGGGTCTGTGGAGCAGCGGCAATTGCTGCCGTCTCGCCTATCGTTGCTGCCAAGGATGAAGATACAGCCATCGGGGTAGGAATGATCGCACTCGTCGGAACCCTATTTGCTATTGCCTACACGATCCTGCGTCCGTTCCTACCCCTGTCCGCGGTCGAATACGGCATGTGGTCAGGAATTAGTCTGCACGAGATTGCGCATGTCGCGTTGGCTGCTGCACCCGCTGGTCAAGATGGGCTAGCGATTGCACTGCTGGCAAAATTGGGGCGTGTGCTGCTGTTGGTTCCGCTCTGTTTTATCCTGATGATTTGGATGAAACGCACCGGGAAATTACAAAGTGGCACCAAGATTGAATTCCCTTGGTTCCTGATCGGCTTCCTCGCCATGAGTGTATTTGGAAGCTACGTTCTCGGAACAACCATTCCTGTCTCAGAAGCGTTCCATAGTGGTGTCGCGAATATCACAACCTTCGTGCTCACCATGGCCATGGTCGGGCTCGGCCTGAACGTAAATCTGCGTGCACTGCGTACAAAAGCGGCGCGCCCACTGATTGCCATGAGTGTTACCTCCATTCTTTTGTCGGTACTCTCCTTTGTATTGGTATAAAAAGCTGTGGATAACCAAATATCCGAATTCAACTTCGCCGATTTCTTGATAATCGGCGATTTTTTTTGTGGATAAGGACAAACTTTATCCCCATATGTTGATAAAGATGTGTACATCTTTGCCGAGGGGGATCTATATGTCGAGAAAATGGTTGAGGAGACGACCGAACATCTTATTCATCATTGTGGACCAGGAACGATTCCCCCCTGTTTATGAAGAGCCTGCGATACGTGAATGGAGCGAGGATACACTCCACGCTCATGCTTTTTTACGAGAGCATGGGTTGGAATTCAAGCGTCATTACGTTGGCTCCACAGCCTGTTGCCCCAGCAGAGCTACCTTGTTCACCGGACAGTACCCCTCTTTGCACGGCGTCACCCAGACCAGCGGTGCCGCTAAACGCTCTGCCGACAGCGACATGTTCTGGCTTGATCGCAATACCGTCCCGACGATGGGAAATTATTTTCGTCAAGCGGGCTATCGGTGTTTCTATAAAGGCAAGTGGCATATATCCGATGCCGACATCTGGGTACCGGGCACCCACTTTCCTATCCCCAGCTATATCCCTGTAACGGGAGTTCCTGATCCAGATAAAGAGCGCTTATACTTGCTTGCTGATCGGCTGGACGGCTATGGCTTCTCCAGTTGGATCGGGCCTGAACCGCATGGAATAGCGCCGCATAACTCCGGTTCGTCCGCAGCCATCGGAGTAAATGGTCGTGATGTGGTATACAGCAGCGAAGTCATCGAGCTGCTCCATGCATTAGACCAGGAGAAAGGCTCCGTTGAAAGCTACCAGCCTTGGCTGATCGTGGCGTCTTTCGTCAATCCACATGATATTGCCATCTATGGGGATATCTCTGCGAGCACACCGTTTTTTCGCTTCCATGTGGATAAGTCTGTTCCCAGTGTTGCCCCACCCCCTACTCAGTACGAATCACTTGCGTCAAAACCACGCTGCCAAGCGAGTTATCGGGAGGTATATCCACAAGCGTTCCAGCCCATTTCGGACCAAGCCCATTATCGAAGACTGTACTATCAGCTCCAGAAAAACGCCGATCGGGAAGTGATGCGTGTTCTTGAAGCACTCGTCGCAAGCTCGTTTTATCCCGAAACACTGGTCGTGTTCACATCCGATCACGGCGAATTGTTGGGTGCCCACGGCAATCTGCATCAAAAATGGTACTGTACCTATGAAGAGGCAATTCATGTTCCTCTCCTTATCCACAACCCACTCCTTTTTCCACACGCAACCTCCACAGAGCTATTAACCAGTCATGTGGATATTCTTCCGACACTGCTCGGTATATCTGGAGTAGACACAGATAGGCTTAGTGAGGAGCTAACCTATACACATAGCGAGGTACAACCGCTTGTCGGTCGTGATCTTACTCCCCTCATCTTGTCTCACGATACGGAATCTATCTCTAGCGAGCCGATCTACTTCATGACAGATGACGATGTAACAAAAGGACAGCATCAAGTTAGCGTGCAACACCAGCCCTATGACTCTGTCATTCCTCCGAATCGGATAGAAACGGTCCTCGCCTACCTGTATTCCGCCGGGCAAAGCACTTTATGGAAATACTCCCGCTATTTTGCCGAGGATGTATACAACCCCACGCTGACTGATTACGAATTGTACAATCTCACGACCGATCCTTTGGAAACAAGGAATTTGGTAATCCCCCTCTACAAAACCACACACTCGGAGCGCAACCGCCTGAAAATGGAGCTGCTTTTAGAAGAACAACGAGCCCAAAAGCGACTGACACCCTTTTCTCCCCCTTTCGCACAACTACTTTCTACGTAAACTTTCCCGGAACAACAGAAAAAACCCCTCAAATCGAGGGGCTTTTCGTCTTTCCCTTTCTCTTCCCTATTCCTGTTCGGTCAATGCTTTTTCCAATGCTGCCATCGCTTCTTGTTCATCCACGCCATCCGTGATCAGGGTAATTTCTTCCCCTTTTCCAATCGCTGCTGCCATAATGCCCATGATGCTCTTGCCATTTACATTTTTCTCATTTTTGATGATTTTAATTTCGCTGGAAAAAGACGTGGCCACCTTCACAAAGTTCGCAGCAGGACGTGCATGCAGGCCGTGCGCCAATTGAACCACAATTTTTTTCTCTACCATTCTGATCTGCCTCCTTTTCTACACTCTCTCAAGCCATTCCTTCACGAACGCCTCTACTTGCGCAGAAGTGCTCATCTGTAAAATCGTATTAATCTGCTTCGCTGCGTCCTCCACACTCAAACGACTCAGTTGTTGGCGCGCAGGCAATATGCTCCCTGCACTCATACTAAATTCATCCAGACCCATTCCCAACAGAATCGGGATCGCGATTGGATCGCCCGCCATCTCCCCGCACATACCGACCCATTTATTCTGCGCGTGCCCTGCTTTTATGACGTTGTGCAGCAAGCGCAAAACGGCAGGATGATAAGGCTGGTAGAGATAAGCGACCTTCTCGTTCATACGGTCGGCTGCCATTGTGTATTGTATTAAATCATTGGTTCCAATGCTGAAAAAGTCAACCTCGCGTGCAAATTGATCGGCCATCAGTGCCGCAGCAGGGATCTCAATCATGATACCCACTTCAATCTGATCGGATACTGCCATTCCGCGATTTATCAAAGATTTTTTCTCTTCTTCCAAAATTGCTTTCGCCTGGCGGAACTCCTCCAGTGTCGCAATCATCGGAAACATGATTTTCAGATTGCCGTGTACACTTGCGCGCAATAGAGCACGCAACTGCGTACGAAACAGTTCTTGGTTGTCGAGACACAGCCGGATGGCGCGGTGTCCAAGAAACGGGTTCATTTCTTCTGGCAAAGCCAAGTAAGAGAGATGCTTGTCCCCGCCAATGTCCAAAGTACGAATAACCACCGGGCGGTCACCCATATGCTCTAGCACGTGCTTGTACGCGAGGTATTGTTCCTCTTCCGTCGGAAAATCATTGCGTCCCATGTATAGAAACTCCGTGCGGAACAGCCCGACACCTTCAGCACCATTGGCGATTGCCCCAGCAACATCTTCAGGACTTCCGATATTTGCGGCAAGCGCGACATGATGATTGTCCAACGTGACCGTTTTATCGTTCACAAGCTTCGCTAGTTCGGCTTTTTGCGCTTCGTAATCTGCCTGCTTGCGTTTGTAGACAGCGATTTCCTCTTCACTCGGGTCAATAATCGCGATCCCTTCATGCCCATCGAGAATGACGAGTGTCGCAGGCTGAACGGCACGAGTGATCCCTTGTGTTCCAACAACAGCAGGAATCTCCAGAGAACGTGCCATAATCGCAGAATGCGAGGTTCGTCCCCCAATGTCTGTAACGAAGCCTTTGACATAGCGGCGGTCTAATTGGGCCGTATCGGAAGGCGTCAAATCATCCGCTACAATGATCACTTCCTCTGTCAGCTCCCCGAGTCCTGCAAACGGTACCCCGAGCAAGTAAGAAAGTACACGTTTGGTAACGTCACGAATATCTGCTGCTCTCTCCCGCATGTATTCGTTGTCCATTTGCTCGAAAAGTCCGATGAATGCTTGTGCGACATCATTCAAGGCACTTTCAGCGTTTGTCTTTTCGTTTGAGATTTTATCTTTGACGGTATCGACCAGTTCCGGGTCTTCCAAGACGAGCAGGTGAGCTTTGAAAATGTCTGCATGATCCGTTCCCATCTCCCGCTCCACGCGCAGAACGATGTCCTCCAAATCATTTTTTGCTCGAGCCAACGCCTCTTGAAAGCGTTGGATTTCATTCGCCGGATCTTCAATCGCTACGGTATTGATCTGTAAGTCGGGCGTTGTCAGTAAAAACGCCTTGCCAATGGCTATACCTGTTGAAGCTTTTACACCTGTGATTTTTTGGGACATCGTAACACCAGCCTCTCTCAATGGCTACCTGACCATTCCTTCAATCTGCGTGCCTGTTCGCGCACGATCTCCTCAAGTGGATGACCTGCCGGAATGCCGGTACAATTGTGTAATGTATTTTCCCATCCAAACTCTTTCAGGCTTGCTTGTATCCGTGCGGACTCCGCATCCTCGGGATAGTCGAATGCCAGTGCCGCAGCAATTGCCAGACCTAAATACTCTGGATTCATTCCTTTTTCCATGCATTGTAGTGCTGGTCCTACCAAACGATCTTGCTGCGACAGCTTGCGGATCGGCGAACGCGCCACCCTGACAATATCGTCAGACAACAATGGGTTGGTGTATCTACCAAGGATTTTTTCTACATACTGCCCATGAACTTGCGGGTCAAATCCGTACTTGGCAGCAAGCAGTGCTCCTGTCTCCTGAAGAGCCCCGCGTGTCGCCTGAACGATCCGGTCGTCTCGCATCGCTTCATCAATCGTTTTCATCCCCAGCTGATACCCCAGGTACGCGATGACCGCATGACCTGTGTTGACGGTAAACAGCTTTCTTTCGATGTACGGCGCGAGATCCTCCACATAGGTAACGCCCTCAATGGACGGGACTTCTCCAACCATCTGCGACGAATCTACCACCCATTCAAAAAACGGTTCCACCATAACCAGAAGCTTGTCATCATGGTGCTGCAAAGGAACAATCCGATCTACGGCTGCATTGGGGAATCCGATCCATTGTGCTGCCTCGGCTTGAACCGATTCCGTCAGATGCCCATACACATGCTCCTTCAGCTTCTCGCTGCCGCCAATCATGTTTTCGCATGCAATCACATTGAGTGGCTTCGCATGAACAGAAAGTCTCCGGGTAATGCCGGCTGCGATGGCCCCTGCAATATGCGGAAGAATGTTGGGACCAACTGCCGTCGTAACCAAATCGGCAGTTGCGATCGCTTCAGCTACCGCCGCTACATCCTGACCATTTATCGCTCGAACTCCTTCCACGACCGACTCCGGTTTTCCTGTTGTTGCTAGTTGCACGCGATACATTTTTCGCTCATTCAGCTCATCGACCAAAGCCGCATTGACATCCACAAACGCAATTTCATAGCCAGCCTTTTGCAACAGTTGTCCAATAAAGCCTCGCCCAATATTACCTGCTCCAAAATGTACAGCTAGCATAGGGGATTACACCTCCTCGGAGAACATCGCAATGATTTCTTCCGCCGAAGCCGCGTTTACAATCCGTTTGACGTTTTCCTCCTCGGAGCAAAGAATCGCGATGTTCGAGAGCACCTCCAGATGTTCGTCTCCAACAGCAGCAATGCCCACCAGCAAATATGCTGTATTGCCTTCTCCGAAATCTACGCCCTCCGGAACCTGAATGATGGAGATCCCGGTGGATTGAATCTCTGCCTTGGATTCGTTCGTTCCATGCGGGATGGCTACGCCGCTTCCGATATATGTGGTCGCCAACTGCTCGCGCTCTTGCATTTTCTCTACATACGCCTCCGTTACGTGGCCAGCACGCACAAGCAATTGTCCAGCCAGTCTGATCGCCTCTTCTTTATTGGCTACCTTTGCATTCAACATGATTTTTTCTGCTGTCAGTATGTTTTTCATTTCGTACTCTCCATTCCTATCTTTTTGAGGCAAAACGCATACATTTTGCCCGCTATATAATCAGCCATTTGCTGTGTTTCTCCTGTTTTCAAAACCGCTTGCATTTCTTCTTCGATCAAAAGGGAGCTGATCTCGCTGAGTACTTCCAGCCCTTCCTTCGGCACTTCTTTTGGCCCTAACAAGAGCAGGAGCATATCAATGGATATCACTTCTTCATCCATCGAACGAAGAAGCACAGGCTCTCGTAATTGGTGAAACGTAAAAGACGCCCGATTCACTGCTTCATTTCTTCCGTGAAAAAGGGCCAAGGATGTTCCCGGAATCCCCAAACCACCGAGCTTTTCCCGCTCGATCAACTGCTTGACTACCGGTTCGACCTCCTCGATCGTTCCACGTTCTTTCAGCCTCTTGCTGATTTGTCTCAAAAGCTGGGCGATGTCCTGACCACGGTTATCCCATCTCATTCCCCACAGGCCGTCGTAAAGCTCATTGGCATACGCAGCGTAGTATTGCATGGCCCTTAGTTGTTCGATGGACTGCTGTCCTGCGGGAACCAACTGACTTTTCTCCTGATGGGATTGTTTCTGACTCGTCGTGTGTAATTGATATTTAATTTTTTGGATATCGTCTGGCGGAAGCAGCGGGCTGACCACGACATATTCCGCTGGATCGAGCGGCAATGGAAGGGTGGAAATGATTAAGTCATAATCCGTTGCCGGGACCTCTTCCAAATCAAACATGGACAGATTTTTCAGGCTGACGATCTCCGGTATTTCTTTTTTGATACGCGTTGCCAAAATCTTGGAGGAGCCGATCCCGCTGGAGCATACCACCAATGCCCGGTACCACTGCTGCTCATGGCGCGTTCTCTCCAATGCCGCACCAAGATGCATCACCAGGTACCCGATCTCTTCATCTGGAACCTGTAGCTCTGGCAAAACTATATGGACCGCTTCGCTTGTTACGGCAAACAGCTCTGGATAGTTTTGCTTGATCTGCTCGAGAATCGGATTGCGAATCTCCATCTTCCGCTGTAATCGGTACAACGCTGGCTCCAAATGCGTCAGCAGACCATGGAACAGCGAGGCGTCATTGCCAAGCGGAATGTCCAAGCGTTCTTCGCAGGCTTGAATGAAGCGTTTCGTAATAACTATGAGCTCCGTGTTTTCGGGCCATACCTGGTCATCCGGAGAATGCCGCAGCTTGGCTCCCCGCAAATGCATCGTAATATAGCCGATCTCATCCGCCGGGATTTCCATTTGGAAAATTTGCTTCAGCCGCTCCATGATATTGCTGGCTATTTCGTACTCGGGTGTTCCAATCAATTCATTGAGGGTATTCTCGTCAAAATGAATGCCTTCCCCTTTTTCAATCCGTTCCATGGCCAACGCCAAATGGGTGACTAATCCGAGATAGGCGCTGTCTGCCAAAGGATAGGGAAGCTCCTCGTCCAGATGGCTCAATGCATTCTCGACCTTGATCAGCTTTTCCCGGTCAATCAGGCCAAGCAGCCGTTCCGAAATCGAGTCGATGTCTCGCAATGCCTTGTTTTGAATATTTTCTTTGATAATCCCAATCAATTCATGATCATCCAGATGCTCGGCAATCAGTCTGCTGATCGCCCGCCGCTTGGACGACTCTGTGCCTTGCAGCTCTACGCCGTACCCTCTTTTGCGCAAGAGTGACAGATCGTAACGAGCAAGCATCGTCTCCAAATCATCCAGATCATGACTGATGGTCGCCGTCGTCACTTTCAAATCGATCGCCAGCGAAATCAGCTTGACTGGCTCTGATGCCTCCAAGAGTGCGCACAGGATGATTGCCTTTCGTTCCTGCACGGTGTATTCCTTCGTCATGTGATGCAGGACAGACATTCTGAGTGCACGCTTTTGCTCGTCAGTCCCGACCACTTCAAGCCCTGAACCTGTTTTTCTGACTAACTCCAGATCAAATTCATCAAACAAGGAAGCCAGCGTATCCAATTCCCTGTGAACGGTACGACCGCTTACGCCAATCTGTTCGGCGATCGAACCAACGGTAACTCCTTTTTGTTCCTTCAATAAAATCTCGATAATAGATCGCTGTCGAGAGGATACATGCATGTCTTCGTTCCCTCCTCAACGCCAAAGAGGGAAGACGCTAGCTCTCACTAGCGTTGATTCCCCTTACCCCAGGCGTTTGACCAACTTGTCATACTCGGGACTATTCAAGAAATTTTCAATGGAGATATGCTCCGCAGAAGGCGCTTTGACCTGCGCTCTTTCTGTTAAAGACTTGTGCGTAATAACGATATCAGCGTCACCTGGAATGTCGTTGATCGCCGTATTGATAACCGTAATCTCGGTCAGGCCCGCATCCTTGAACTTTTTGCGCAAGGACGCCGCTCCCATCGCACTGGAGCCCATTCCCGCATCGCAAGAGAAGACGACTTTTTTCACGTCAGCAGCAGCTACCTCATGCTTCACTGGTGCTTCTACCGCTTCTTGTGCCTGTGCTTTTTTGCCTTTCATCTCTTGCATTTTTTCTGTCGCTTTTTCCAGTTCATCCTCGTCTGTCTTCGCGCTCATTTTCAAGAGAGCAGATGCGATGAGGAAGGACACGACAGTCGCTGCCAACACACCAGCCAGTACCGGTAGCAATCCACCACGCGGAGCCATTGCAATCAAGGCGAAAATACTACCTGGAGACGGTGGCGCCACCAATCCTGCGCCAAGCAGCGTGAAGGTAAACACACCAGCCATCCCACCACCAATGGCCGCCAGAATCAGACGCGGATTCATCAGCACATACGGGAAGTAAATTTCGTGGATACCCCCGAAGAAGTGAATGATGACAGCACCCGGAGCCGATTGCTTGGCACTGCCTCTGCCAGCAAGCCAGTATGCCAATAAAATTCCCAGACCTGGTCCCGGATTAGATTCAAGCAGGAAGAAAATCGATTGCCCCATCTTCGCCGCTTCATCCAGACCGATCGGGCTCAAAATACCGTGGTTAATCGCATTGTTCAGGAACAGGATCTTCGCTGGCTCGATGAAAATGCTGGCAAGCGGCAGCAGTCCTGCACCTACAATGACTTCTACACCCGCTGCAAGCGCCTTGCTCAGGCCTACAACGACTGGCCCAATTGCTTGGAAAGCCAAAAGTGTCAGTAACCCGCCAACGATACCCGCGGAAAAGTTGTTCACCAGCATTTCAAAGCCGGAACGAATTTTTCCTTCGAACAACTGGTCCACTTTTTTGATGACCCAGCCGCCCAAAGGACCCATGATCATGGCTCCCAGGAACATCGGGATGTCTGCACCTACAACAACCCCCATCGTAGCAACGGCACCTACGACCCCGCCTCGAACATCATGGACCATTTTCCCGCCGGTATAACCGATCAGCAGTGGCAGTAAATACGTAATCATCGGTCCAACCAGTTTGGCCAAATTTTCGTTAGGCAGCCAACCTGTTGGGATAAATAAAGCGGTAATTAATCCCCAAGCGATGAAAGCACCGATGTTCGGCATGACCATCGCACTCAAGAACCGTCCAAACTTTTGTACCGAGACCCGTATTCCACCCGAAGCGTTTTTTGTTTCTACGCTCTCCATACTGAACCCTCCTTTACCCCTATTTATGAGATGTTGACATGATTGAAATGATAATGTGTACACCTCAAATATAAAGCGTTTTCATAGGGGGTAACAACAAAATCAAAGCGCGAATTTGTCTGACTCGTTGTTGCCAAAACTTAATTGCCCATAGAAAAAAGACCTCTGCTCAGTTGCAGAAGCCTTCTTACAAATTCTCCGATTCAACCTTGATCACTATGCACACTCCTAGTTTGTCACAGATCCCCCTAACTATTCGCAGGCAGGTCAACACAAAAAAAGACCGATGCGCACATGTGCACATCAGTCCTTGCTTGCATTACCGCTCGCTTCCTAGCTGCGTGGTGGACGAGATTCGCCACTGCGTGGACGGGAGTCACCGCTGCGTGGACGAGAGTCACCACTGCGCGGACGAGATTCGCCGCTACGTGGACGAGATTCACCGCCGCGAGGACGATATTCGCCATTGCGTGGGCGAGATGGACGCTTTCCACCAAAACCGGAACCAGAACCGAAGCCACCTTTTCCTTTTGGAGGCAGCTTTTTCTTCCCTACACGAAGAGGAGCCTCTTCTGTCAGGCGGACAGGTGTCGTATCCGGCTCTTTGGTCAACAGCTTGAGTGCTGCGGATACCAACGTTACGGAATCAACATCTTCCAGCAATTGTTCTGCCAATGTTTTGTAAGCAGACAGATCATCTCTTCCGGACGCTTCCAAGATTTTGTCTACCGTCATTTTTTGTTGACCTTCCAGAGCTTCTGCCATCGAAGGAACAGCATGACGCTCCATGCGACGCTTGGTCGTACGCTCAATCAGACGCAGATGGTCAATTTCACGGGAAGTAACAAATGTGATCGCGAGACCCGTTTTACCAGCACGTCCCGTTCTTCCGATACGGTGAACGTAGCTCTCGGAGTCTTGTGGAATGTCAAAGTTGAATACGTGCGTAACCCCGCTGATATCCAGACCGCGGGCTGCAACGTCAGTCGCTACCAATACTTCGATTGTACCTTCTTTGAACTTGCGCAGTACGCTGTCGCGTTTTGCCTGGTTCAGGTCTCCGTGGATACCTTCTGCTCCATAACCGCGCTTGGTCAGAGCTTCGGACAGCTCATCCACTCTGCGCTTGGTTCTACCGAATACGATAGCCAGCTCAGGCGAATGAATATCCAGCAAACGGCACAGAACATCGAATTTTTGTCTTTCTGCTACTTCCATATACTGCTGCTCGATGTTTGGTACGGTTACTTCTTTTGCTTTCACTTGAATAATGGTTGGTTCGCTCATGAACTGCTGAGCGATTTCCTGGATCGCTCTTGGCATCGTCGCCGAGAAGAGCAATGTTTGACGATTGGTAGGAACCTCTTTCAAGATTTCCTTGATATCGTCGATGAAGCCCATGTTCAGCATTTCATCCGCTTCGTCCAAGATCACCATCTCAATCGCATCGAGACGAATCGTTCTTCTTCTCATGTGATCCATGAAACGACCAGGTGTTGCTACGATGATTTGCGGGCGTTTTTTCAACGCCTTGATTTGACGCGTGATGTCTTGACCACCATAGATTGGCAGGGCAGAGATGTTTTTAAATTGGGCAATTTTATTAATCTCTTCCGCCACCTGAACAGCCAGCTCACGAGTAGGAGTCAGTACAACCCCTTGAATGTTGCCATTGGTTTCGTCCAAGCGCTCCACCAGTGGAATACCGAATGCAGCCGTTTTACCAGTACCTGTTTGTGCCTGACCGATCAGGTCACGACCTTGCAGTGCTACAGGAACTGTTTGATCCTGAATCGCTGTAGCCTCTTCGAAGCCCATGTTGCTCAACGCTCTAACAATGGAGTGGTGTAAGCCAAAATCATTAAAAGTCGCCAATGAATGTCAGTCTCCTTTATCAATACCTTCATCTATAAAATTCTCAAAAAAAAGGGCACTATTCCTTACGATCCGGAACATGCCCTTTTATCCCCGATTGTACGTAGCACCCTAAAGAACATAGCTGTAATCGTACCATGCAATGCCTGAAAAAGCAAACTGCTTATATACCTAAATTGCCTGATTTTGTGTGGCAACCGTTTGTAAAAAATAACAAAGCAGCCCAGAATCAGGCTGCTTGTCTGTTATTGAATTATTTTACCCATTTGTTGTACAGCTCATCAAACTTCCCTTGCAGTTTCATCTCGTCCATCCACAGATCCAGGTAGTTAGCGAAGATGCTGTCTCCACGGTGAATCATGTACGCTTTTTCACTCTTGGTGAACGGGTTGTCAGTCAGAGCGGCATACAGGCGGGAGTCTGCTTTGGAATATACAATCGCTTCCAGCGTATCCGTGATCATCACATCGTACTTACCGCTTGCTACCAGACCAGGAATGTCGAGGTTGTTTTGTTCAACAGTCACAGTTGCTTTTGTCAGGTGCTCACGAACGAATTTTTCGTTGGTGCCTCCTGGATTCACACCAATGCGCACCTCTGGCTTGTTGATATCTGCTACACTCTTGTACTTGTCCTTGTCTTCTGCACGGATGAGCGGAGCTTTACCGAACATAATATAAGGGTCGCTCATGTGAGCTTTTTTCTGGCGATCTGTGTTGCGCGTTACGCCTCCGACAGCAATATCGAATTTATTTGCCAAAAGATCGTCCATCAACGTCGGCCATGATGTTTGGACAAAACGCGCCTCTACTCCCAAGCTTTTTGCGAATTCTTTCATCGCGTCGATATCGTAACCTTCGAATTGGTTCGTTTTTGGATTCAAATATGTAAACGGTTTGTAGTCACCTGGAGTACCTACGAGGATATAGCCTCTCGCAATGATTTCGTCCAAACGGGACTCAAACTTCTTCGCTTGCGGTTTTTTAGCAGCTTCAGCAGCTACGGTTTGGACAGGCTTAACCGCTGTTGCGGCAAAAGCACCTGTTCCTGATGTCATGAGCATAGTTGCAGCGAGTGTGCTCGCCAAGATTGTTTTTGTGAATTTTTTCATCTGGGTTCTCCTCCTGTTAAACGGTAATGAATTTAGTTATCAGACACAAACTCCATCATCCCCCAATGGCATCCCCCCTTTCAAAGAAGAGGACTTACAACCTGTTGAGCTGCCTCCTACACAGTAAACCTGCCGATTCCTTGCTGTAATTCTTCTGCCACTGCATTCAAACGCTCGACAGACTGGCCAATTTCCTGGATGGCTTGAAGCTGCTCTTCCGTTGCCTTTGCCACTGTTTGCGCGTCGAGTGAAGCATGTTTTGCAATGTTATGCATTTCATCTACAGAAGCACTCACCTGTTGGGAGCCTGCCGACATTTGTTCAGATGCTGCGGATACTTCCAAAATGTGCGCGGCAACGTTACGGGAAGACTCCAGAATATGCCCGAAGATTTCGCGAACCTCTTCGACCAGTTGAATACCATGCTGTGCGTTTTGGTTGCCCGCGGTCATGACCTCTACCGCGTGACGAGTATCCTGCTGGATTTCTCCGATCAGCATCGCGATTTTGGATGCGGATTCTTCGGATTGATTCGCCAGCTTTTTCACCTCTCCGGCAACGACAGCAAACCCACGTCCATGCTCGCCTGCACGGGCTGCCTCAATCGAAGCGTTCAAAGCAAGCAAATTGATTTGCGAGGTCAACTGACTGATCGTATCGAGAATGCCTTCGATTTCTTTGGAGCGATTGTTGAGCTGCTCGATGGCTACTGTCGCCTTCGATGTTCCCTCGCCAATGCTTCCCATCTGGAGCACTGCTTGCTCTACCACAGCAGTACCTTGCTCTGCCTGCTCTGTTGCTACCTGGGCAGCCTCTGAAACATGTGCAGACGTCTCCGCGATTTTCACGATGCCTGCTGCCATGTCATTCATAGACAACGCGACATCCTGCGAGCTGGTGGCCTGCGCCTCTGCTCCCTCAGAAATCTGTGCGATAGACATGCCGATTTGGTTGATGTTTTCCGTCGCTTGTTTAATGCCTTCGGATACTTCCTGACTAAAACGCTGTACTTGATCAGACGACAGAGATACGTCTTCGATCAAATTTTTCAAGTGCGATACCGTCTGGTTAAAGTCACGTGACAGAATGGCAATCTCGTCTTTTCCGTCAACCGTTACGGTCTCTTTCAAGTTCCCCTGCGCCACTACATTTACTGCGCGATTCAGACGCTCAATTGGTTTCACCATGCGTACAGCCAAGAAATAAACGAGGACAACCCCAATTGCCAACACGATGAGGGAAATCACCAGCAATCGAACTGACAGTTGATCAACAGGCGCATGCAGCTCTGCTACAGGTGCAGTGATGTATATGCCCCAGTTCAAACTGGTAGGAGCATAGGAAGCAAATCGCTCTGTATTCTCGTCTATATATTGGGCGATTCCATGATTCCCTTGCTTGATTTCTTCAAAGGCAGTCTGAAGCTCAAGAATACCCGTGTCGAGAATCGATTCCTTCAGAATGTACTCGCTATTCGGATGATAAATAAATGTTCCTGTTTTGCTTACTAAAAAGGCGTAGCCAAATTCACCGAACTTCTCCTCGGACACCTTTTTCTGAATTTCATTGATAGGAATCGTAGAGCCGATATAACCGTATTGACGATTGTCCTTCATCAATGGAACGACAAGGGTCACGATGTTATTCCCTGTCCGCTTCGAAATAACTGGCTCGGAGACAACAACCTTTCCTTCCCCTTTACTCGCTTCCTTAATATGCGGACGATCCGAGATGTCGGTCACTTCTCCCATGAAATTGATCACTTTCTTACCGCTTAAGTCATGCGAAAAGAAGAACGTCTCAAACTGGGGGTTTTTCTTTTGGGCTGCTTGAATGAGTTTCAGGTCGTATTCGACATTTTGATCTGCCGACATCAATCCTCCCATCGCTCTTACAATCTCAATTTTTTCTTGAAAGAAACCATCGATACGAATCGAGAGATTGCTAGCTGACAACTCAGCTTCTTTGTCCAGACTGTCTGCCAAAAGATTGGAAGCACTCCAATAACTGGCACCGCAAACCGTACCCAAACTAATAACCAACAGCAGGCACAAAACGATAATTAGCTTATTCTTCAAACTATTTTTCATACCGAATCCCTCTCCCTTCTCTTTTTTCAACAAAAAAAAGACTGCCCACCGACAGCCCATTATGACTACGGTATGGCAACCCGGCTGTCCTAGCTGCGAAAGTCATTTGACTTTCGTCCTTAGACCCGTGGCTTTGCGTCCCTGCCTTTCAGCAGGTTTGCCTTTGTCATTCCTTGTTGTTTTTTCAATTTAAGTCCACTTTTTTTTCAATCTCACCTTTCTTTTCCCATAACTTTCCGCCAATAAACCTCAAAAACACAAAAAAGCTGACAACCTTTTACAGTTGTCAGCTTTTTGTCAAACTTTTTTGATTAGCTTAATCCGATCACTTGCCCATCCTCGTCTACATATAACGATTCCGCGGCCGGCTTTTTCGGGAGGCCTGGCATCGTAACCAAGCTTCCGGTCAGTGCGACGATAAAACCAGCTCCTGCTGATATGCGCACTTCACTCACTTGAATCGTGAAGTCAACAGGTGCTCCCAGCAAATCAGCGCGATCCGTAAAGGAGTAAGGTGTTTTCGCCATGCACACAGGCAGATGGGACATGCCCATTTCTTCTACCTTTTGCATCGTTTTCAATGCAAGGGGCGAAAAGACAACCCCTGATCCACGGTATACTTCTTTCACGACAGTCTCAATCTTGTCTTTAATGCTGAGGTCTTCTTCATACAAGAATCGGAAGGAGGAAGGCCGCTCTGCTGCACGGGTCACTTTTTCAGCCAGCTCGACACCGCCAGCTCCTCCTTCTGCCCACACTTTAGAAAGGGCTGCCTCAGCTCCAGCCGCTTGGCATAACGCAATTACGGCATCGACCTCTGCCTGGGTATCTGTCGCAAAATGATTGATCGCCACCACTGCTGGCACACCGAACTTTTGCAGGTTTTCCAGATGGCGCTTGACGTTTTCGAAGCCTTTTTCCAGAGCAGACAAGTTCTCCACTGCGAGGTCAGGTACTTTTACCCCGCCGTTGTATTTCAACGAACGGACCGTAATGACCACGACAGCAGCCGATGGAGTCAGGCCTGCTTTTCTGCACTTGATGTCAAAAAACTTCTCTGCTCCCAGATCCGCACCAAAGCCCGCCTCTGTTACGACGTAATCTGCCAGCTTCAAGGCCATCTTAGTTCCGATCACGCTGCTGCACCCATGCGCGATATTGGCAAAAGGTCCGCCGTGAATGATGACAGGAGTTCCTTCGATTGTCTGTACGAGATTAGGCTTGATAGCTTCCTTCAAGAGAACGCACATGGCATCAACCGTGTTGATTTCTTCTGCCCGTACAGGCTGATCATGGAAATCATAGCCAATAATGATATGGTTCAACCGCTCGCGCAAGTCTGCCAGATTCTCACTCAAGCATAAAATCGCCATGATTTCCGATGCGGTCGTAATCATGAAGCCATCCTCACGCGTCATTCCATTGCCGTCACCCAGACCAACCACGATGTTACGCAGTGCTCGGTCGTTCATGTCCATAGCCCGTTTCCAGACGATTTTCTTTGGATTGAGCCCGCGCGGATTGCCATGGAAAATATGATTGTCGATCATCGCCGCCAACAAGTTATGTGCAGCTGTAATCGCATGAATGTCCCCTGTAAAATGCAGGTTAATTTCATCAGCCGGGAGAATTTGTGCTTGGCCGCTTCCGGTAGCGCCTCCTTTGATCCCCATGCAAGGGCCCAAGGACGGCTCGCGAAGCGCTGCAATTGTTTTCTTCCCGAGATAATTTAATGCTTGTGACAGACCAATTGTCGTGAGCGTCTTGCCTGCTCCCGCCGGGTTAGGGTTCATCGCTGTAACAAGAATCAGTTTGCCATCAGGGCGATTCTTCACTTGCTCCCATAGCTCATCTGATAGTTTGGCCTTATACTTTCCGTATAGCTCCAAATGCTGTTCTTCGATACCTGCAATCTTGGCAATTTCAACAATGGACTTCATACTTGCCTCCCTGCCACACCAGAATGTAATGCACCAGTTACCAATCTTCTACATTCTGCATCAGCATCCTTTCTCCTTTCCTCTTCGACACATTACGCAAAAGAAAAAGCCCACATTCCGACAAATGTTCAGAATGCAGGCTCTCTGTTACTTCCCGAAAATTTTTCCCGGATTCAAAATGCCATTCGGGTCCAGCACATGCTTCATGGCTTGCATGACGTCCAGTGCTTCTCCGTGCTCCTTGCGCTGATATTTGATTTTCCCTACACCCACACCATGCTCTCCGGTGCAGGTTCCTCCCCGACTCAATGCGTATTCCACCAGATGGGCATTTACTTCCTCGGCACGCGCCACTTCTTCGGGGTCATTCAGGTCGATCATCAGGATAGCGTGATAGTTCCCATCCCCGACATGCCCTGCAATCGCTCCATCCAGTCCAGCGCGGTCAATGGCTTGCCGCGCGTCCACAACAGCTCCTGCCAGCTCGGAAATTGGCAAGCAAACATCTGTCACCATCAGCTTTTTCCCGGGGGATTTGTGCAGGAAGGCATACGCCAGGTTATGACGAGCGTCCCAGAGCTGCGTCCGCGCCTTCGAATCTGTCTCAAAAAGGAACTGCGTGCAGCCATGTCCAGCGGCGATGTTCTGCGCAAAGTCGATATCATACGCAAGCCCTTGTTCACTACCGTGGAACTCGATAAACAGCGTTGGTGCTTCCGGGTAGCTCGTTTCTTTGTACAGATTCACTTGTTGGATAGAGCGTTCATCAACCAGCTCGATTCGCGCTACTTGAATACCCGCTCCGAGAATATCCACGACGGTATCGACGGCATCCTGCACAGAAGGGAAGCTGGCACGTGCCGCCGTTGTCGCCTCAGGGATGCCGTAAACACGCAAGGTCAGCTCCGTGAATACACCAAGCGTTCCCTCCGACCCGACAAATAGCCCGGTAAGATGGTAGCCTGAGGAGGATTTGGCTGTCATACTCCCTGTACGGATGATACGTCCATCCGCCGTCACCACTTCCAGATCGCGAACCTGATCACGCATCACGCCATAGCGGACAGAGGTCGTTCCACTGGCATTTGTAGCAGCCATCCCACCCAAAGTCGCGTCCGCTCCCGGATCGACGGAAAAAAACAATCCGTGCTTTTTCAATTCTTTATTGAGCTGGGTGCGCGTCACACCAGGCTGAACTCTCACGAGAAAATCCTTCGGTCGCACCTCCAGCACTTGGTTCATCTGGGAAAAATCCATGCTAATTCCGCCCGCATAAGGAATTGCATGGCCTTCCAGACTGGTCCCCATGCCAAACGGCGTTACCGCAATGCGCTTTTCGTTGGCCAGCTTCATGATTTGACTGACTTCCTCTGCCGTCTGCGGAAACACCACCACATCCGGAAGATGCGGAGTATGATACGATTCATCATGACTGTGGTGCTCCAGTATAGTGGGGTTGGTCGATACTCGTTCTTCCCCCAGCAATCCCACTAACGCCTGCTTGTAATCCACGTTGGTTCCCCCTCCGTTACTTGCTCAAGTTGACAAGGAATAAGCTGATTTCAGGAATGTAGGTGATGAGCAGCAAGTCGACGATCATGATGACCAAAAACGGGATCACCGCTCGCTCAATCTCCGTATTCTGGAGCTTCGCAATATTTCCTGCTACCAACAAATTGATCCCAACCGGTGGAGTCAGCATACCGATCGCGGAGTTGACGACCATGATCACCCCGAATAGCACCGGATCGATGCCCAGAGAATTCGTGATCGGCAGCAGGATCGGCGTCAGGAGAATGATCGTAACCGCCGTTTCCATAAACGTCCCCAAAATGAGCAGCAAGATGTTAATAATGAGCAACGTAATGATCGTGCTGTCGGTAATCCCCAGCATGAATTGCGCAATTTCCTGCGGGATGTTTTCCCTCGTCATCAGGTAACCAAATGCATTGGCGGTCGCGATAATAAGCATAATGACTGCTGTCATGCTGGCAGAGCCTGCGAATATTTCCCCCAGGTCCTTCCACTTGATCTCCCGGTAGACGAAAAGCCCGACAACCAGGCCGTAAATTACGGCTACCACTGCCGCTTCTGTCGGAGTAAAGATGGCTCCGTATATACCACCAAGAATAATGATCGGCATGAGAATCGCCAAAATGGCGTCCTTGAATGCCTCCCATATCTCTTTGGGTGTATGCTTCTCTCCGCCACCCCAGCCGTTTTTCTTACTAATCCAATACGAGTACAGAATCAGTGAGATCGCTACGAGAATACCCGGTCCAATCCCGGCAATAAACAAGTCGCTAATCGAGGCACTCGCTGCTACCCCGTACAAAACCATCGGCACGCTCGGAGGAATCATGACACCGATCGTTCCCCCTGTTGCATGCAAGGCCGCTGAAAACCGGATATTATACCCTTTTTTGACCATGTGAGGGATCAAAATTCCCCCTACGGCTGCCGTTGTTGCAGCAGAAGAACCCGATATCGCTGCAAAAAAAGTACAACCCATAACCGCCACGATTGCCAATCCTCCAGGCAGGTTCCCGACAATCGTATTCGCAAAACGAATCAGCCTAGCCGAGATTCCGCCTGTTTCCATCAGCTTTCCTGCCAGAAGAAAGAACGGGATCGCCATCAGCGGGAAGGAGTCTGTCCCGTTGAACATTTTTTGAATGACAACCAGTAGAGGGATGTTTCCCTCCAGCATAAACACGACAACGACAGATAACCCCAGTGCCACCCCAATCGGTACGTTTAAGATCAGGAGCACCAACAGTGTTACAAACAAAATCGTACCCACAATCTGGTCACTCCTTCCCGGTTATGTCTTTCCATGTCACATGGATCACGTTCATGATGAGTAAGGCACCGCTGATCGGAATCACCATGTATACATAGCCCATGGGAACGAGCAGAGTGGGTGAGGTTTGTGTCATACTTCTCGCAGATAACAAGTAGCCTTGCTGAACCATGACGAGAAAGAAAACCAGGCTACACAAAGCGGCAATAACCAGCACCACCTTGTTCATACGAGGGGACAAGTACTTTTGAATGTATTCCGTACCGATGTGTGCTTTGATCGACATCGCGTAAGCTGATCCCAGAAATGTGATCCAGATTAGCAAATACCGAGCCAATTCCTCCGTCCATGCCAAGGGCTGGTCGAGCAAAAAACGGAAAAGCACCTGCAAGAAGACAGCGATCACCATAATAGCCAGAAGGGCAATGATGAAAAAACGAAGGATGCTGTTTATTTTGGAAACAAGGTTGCCCACACACAATCTCCTTTCGCAGGAAAAAGGGGAGAAAAGCCAGAGTGGCTCGTCTCCCTTCTGCCGTTTATTTTGTATTTACAATTTGATCCACCAGCTCTTTGCCAAACTGCCCGGAAAATTTGTCATAGACAGGCTTCATCGCATCCCGGAAAGCTTGCTTATCCACGTCCTCGGTAATGACTACACCTTTTGCTTTAATAGTGGAAATGGCCTCTTCTTCCATCTTGATCATCAACTCGCGCTCGTACTGACCCGCTTTCTTGGCTTCCTCGGCAAGAAGTTGCTGAACATCTGCCGGGAGCTTATCCCATACAGGTTTGCTGAACAAGATCATCGCCGCTGAATAAACATGCCCGGTCAAGGCCATTTGTGTTTGCTTGGATTCATACAGCTTGTAGGTCTGTGCGACAATCGCCGGATTTTCCTGGGCATCGACCACTCCTTGTTGCAGCGCCGTCAGGGCCTCAGTCCAAGCCATTGGGGTCGGCTTCGCTCCCAAAGCTTCGAATGCTGCCAGATGGATCGGGTTTTCCTGCGTGCGTATCTTCAACCCTGCCACATCCTCCGGCTTCTTGATTACCTTCGAGCCGTTCGTAATGTGGCGGAAGCCGTTTTCAGCCCAAGCCAGACCAACCAGATTGGCGTTTTCCAAATCCTTGAGGATGTCCTGCCCGACTTGTCCGTCGAGTACCTTGTATGCCTGCTCACGGCTGTCAAACAAGAACGGGAGATCCAGCACGCCCAGCTTTGGATGGAAGTTCATCACGGGCGCAGTCGAGGTAATCGACATATCCGCCGTTCCAAAGGTCAGCGCCTCTGTCAATTCACGTTCCGCTCCTAGCTGGCTCAGTGGATACACCTCGATTTTCACTTTTCCGTTCGAGCGCTTGTCGACATCCTCGGCCATTTTTTTCAATGCCAAATGGTATGGATGATCCTCCGTCAGTGAATGCCCTGCTTTGAATACATAGCTTTGTCCGTCACTTTTCGGTGCTTCAGACCCCCCGGCTTGTCCCGCAGGCGGGGCAGTCTGTTGACCGCCTCCGCACCCAGCCAGAAATAAAGACACAGACATGATGCTCGCTAGCACGAAGCTCCCCTTCTTCCGAAACATGCGATAGTACCCCCTGTTGATTCTTTTGTTTTTTAAATAATATGAAAATTTAGTTCATTTTACTAGATCCCTCTTCCACCGTCTACATTCATGACCTCGCCCGTGACAATTTTGGATAGATCAGAAGCCAAATAAAGGGCCGCCTGCGCGATATCCTCCGGCTGAATCAACATGCCCAATGGTACACTGCTGATGAAAATATCTTTTTTCCCGGCCTCTACTTCCGCTTCATCTCCATTGATAAACTTACCCAGCATCGGTGTCTCTGCCGGCCCTGGATTGATGACATTGACCCTGATTTGAAAAGGAGCGAGCTCAATCGCCAGTGCCTTGCTCAACATGATAGCGGCCCCCTTGGACGCGCAGTACGCATTCAACCCCGGACGAGCGCGAATCCCGGCAATCGAAGCGATGTTGATGATGCTGCCTTTGCCCTTCTCCTTCATGTGAGGCACCGCATGCCTTGTCGTCAAAAAGATCGACTTCGTGTTCACAGACATGATCCGATCCCACTGCTCTAAGGTCAGCTCCTCAATAGGGGTAAACGCTTGGGGAACACCCGCGCAGTTGACCAGGACATCGATCGAGCCGTACACTTCGAGCGTTTCCTTTACGAGTGCAGCAACGCTCGTATCGTCTGCCACATCTGTTTGCACTGCATGACCTTTTCCTTGTGGCAGCTCTTGAGCGACCGCTACTGCCGCCTCCTTGTTCAAATCAGCCAGGATGACATTGGCTCCCTCGTCCGCAAAAAGCTTCGCAATAGCCTTGCCCATTCCTGACGCTGCCCCTGTTACCATCGCCGTTTTTCCTTGCAAAAGTTGCCCATTCATAGGTTGATCACCACCATTCGCTCTTCCGTCATCTCTTCGACTGCGTAACGCGGACCTTCCTTGCCCAGTCCGCTATTTTTGATTCCGCCGTATGGCATGACGTCATTGCGATAGGTCGATACGTCGTTGATCACCACGCCACCGTACTCCAGCACGCGTGCTGCTTTCATCGCAACGTTCAAATCACGGGTAAAAATCCCCGCCTGCAAGCCATACTCCGAATCGTTGGCTTGTGCAAACGCGTCATCAAGATCATTGTATGGAATGATCGTGACGACGGGCGCGAACACTTCCCGGCAAACCACCTTCATCTCTGGCCTTGTATCCACCAACACAGCGGGATAGAAGAGAGCTCCCTCCCGTTTGACAGGCAAGAGCGATCTGGCCCCTTGGCTAATTGCTTCCTGTACCCATTCCTCGGTACGACTCGCTTCTTTTTCACTGATCATCGGTCCGACATCCGTGTCCGGATCTTCCGGGTTCCCTACCTTCAACTGATTTACATGCGAGACATACAAGTCACTGAACGCTTGCATAACCGATTCATGCACGTAAATGCGCTGGACAGCAATGCACGCTTGACCGGCATTGTGAAAGCTGCGGGCGGCTGTTTGACGGGCTGCCAGCTCCAAATCTGCATCGAGGTGCACGATATTGGGAGAGTTGTTGCCCAGCTCCAGCGCAACAGGACGCATGCCACTTCGCTCCTTGATGCGGCGACCGACTTCTCCTGACCCGGTAAAGGTGTACATGGCGATGCGCTCTTCATCCAGCAGCCATTCCCCTACCTGACTGCCTGCCCCTGTCACGATATTTACATAGCCTTTTGGCAAGCCCGCTTCCTCCAGGATCTCCACCAGCAGAAAGGTTGCGATAGGCGTGACTGTAGCTGGCTTAACCACCAGCGTATTTCCTGCGGCTAGCGCTGGTGCGATCTTGTGCGTGCTGAGCAGCAAGGGATAGTTAAAAGGCGTAATAGCACCGATTACTCCCTTTGGCACCCGAATGGTAAAGCCCAGACGGTTTTCCGAGCCTTCTGTTGCTTGCAGCGGAATCATTTCCCCGTGAATTTTCTTGGCTTCCTCTGCCGACAAGCGCAGTGTATTGATCGTCCGATCCAGCTCATTTATCGCGTCCTTGCGCGTTTTGCCCACTTCGCGAATCAAGGATCGCTCCATCACGTCCCGACGCTCCTCCATTAGCTCAGAGGCTTTCAGCAAGATTTTGTATCGTTGAAAAGGAGTTAATTTGTCCGCCTTAAACGTCTCCCACGAAGCTTCCACCGCTTCTGTTACATGCTGTTGCTCTGCCTTGGCAATACGTGCAATGCACTCGCCTGTGTACTTGTGAAGGACGGGAATATAGCTCTCCGTTTTTACCCATTCTCCACCGATGTACAAATCATACGATCTCGCCTCCATGTCCTCTTCCTCCCTTATATTTATCTCGTTGTTTGATAGATGTGGCGAACGATTTCGTCTCCCAATTCTATTGTTGTCGCCGTCCCCCCAAGATCAGGAGTGAGCACCTTGCCATCTTGCAACACGTTTTCGATGGCGTTCATGATGACAGCACTGAGCTCTGGCAGATCGAGATGATCCATCATCATGGCGATGCTCCATACTTGTGCGATCGGATTGGCGATACCTTTCCCCGCGATATCTGGCGCAGAGCCGTGAATGGGCTCAAACATGGATGGATACTTGCGCTCCGGATTGATGTTCGCAGAAGGGGCCAAACCCAAACCACCGACGATCGCCGCTCCGAGATCGGTCAAAATGTCTCCAAACAGGTTGCTCGCGACAACGACGTCAAACGTTTCTGGTCGCGTGATGAAATAGGCAGCGAGTGCGTCGATATGATACAGATTGGTCTGGATACCTGGGTATTCCTGACTGACTTCCTTGACGATCTCATCCCAGAAAGGCATGGAATGGTTGATGCCGTTGGACTTCGTCGCTGCGGTCACGCTCTTTTTCGAACGCTTTTCCGCCAGTGCGTAAGCGTATTTGAGGATGCGCTCTGTGCCGTACCGGGTAAATACATTGTTTTGCACCGCCATTTCGTACGGTGTACCCTGGTGCATGCGCCCGCCCATATTGGAGTATTCACCCTCTGTATTCTCCCGCACCACGACGAAATCGAGATCGGCATGCCCCTTATAGCGAAGGGGACTTTCCAGACCTTTGAGCAGCTTGACCGGGCGAAGGTTCACATACTGCTGGAATGCACGGCGAATCGGCAAGATCAACTCCCACACAGAGACATGGTCCGGAACCTCTGGCGCACCAATTGCACCAAGCAGAATCAAATCATAGTTTTTTAAAATAGGGAGTCCATTCTCCGGCATCATTTTGCCGTGTTGGAGATAGTAGCTACAGTTCCAATCCATGACATCACGAGCAAACCGAATGCCGCCGTGACTCTCTTCAATGGCTCCCAACACTTTCAGGCCTTCTTCCATGACCTCGGGACCGATTCCGTCTCCTGGAATTACTGCAATGGAATAGTGAAGCAACAGTCTCCCTCCTAAAAATCTAAATTTTTCGACTTTATGAAACACTATTCACTTGCATGATTAATGCCAAGCTCCGTATCATACCCCTGAGTGGATAAAAGTCTGCCATCCATTCCTCTCCATGCCTCACTCGTCTGGTGATATTGCAAAACAACGCAACAAAATGTTGCAACACGCATTGCAACATTTGTTCACGACAGCTATACCGTTTCATCCATTTATGACTCTTCCTGATGGATCGCTGCCCCAATCTGGTATTCTTCTATTTTGCGATACAAGGTATTGCGTCCGATTTGCAGCATTTTGGCCGCCCTGCTGACATTACCGCCACTTTTTTCGAGTGCCATTTTGATCGCTTTTCTCTCTGTTTCACGCAACGAAGGAATGGCATGATCCGAAGACTCAGGCGTATCGGCTTCCATCAATCCCTCTAGCTGAATGTGATCGCAATCAATGGTGTCCCCCTCTGCCAAGAACACAGCTTGAATCAGCACGCCTTGCAGTTCCCGGATATTCCCCGGCCATGAATAAGCACACAGCTTGTCCTGTGCCTCAGTGGTTAGCATGTACGGTTGTTCTGTGTCGATCTGCTGCAATAGATGCTCCGCCACCTGGATGATATCACTGCGCTTTTTCAATGACGGCAAATGAATGGAGACCCCTTTGAGCCGGTAGTACAGGTCAGCCCGAAAACGTCCCGCTTTGATCTCCTCTGACAGGTTTCGATGCGTAGCAGCAATGATCCGCGCATAAATGGGGCGGGATTGATTGCTCCCCACCGGAGTGACGACCTTTTCCTGCAAAACGCGCAGAAGTGCCGCTTGCGCACGCAAAGACATATCCCCGATCTCATCCAAAAAGATCGTGCCTTTTTTCGCCGCTTCAAACTTTCCGATTCTTCCTTCCCGATGTGCCCCTGTGAATGACCCGCTTTCATATCCAAATAATTCGCTCTCAATCAAATTTTCTGGAATTGAACTGCAGTTCACTGCGATAAAAGGCTCATGCGCGCGCGGACCTGTCTCGTGGACCATTTGAGCAAACAGCTCTTTTCCCGTACCGCTTTCCCCCAAAATGATCACAGGAAAATCTACCTGCGCTGCCTTTTGTCCGAGCATCTTTGCCTGCAAGAAGAGCGGGCATGAACCAGCTAAACGCGGAAACGGCTTCAGCTTTTCTTTGGGTGCCGCAGACCAAAAACGCGGGCGATGATCTTTCACATGACGACCAGCACGCTCTTGCTCCGCACTGACTCTTGTTCCCAAGGCTTCCTTTCCAAGCTGCTGCTGCGCGACCTCATTTAGGCCCACGATACGCTCGTCCCGATCCAAGCCGACGAGTGCCAGCTTTCCTCGACTATCTCCTGGGCGTGATAAAGTTGGTAAGGCAATCACGCGCTCCGCATCTGCTAACAAAAAGCGGTTTTGCAGAGCCTCTGCGATCATGCAAGCAATGGTTAGGGCAAACGGATGGGAATATTCTTTACGCGTACTAATGTCAATGATGCCCAACAGCTCACCCGCAGGTGAAAAAATAGGTGCCGCTGAGCATGTAAGAAAGCGATTTTCCAAGAAGTAGTGTTGCTCTCCCTGTACCTGAATCGGCTGCTGTGCGATCAGTGCTGTCCCAATCGCATTGGTTCCTTTATAGTCTTCTGTCCAGTTCGCTCCGATTTGTAACTGTACTTTTTGTGCCTGGTTGGCGAAGACCGGGTCCCCGATCGTTTGAATAATATTTCCTTCCCGGTCAGACAAGAGTGCGATGTGCTCTGTCGATAACAAAAAGGGAGCAAGCTTGTTAAAAAGCGGGAGACTTTCACGAATCAGAGGGTGATTATCCTGAATGATTTCTTTGATTCGTCGGGCAGAAATGATTTGATCATTGGCCTTCTCCGTAACCTTGAGGTTCGATTCCTGACAGCGCTTCCAAGATTGCTGAACAATCGTCGACAACACGATTCCCTCCCCCAAAAATCATTCCTTCTCAGTATAGCATGAGAGTCTTTGCTATAGAAAAACCAGTCGAACCACGAGCACATTTGTCCGACTGGTTGCTATTTATCTGAACTTCCGCGAATAGAAAAATTCCGTAATCGGCGCCACAATGAACGTCAAACCGACGACGACTGCCAACGGAATGTTTTGAATGTCATTGAGTGCAGTAACCCCTTCCGACAGAAACAGGACCGCAGCAGACAGCACCATAAGCGCATAGTACCCGATTCTCGCACTTTGCGTCTTGATATGCTTGTCTAATTCGTCATTTTCACTGTATTTCCCGCCCTCGTAGTCTCCCCATGTGATCGAGTTCAACAAGTATGACAGTGCAATGCAACCGAAAATGATCGTGCTTACATCCAGCAACTCATAACGAACCCACCGATAGCCTCCGTGCCCTGCGATCGCTAACAATAGGATGGATGAAACAATCACGTTGAACTTTTTCATAGCTTCTCTCACTCCTCACTGTATGGTTGAAACAGCTCGTCAATCGTTACCCCTAAATTCCTCGCCAAATCAAACGCCAATTGCAGGCTCGGATCGTATTTGTTGTTCTCTATCGCATTGATGGTTTGTCTGCTAACATTACACAGCTCAGCCAGCCTGCCTTGCGAGATGTTCCCTTTTTCTCGAAATTCCTTTATTCGATTTTTCATGGAGTCCGTTCACCTTTCATTTACAGGTGGGTGTAAAAAACCTTTTACACCCAAACTATAGGGCACGACAACAAGATGTGTCAAACATATTTTACACCCCTAGCCGTCATCGGTCATTTTCCGACAGCTACCCACTCTTTTGTCCCAATACGGAACACAACATGATCCATTATGGAACAATTTCTCCGCTCATCCACTCCAGAAAACGCTGTCATTTCGAGCTTTTTCACGTTGGTACGAGACTTGCTTTTAGAGAGGGCTGTAAAGAAATATGTGATAAATGAGGAGGCGCTCGCAATGATCTATGCTCAGCCCGGCCAAGTCGGTTCCAAGGTGACTTTCAAAAATCGTTATGAAAACTACATCGGGGGTAATTGGGTTCCGCCAGTGAAGGGTGAGTATTTCGAAAACGCATCACCTGTAACAGGCAAGGTCTTTTGCGAGGTAGCCCGTTCGACAGCCGAAGATATTGAACTGGCACTGGACGCTGCCCATGAGGCAAAAGACGCGTGGGGTCGTACCTCTGTTGCACAGCGCGCGAATATTTTGTTAAAAATCGCGGATCGGATGGAAGCAAATCTGGAGATGCTGGCAAACGCAGAGACGTGGGAAAACGGCAAGCCTGTTCGTGAAACACTCGCGGCCGATATCCCGCTGGCAATTGACCATTTCCGTTACTTCGCCGGAGCCATCCGCGCTCAAGAAAGTACACTCGCTGAAATCGATAACGATACGGTCGCTTACCATTTCCATGAGCCACTCGGTGTCGTTGGTCAAATTATTCCGTGGAACTTCCCGCTCCTCATGGCTACATGGAAGCTGGCTCCAGCCTTGGCTGCGGGAAACTGCGTCGTCCTCAAGCCAGCAGAGCAAACACCTGCATCCATCATGGTGCTGATGGAGCTGATCGGCGACCTGCTCCCGCCTGGTGTCGTCAACGTTGTAAACGGCTTCGGTCTGGAAGCGGGTAAACCTCTCGCTTCAAGCAACCGCATCGCGAAAATCGCTTTTACAGGTGAAACGACGACAGGACGCTTGATCATGCAATACGCTTCCCAAAATATCATTCCAGTGACGCTGGAGCTGGGCGGAAAATCGCCAAACATCTTCTTCCCGGATGTGGCTGCAAAAGACGATGCCTTCTTTAACAAAGCAATTGAAGGATTCGTACTGTTTGCGCTCAACCAAGGCGAGGTTTGCACATGCCCATCCCGTGCGCTCATTCACGAAAGCATTTACGATCAATTCATGGAGCGTGCCCTGCAACGGGTAGCCAATATCAAGCAAGGAAATCCGCTCGATACAGATACGATGATCGGCGCACAAGCTTCCTTGGAGCAGGTAGAAAAAATCCTCTCCTACCTGGATATCGGCAAACAAGAAGGAGCCGAATGCCTGATTGGCGGCGCTCGTGCACAGCTTGCAGGTGATCTCGAGGGCGGCTACTACATCCAGCCAACTGTCTTTAAAGGCCACAACAAGATGCGCATCTTCCAGGAAGAAATCTTCGGTCCGGTCGTTTCCGTAACGACCTTCCAGGATACAGAAGAAGCGCTCGCCATGGCAAATGATACGCTGTATGGCTTGGGTGCTGGAGTATGGACACGCGACACAAACACAGCTTACCGCATGGGCCGCGAAATCCAGGCTGGTCGCGTCTGGACCAACTGCTACCACGCTTACCCGGCTCACGCAGCATTTGGCGGCTACAAAATGTCCGGTATCGGCCGCGAGAATCACAAAATGATGCTGTCTCACTACCAACAAACGAAAAACCTGCTGGTCAGCTACAGCGACCAAGCTCTGGGCTTCTTTTGATCCATGAGCCAGCCAGAAAAAGTGCTCGCGACAGATGCTGCACTGGCATTAATTGAACGGCTTCGCGCCAAACACGGTGACCTGATGTTTCACCAGTCAGGGGGCTGCTGCGATGGCAGTTCCCCCATGTGTTACCCGCTCGGAGAATTTCTCGTGGGTGCGCAGGACGTCCTGTTGGGGGAGATCGGAGGCTGCCCGTTCTACATGGGCAAAGCGCAGTATGAGTATTGGAAGCATACGCAGCTCATCATTGACGTCGTGAATGGGCGTGGCGGAATGTTTTCGCTGGAAGGACCTGAGGGGGTACGCTTCCTCACACGTTCACGGGTATTGCCCGAATCATAAAAAAGAAAGACCGCTCCCGCCTTTCGTTGGCTGGAACGGTCTTTTTTTGCTTGGATTGCTATCTGGATTTTTTGCGAGAAGTACGATTTGCAGGAGCAGAGCTTGTCCTTTTGCCTGGTTTTGCATTCGGACGGGCTGAACTGCGTTGTGCAGGTACTGGCTTCTTGCTAGAGCCGCTAGACTTGCGATCAAAACCACTTGCTGCACGGTTTCCTTCCTTCGGCTTACGTCCAGTACCGCCTGCTGCTCGGTTACCGTCCTTCGGCTTGCGATCAAAACCGCCTGCTGCTCGGTCACGTTCCTTCGGCTTGCGATCGAAACCGCCTGCTGCTCGGTCACGTTCCTTCGGCTTGCGCTCAAAACCGTCGCTCTTTTGTTGACGCCCTTCCCCATCTCTTCGGCGTTCCCCAGAGCCTTTCTTGCTTCGCTCAGACGGCTTCCCTTTGCCTTTGCCTCTACCTTGCTTGTCCCCGCGACGTTCGTCCTTCCCGGATCGATCAGCCTCAGACCTTTGCTGTCGTGTCTGTTTCTTTTGATCGCCCGACTCTCCACGATCCATTTCACGCCGCTCCAGAGACAGATTGATCCCTTCTTCAATCTCCCTGAGTTGCCCCCAATCCTTCCCCGCCACCAGTGTGAACGCCGTTCCTTTTTCCTTGGCTCGTCCCGTTCGACCGATCCGGTGTATATAGCTGTCTACATCTTCTGGAATGTCGTAATTGAAAACGTGCGTAACTCCCTCTACATCAAGCCCGCGCGCTGCCACATCAGTTGCGACCAAGTACTGAATCCTGGCTTCGCGGAAACGCTTCATGACATCTTCGCGCTTCGCCTGTGACAAATCGCCGTGCAGCTCGTCAGACATATAGTCCAAACCTTGCAACGCAGCATTCAACTTACTCGCTCTGCGCTTCGTCCGGCAAAAGATCACCGCGAGAAACGGACGTTCTTCATCCAAGAGACTGCACAGCGTGGCTTGCTTCGCACGGTCTGTCGTTTCCACCACGATTTGGCGAATATCGTCTAGCGTGATGCGTTTGCCCTGAACTTTGATATTTTCTGGCTTTTGCATAAAGCGCTTTGCAAGTGATTGCACCTGTTCCGACATGGTGGCCGAAAACAGCATGATCTGCTTTTCGAAAGGTGTTTTGGCCATAATATCCTCTACCTCGGGCAAAAACCCCATGTGCAGCATTTGATCCGCCTCATCCAGGACAAACATCGATACCTGCGATAAATCGATCGTCCCTCTGCGCAGATGGTCCAACAAACGCCCCGGCGTAGCGATGACTACTTGTATTTTTCCAGCCAGCTTTCTCAGTTGCTGATTGACATCTTGTCCACCATAAACAGCAAGCACATGCACGTCATCCAGCATCGCTACAAGCTTCTTAACCTCTGCTGTAATTTGCAGGGCAAGCTCTCGCGTAGGCGTCAAAATCAATGCCTGAACATGCGCTGCTTCCGGATCAACCTTTTCCAAGATCGGCAAAATAAATGCAAGTGTCTTTCCCGTTCCCGTCTGCGCTTGCGAGATTACATCTTTTCCTTCGAGTACGACAGGGATTGCTTGTTCCTGAATCGGTGTCGGTTCCGTAATCCCGTTCTCTTGCAGGGCATGTATCAATTCCTTGCGAATTCCCAATCTCCAAAAATCAGCCAGTTTCGCCATCTCCATTCATCAATCGATCCGTTATTATTTCGTACATACTGCCATGCCGATAAAGTACCGTACGCCATCTCGGGGTGTTTTTTCAAACGTAACGCCTCTCTGATAGTACATATCCACGTCAGAATAGCGTACAAACAGCTCCGCGAACTCTTCCGGCGTTAGCTGATGAACATGGAAGGGCTCACTCGTCTGCATGCCCCGCCCTCTGCCAAATGGACTGGACAGCACAAGCGTACCACCTGGCTTCAGCATCCGATACAAGTTATCCATAAACAGCAAATCGTCTGCGACATGCTCAATAGTCTCAAAGCTCAAAATCGTATCAAACAATCCCAATTGCTCGGGAAGCGCCGGATCAAGCGCGTCACCCTGCTGATACGTAATCTTTTGATGGTTGTATTCCCGATCGGCGTACAATATCGTCGCCTCATCGTTGTCGACTCCGATCATTTCCGTCAGCTCTCGTTTTCGATCCTTTGCGATCATATGACATCCGTAGCCGGTACCGCAAGCGATATCCAGCACTCGACCTTTTACATAAGGAGCGGCAAAATAATATCTGGCTATATGCTCCATCAGCATGCCATTCGTAGGTTTTAACAGCTTGGGGATGATTCTCTCCCCTGTCCATTCCAGCAAAGCCATCACCAATTTTCTCGTATTCTTTCTCACATCTTACCTTATTTATCGGCTCGATCCTATCAGCTAGCATTTCCTGAACGCGGTTTATTAAGAAATTTGTAAGACATTTCATTACTGTTTTGTTAGAGCTGGGCGTTAAGATAGTACCATGAATGCATTCATAAGGTGGGACGAATCATGACCAAATATCAAGTCCTCGTAGTCGACGACGAGGCTGAAATCCGCGACGCAATCGAAATCTATCTCAAAAATGAATCCATGACCGTATTCAAGGCTAGCAATGGACTGGAAGCGTTGGAAGTACTGGAGAATGAAGAGATCCAACTCATCCTGATGGACATCATGATGCCCAAAATGGACGGGATGACCGCCACCTTTCAAATTCGCCAGAAAAAAAACATCCCGATCATCATGCTCTCTGCCAAATCAGAGGATACCGATAAAATCCTCGGGCTCAACATCGGTGCTGATGACTACGTGACGAAGCCTTTTAATCCCTTGGAGTTGATCGCTAGGGTCAAATCTCAGTTAAGACGTTTTACCAATCTGGGAAGCGCTCAAATGACAGAGGATGAGATTCAGGTACGCGGCTTGACCTTGAACAAAAGCACAAAAAATGTAGCGATTGACGGTAACGAGGTCAGGCTGACAGCTACCGAATACAAAATCCTGGAGCTGTTGATGGAAAACAAGGGCCGCGTTTTTTCAATCGAGGAAATCTATGAACGGGTCTGGAAAGAGCCTTATATGAACGCGGAAAACACGGTAGCTGTCCACGTGAGACGCATTCGGGAAAAAATAGAGATCAACCCGAAGGAACCAAAATATTTGAAGGTGGTATGGGGAATTGGATACAAAATCGAAAAATAAACGCTTTGCGGTGCCCGTGCTCATTGTTATGATCGTGAGTATTTCGCTCGCTCTCCTGACAATGGCCGATCTGTACCATAAACGCGAGAATCTCCAAGAGGATAATTACTTTCAAAGCTCAGGCTTTAATCGTGAATTAGAGACATTTGCCGAGCTGGTGAAAAACGTTCATGTAGATTATGCAAGCTACACTCCAGGAAAGCTCGACGAGAAGACAGCGAATCAGCTCAAAAAAGAGCATGAGGAAACCCTCCGAACGATTAAAGAAGATAACCCGCTCTTAGATTCGATAAAACGGGCAAAAAGTGAGGGTGACAACGAGAGAGTCGCCCAATTAACGGAAGAATATTCACAAAGCTTGCAAGAAAACATCGCAAAAGCAACGTCGCATTATCAGGAGCAAGTGAACAACAGAATCGCCGAAAGAGATACCGAGTACGAGGAACAAAAAAATAGCCTCACCTTGCGAAGCGGCTCCTTCAAATACTACGTCACCGATAAAAAGAACAACAAAGTTTACACCAATCTCGCGCAAGAACCTACAGAATGGGAACTGGCCCGATATGCGCGCTACACAATCAACCTCCCTAATACGAACGGGGATTTGGATAGCATCAATCGCACTTATCAACTGAATCAACTAAGCGGTATCTTTTATGTCCCAAAAGAACCAGACGGATATAGTCAGGTCCACGCAGATGCCCTTTACTACGATTCCATTCGGGAGCGGCTGATTGCCGAATTTGTCTTGCTTACGGTCACTCTCCTCATCATTGCTTTTAGCTTTTTGTACTTGCGAACAGGCAAACCGGCAGAAGTGCCTATTGTCACAAAAAGCATGGCTCTGTTCCGCCTTATCCCGCTGGATATTCGGATGGGTCTGGTGTTCGTACTTGGAATTACGTACTTCATTATGTTGGCGAACCTGCGCTTTTTCTTCTTGCCGATTGATGGTGTGCATATCTTTACCCTTGCGTTCGTATCCTTGTTCACCGCTTACCTGCTTTTACAACTGCTGGAGGCGCGGCTCATGTACAAAGAACCCGAGAGATTCTTGCAACAGTGGCAAAAGAGTATCTTTGCCAGACAGCGTATCCTTCTTCAAGAAAGCTATGCCAATCGCGGCATGTTCTTTAAAGTATCCACGTTGTTCATCCTGACTGTCGTGTTCGGAATGAGTATCGGTTTCGGATTCGTCGGGCTTATCGAAGGAGCTGGCGGCTTACTGTTTTTCAGCTTTTTGTATGGCATGTTTTACATGATCGTGGTTTTCCCATACTCGCTTAGACGCTTGGGACTGATGAACCGCATCATGCAAGGTGCCTCCGAAATGGCTGGGGGCAATCTGAACACTACGATCCAGAAGGTAAAAAAAGGCAAGTTATCTGATCTCGCGCACTCTCTCAATAACATCACAAAGGGTCTCAAGCACGCGATGGAAGAGCAGATGAAAAGCGAGCGTATGAAATCTGAATTGATCACAAATGTTTCCCATGATTTGAAAACACCGCTTACGTCGATTATCAACTACGTTACCCTGCTCAAACAAGAAAACTTGACACCTGAGGAACGCAAGAGCTACGTCGATGTCTTGGATCGCAAGGCAGATCGACTGCGCGTTCTCATCGATGACCTGTTTGACGCAGCCAAAATGTCCAGCGGTGCGGTTGAGCTAAATATCGAGCAAGTGAATGTAGCCTCCCTGCTCAACCAATCCATTGCAGAATTCAGTGACAAAATCGAGCAATCGACGCTCACTTTCCGCGTAACGACGGAGCAGCCAAAGATCGTCGCTCCTCTGGATGGCAAGAAAACGTGGCGTGTATTCGAGAATCTGATTGGCAACGCCCTGAAGTATTCCATGCCGAATACACGCGTCCTGATTCATTTGGCAGAGACACAGGATGAGGTCATCCTGACGTTCAAAAATGTCTCCGCCTACGAAATCGACTTTGATGCACAGGAACTGTTTGAACGGTTCAAGCGCGCCGATCAATCCCGTCATACCGAAGGCTCCGGCCTCGGCTTGGCTATCGCGAAAAGCATCGTAGAATTGCAAGGCGGCAGGCTGTCGATCGATATTGATGGCGATTACTTCAAAGTCATCGTTGTATTCCGCAAACACGCTTAAAGATCACATAGAAAAGCCAGTGCCCGATCGTCAGGCGCTGGCTTTATTACGTGGTTTTCACCCTGTTAGATGGCAAAGTTCCTTTCAAATAGGGACTCAATACTGGCAGCCACCTCTTGCTCATCGGCCCCCTCCACCTCAAACATAATTTCATCTCCGGTCTTTACCCCCAGAGCCATTACACTGAGGATGCTTTTGCCATTAGCCTGCTTGTCATTGTAGATCATCTTGACCGACGAGCTGTATTGATTGAGCAGGTTCACCAAGACAGAAGCAGGGCGAGCATGGAGACCTCCACTCACGGCTACTTCCAGATTCATTCGGATCAATTTCACGCCTCCCTTCCTGTCTGAATGCTTATCATGCAAGTTCAAAAAGTCGTCTTTTTGACCAACCTCTTACAGAAAAAACTTCTCAATGACCTCTGCCACCCCATGCCGATCGTTCGTTTCCGTGACATGCCGAGCTAGCTGTTTCAGATCGTCAGGAGCATTGCCCATCGCCACACCCATTCCGGCGAATTGGAGCATCTCTGCATCATTGTAATTGTCGCCTACAGCAACGATCTCGTCAGGCTGAATCGCAAGTCTCTCACTCACTACCGCAAGACCGCTTGCCTTGGAGATACCCACAGGCAATATTTCCAAATTATTTGCGCCCGAAGCCGTCACGCGAATCCCCGAAAGCTCGGCTTTCTCCAGCTCTTGTCTTGCTGCCAACAGGCGCTTCTCGTCGCCCGTGACGAATATTTTCGGAGCACACACTTCATGTTTTCGAACGTATCCCGCTATCAACCGCGAAGCCTGGATTCTGAGCGGGTATTGATTTTTCCAGAGCTGGCGCAGTGTCCAGGCATTCAACAACGGAAACAAGTCCGTCCATTTCCAGGTGCGATTCGTGACAGCATAAGACTCATGCAGCAGCATGACATCCAAGCCATGCGATACAAGTATATCTGTAATCCTCGCCGCGATCTCATACGGAATACGCTGTACATACAGCACCTGATCCGTCTTGGGATCTGCAACGTATGCGCCATCATGGGAAACAAGTGGTGCGCTGATCTGGAACTGCTGTGCCAATGATTTGGCCGATGGGTATGCCCTGCCGGTTGCCAGTGTGACGTGGACACCTTGCTTCACTAACTGGCTAATGGCCTGCTCTGTTACTTTGGATAAGGTATGATTCGACATTAAAATCGTTCCGTCCACATCCAAGGCGAGGAGTTTGTATTTCACACGAGTACCATCCTTATGTGACGGGCTTGAAAAACTGGGGCAGATGCTCCTTGTGCGCCTCCAGCATCTCATCGAGTATTTTTTTGGCGATCACGTCAGACGATACCAGCGGGTTAATATTCATCGCCAGTAGCGCCGTATGGTAATCACCCGTTACAGCCGCCTCGGCTGCCACTCGCTCAAACGATTTGATTTGCTGTACGAGTCCACGCACGGGAACAGGCAAATCACCAACAGCCAAAGGAATCGGTCCTTCTCTTGTAATGACGCAGTTCACTTCGACTGCCGAATCATCCGGAATGCTGGCAATCGCTCCATTGTTGCGAACATTTACCGTCTGAATATCGCGCTTGTCGTTGTAAATGGAGTAAATCAGATTGCAGGCAGCCTCACTGTAATAGGCCCCGCCACGCTTCTCCAACTGCGGAGGCTTGATATCTAAGTCTGGGTCTTCATAGAGTGCAAATAGCTCTGCTTCCACCTGCTTGACCACTTCAGCTCGCGTACCCTTCTGCTCCGCTTCTTCCAGCTCATGCTCCAGCATCGTGCTGGTCTGGTAGTAGTAACGATGATACGGGCAAGGGAGAATCCCCAATGCTTTGATGAAATCTTTATCCCAACCAAGGTCCAAAATGTTTTGCATCGTAATACCCGATTGGTCGCCCGTTATCTTATCGATTACCTGGGAAATGACGTTTTCCCCATCCAGGTACACACCTAGTCCGAAGATCATATGATTCAATCCGGCAAAATCAATATGAACCCGTGACTGCTCGACGCCCAAAACAGTAGCAACACCCATTTTCATCCCGATAGGTACATTACACAGTCCAATAACCTTTTTGCGGTTGGTATATCGTAGCACTGCCTCTGTGACCATACCCGCCGGATTCGTGAAGTTAATCAGCCAAGCATCTGGACATAGCTCTTCCATGTCACGACAAATGTCCATAATGACCGGAATGGTACGCAAGCCTTTGAACAATCCGCCGGGACCATTGGTTTCCTGACCGATTACTCCGTATTTCAAAGGAATACGCTCATCCTTGATCCGCGCATCCAACAGACCTACGCGCATTTGCGTCGTAACAAAATCTGCGCCCGCAAGTGCTTTTCGCCGATCCATCGTCAAATGGATCTCGATAGGCACCCCTGCTTTCTCTACCATCCTTTTTGCCAGGGCTCCTACTGTTTGCAGCTTTTTCTCGCCCTCCGGAATATCCACCAGCCACAACTCTCGGACGGGCAACTCATCGTAGCGCTTGATAAAGCCTTCCACCAGCTCAGGTGTATAGCTAGACCCTCCACCGATCGTTACAATTTTGATTCCGCTCATACTCCTGCCTCCTTGCCTTCATGGATTTGGCTGTAAAGCTCTACAAACTCCGTAGCCAAATCCTTGACTGTTATCGCGTTCATCAAATGATCCTGGGCGTGAATCAAGAGCATGCTGATCTCAGTCTTTTCGCCTGCTATCTCCTTTTGGATAAGTGCCGTTTGATTTTGGTGTGCACGACCGAGCTCTTCTCCTGCACGCTTCAACGCATCCTCTGCACCTGACATGTCTCTATTTTTAGCCAGAGCGATCGCTTCCATTGCCAGACTCCGCGCGTTTCCTCCGTGAAGTATTAGTTGAAAAATAACGTCTGTATGGTCCATATCTATCTCCACCTATCCAAGTTCGCTAAAAGTCACGAGCTGTATTTTTTGATCACGAATGTATTGCTTTAACTCTGCTGCCGTTAAAATTTTCAATTCTGTGGTTCGTTGCTTTGCGTACGAACTGCCTGTCAGTACCGCTTCGTCCAAATAAGCAGGGTGCGTCATGATCTCAACTACAGGATAATCTGCCATATCCTCTACGATCCTGACGAAGGATTGTACGGTTAGGTCATCTCCATAAAAATGATGAGAAAAGCCTTCTGTCGTCAAAACACTCGACTGGTCTCGCTGCTCCTGTGTCCCGGACATCCACGGATAGCGAACTGGCACTCTATATTCCTCTGCCAGCTTCAGAACAATCGGCAAAACGGCTGGATGTGCATGTACATGGTGGTGGCTGTCGATATGGGTCAGCTTGAGCCCCGACGCCACGAATCTCTCCAATTGCGTCCGCAGCTCCCGCTCGATCTCCTCCGGTGCAGCAGAAACCAAATGATCTTGCCCACGCCGAAAACGCCCCTCTCCGTCCGTTAGCGATGGTACATCCTGACTAACTGGCGTTCCGCATGTGAGTACCAGATGAATGCCCACTCCGAGCGTTGGATGTTCTTTGGCCAGTCCTACAGCGTGCTCGAACCCCTCCATATTGACCATCAAGGTCGCAGAAGTAACGACTCCTTCCCGATGTGCTTCGACGATGCCCAGATTGACGCCTTTGGAATACCCAAAATCGTCTGCATTCACAATCAGTTTCATAGATAGCCTCTCCTCTAGCGATTACATAGTCACAGCTGTATTGGAAGCAGTACCAGCTTTTTCTTCACTTACCTTTTGTTTATCCCACAAGCGGAAGAACGGATAGTAGATCGCAAGCGAGATGATGAAGTTCACCGCTTGAAGAACCATCCCCGATACTTTTCCGCCTGTAGCCAAATATCCGCTCACAAATAATGGTGTCGTCCACGGAACAGATACCCCGCTTGGCTTTGCTACCCATCCGAGTGACATCGCAAAATAGCTGATAATAACCAATATGACAGGGGTAATCACAAACGGAATAATCAAGAGCGGGTTCATGACGATCGGCATTCCGAAGATGACCGGTTCATTGATGTTAAACAAACCAGGTCCGAGCGAGAGTCTACCGATGTTTTTCATCTGTTTGCTTCGCGCCATGAATACCATCAGGACAACGAGAGCCAAAGTGGCACCTGATCCCCCTGCATATATCCACATGTCAAAAAATTGCGTGGTGACGACGTTCGGCAATTCACCGTTCGGATTTGCCTGAAACGCTGCTCTGTTCTGGTCCATCAGTGTCAGCCAGATGGGACTCATAATGCCACCGACTATCGCGGCACCATGCAAACCAACAGCCCAGAGTATATGAATAAGCAACACGCAGATGATGGCGCCAATCAAGCTGCTGCCAACCACACTCAATGGTCCGACAAGCAGATCTTTTACAATATTATGAATACTCTCGAAAGAGGTGTTTTCCAGCAGAATCCGAATCAGCCAGACAACGATAAGCACAGCACCCGCAGGGATCAATGCCACAAAAGAGCGGGAAACAGCAGGGGGAACGCCGGGTGGCATGGAGATGACGATTTTCATTTGGATGATTTTGCGATAAATCTCGGTTCCTAATATCGCCAATATCATGGCAACGAACAATCCCTGACTACCCATCAATGTAACGGGAATGACTCCGCCTACCTCTTGGGCTGCACTCGCTCCCTCAGGGGTGAACATTACTTTATACGGAGTCGCGAGCAAGAAGGAAGCAACAGAAATCGCTCCAGCCGACAGCGGATCGACCTTGTATTTCTCTGCTAGTCGGTAGGCGACGCCAAAACTGACAATCAATCCCATGACGTCAAAAGTAGCGCCTACCGGATACAGCAGCTTCGTCCGCCATTTTTCGCCGAAAATACCGCCCATGAATTCATCATAACCAGGTATAGGTATGAAGCCAATGATGAGGAACAGTGAACCAATGATCAACAAAGGCAAAGTAAGGATAATTCCGTCACGAATGGCCTGCAGATGCTTTTGTTCCGCCATTTTCCCTGCTATCGGCATCATGCGGTTTTCCATAAATGAAACAAATCCGCCCATACGCATCCCCCTCCTACTGTTTTAGACGAAGTGCAAACTCAAGCACGTTTTTCCCGTTCAACGTTCCGTAATCGACCGTGCTGATTACGTCTACAGGAATTCCTCTGGATGCCCCTTCTTTTTTCATCTCTGTCAGCTTGTAACGTACTTGTGGCCCCAACAAGAGCACTGCTGCTTGATCAATATGATTTTTTACTTCATCTGCGGAAACTGCCCATATTTTAGCGTCCAACCCTTTTTCTCTGGCAGCCTCTTCCATTTTTTGAACCAGCAAGCTTGTCGACATACCCGCTGCGCAACACAATAAAATATTCATGGATTGTACCCCCTCCTCTCGACGAGTGATGCCTTACTGTAAGAGCAAGTTACGTGCCAAAACACCAAAAAATGTATGCGCTTACCGAAAGAACCGCATGGTTAGGCATATTTCGCGACCTCGTTGCCTGTCATTCTCATTAGTGTTTTTATGTAAGCGCTGTAGTGTTTGAGTTTGAATATAGAAAAGGCAAAAAATAAAACACTGGTTACGCCAGTGTTTTATTGTGTATAAAGAAATTCATGATAAAGCAAACGTCGTCTTCACTGATCACTACCTCATACTTGTCTTCCAGCGGCAATAATTCATGGCGGATTAAGCTGTACAGCTTGCGGTTCTCCAGCAAAAAACTGTCTTTTTGAATATACGCCACGGATTGCGTCCCTGCTTTCAAGCGATCCACCAGGCAGCAAATGTGCAAGTAAGCCCCTATTCGCGTGTCAAAAACCAAAGTATTGTTCAGTCGCTCCTCCATACGGCCGACACACATCCTCACGTCAGCGAGAATATCTTGTCCGTCTACCATTTGCAGATGCTCCCCCAGCGAATCTTGCATCTTCAGGTACGCCTCTTCCAGATCAATCACTTTCTGGATATCAGACATCGCCTCGCCGTTCAAAACATCGTCCATGCTATGGTGGCGCAACTCGCGGTCGAGAATGTAATTGCTCACCACGAAGAGAATTTTCCTCTCCTCCTTGATTTTCCGAAGCTGACTGCGGGCTTGTGCCTTATCGATCAGTTGCAGCGGCACAAATTCCAGCAGGTTATCATCGTACCTGAGCCTTGATTCCAGCAGCTTTTTCAAAAACAAGGCACTTCCTTCCCCAGACAGGCAGGCTGCTACGATCGTCAGCGCCGGAACATGCTTTTGCACCTGCTCTTTCGGCTGCTCCTCCCGCTGATAGAGCGACATGCCCACGACATCTCGGTAAACATCCTCCAGCGAATGACCGAGCATGGCCTTTCGAGTGGCTTCAATCACATGCGGCGTACTGACCATCGGAATGACCTTGACCGGAATGCCCATCTCCCGCTCGATGATCTCGCCAAAGCCGAGCAAGGACCCCATATCAACGAGCAACAGCAATCCAGCCTTGCTCCCGATCTCTCTGGCTACTTTCAGTGCTTTTTCCAAAACACTCATGGAATCTTCTTCAAGCGGCAGATCGATGGCTCTGGCATATTGTGTGACCAGCAATCGGTTCGTCACATCGACCATCGCTGTCGCGCCGCCGCTGCCGTGCGTAATCACGAGCACCCCGATTGTTTCCCGCTCTTCCTCCATGCTGACATCGTCGAGCACGAAAAACATGGTCAAATATCCAGCCTCACCAATTGGCAGATCCATGAGTATCGCTTCTTCTATCATGCGAACGCACTCTAGCGCCACAGCAAACTCTTTCTTGTATTTGATTCGCACATGGTTGATTTGCGGATTTACAATCTGCTTGCCTTGTGCGAGGCGCTCTTTCGACGTCTGAATATGCAGCGCGAGACCAAAAATCACCTTCTGGCTCAAAATCTTCTCCAGCTTGGCCTCTGCGAAGCGAACGATCTCTTCCACGAGGTGTATGATGAACGGGTCGATAATCCGGGCCATGTCGCCCTTATTCACTCGTTGATGGACACCCTTGATAAAGGTCGTAAAATAATTCTCGATGTCAAACTCCAATTCTTCCTCACTCACACCGAGGTTTTGCAGTTCATATATTTTTTGCTCGATTTTTTCATAGACGCTGTCCGTCGTATCTCCTGTTTCTCGCCCGATCCAGATGCCCTCTTTTGATGGCTGCACGACAAAGCAATTGTGCTCCGTCCCAATGATTTCATCTAGCTCCTGCTTGTAATCCTTCACTAAAAGCAGCCCTTGCTTGACATGATGTGGCAGGTCCTGAACCGACACATGTAGCTGATTCTTTTTTAATGAAATGAATTCGGCATAGGCGCTGGCGCAGGTGAGCTGAATATCCGTTTTTAACTGTCCAATGTTATTCGGGCAGTGATAGCACAAAAATGCCTGCACAGCATTGGCCGATATCTGAATCTCTCTCCCCAACCGAAAAGCCTCTTCTTGAAAAATCTCCATCGTAATACTAAAACGTTCTTCCAAGCCACGCTCAACCAAAGAGGGCAGCTTGATGACCATGGGAATTCGCCTCATGAATGTTTTCAAGAGACTCGACTCCGGATTTTCTGTCGTGGCCATGACAATCTGGACGTGAGCCGTCCGCTCCATCTCTGTTTCCCCTACGCGGCGGAATATCCCCTTATCCATAAAGGTAAAAAAGATTTCCTGTCCTTCCGCAGGCAGCCGATGCACTTCATCGAGAAATAGAATGCCACCGTCTGCCTTTTCCACGAGTCCTTTGCGGTCCATCTCCGCTCCGGTGTACGCCCCTTTTTTGACCCCGAACAATTGACTGAATAAGAGCTGCGGGTTGTTGGCATAATCGGCACAGTTAAAAATCACGAAAGGAGCATGCTTATCCAGGCGTCCAATATCAACGGCAAACTCATGAATCATCCCAGCAAACCACGACTTGCCTACACCCGTTTCCCCCAAAATCAAACAATGCATTCCTCGCGGCGGATACAAAACGGCCGCCTTTGCCTGCTCAATACGCGTGATCAGGCTCTTGTTGGTTTTCGCCAGCCTGTCCAGCGACGTCTCCGCCAAATAGAGCGAATCGTTTCCTTGCTTGGCAAAAAACAGCGTCGGACGCCCTTCTTCCTTCTCGATTCGGCCTTCCTTCCACAACCGGTTCAAATCGCTACTCACATTCGCTCGACTCAAACCAAGCCGCTCAGCCAACTCTGAAGCGCTTACTTTTTTATCAGGACCAGCGTCTACTAACGTCTGGAATATGAAATCTAATCGCTTCACTCTATCACCCACCGTTGAATAGATAGAAAGTCACGAAATGCACAACCAATCCTTTTCATTTCCACGAATATTTGGAAAAACCTGCTTGCTGCTTTTTCGCCCTTTCCCCGTTTTGTCCCGTTGATTTATTTTTCCGTCTCCTTTCCCTGGTGTACGATATAATAGATAAATAATGATTGACAGGAGATAGCAAATCCATGATGGTTTTCATCTTGTTTACCATATGGGCATTAGGTCTGTTCGTGTTGTTCACAGACCCGAAACGAACGTCGATCCGCTGGGCTTGTGCGACTGCCTTTGTTGGGGCTGGGGGCTTTATCTCAGGCGTGATTGACGAGACGATCATGCCCCATTTTGCAGATTACCTGGCCGCAAAGCCCGGGACCACGAACACCCTGATATTGGTGAGCCGCATCTCTTCCTTTGTTTGCCAAGTGGGTTTGCCCTACACGTTTCTCATGTTTGCCGTACACTCAGCTGAATTTTTGTCTCGCAGAGTAAAGCTGACGATACAATACGCTGCTCTCATCCTGCCGCTTGGGATGCTTTGGATTACACCCGTTTATCCCGAGCTGCTTTTTAACTACTGGATTATGGTGGCATGGGTGATTCCGTTTTTTCTGTTCTCCTGTACGCTGCTTGTCGTGCAGTACATGCGAGAAAAAGATCCGCTCGTGAAAAAAAACAGCTTTTTCACGAACGTAATCATCATCGTTCCGTTATTTTTCGTCTTTATTTTCATCTATATCATGCGTATCCAGAACGATTACGAGGCTTGGCGCTACAACATAGGCGTGGTCACGATCCAGTTTATCCTGATCGTTGCTATCAGTTTGAAATACGGCTTCCTTGGCGTCCGTCTCCGCGTAGAAAAAAGACGTCTGGACAGTACCTTGCGCGCCTTGACTTCCGGTGCGCAAATCATTAACCATACGATCAAAAATGAAGCAGGCAAAATCTCGCTATATGCCGACCGTATCGAGACATATGCAGATGAAACCAACCAGCCGTCGCTAAAAGAAGACGCGCTTGTCCTGATGCAATCCTCGCAACATATGCTGGACATGATGAATCGGATTCAAAACCAGTTGCGGGACGTCGAGCTGCGCGAAGAACCATGTGACCCTGGCCAAATCATCGAGCAAGTCACACAAAATTTGACGCCCTACACCCTGAAACAACAGGTAGAAGTCGTTAGTGAATTAGACGAAACCCTCCGCTTATATGGCGATGGCGTACAACTGCGCGAAGTCATCACCAACTTGTGCATGAATGCGCTGGAAGCCATGAAGTCGGGCGGCAAGCTCCATCTTCAATTATTTTTGTCCTACAAGCATCTCATCATCACTGTCGCGGACACAGGCACAGGCATTACCAAAGAGAACCTGCCTCATGTACTCGATCCTTTTTTCTCGACAAAAAGGACAGGACAAAACTTTGGTCTTGGGCTCTCCTACTGCTACAATGTCATGCAAAAGCATCAGGGCCAACTTGAAATCTACAGTGAGCAAGGCAAAGGAACCACCGTTTTCCTGTTCTTCCCGAAAAAGCGCGTCATCATAAACGACTCTGAATAGCGAAAGGACGCTCACAAACATGAATCCAATCAGGGTATTTTTAGTAGAGGATGATCCCATCTGGCGCAAAGGTCTCATTGACTTCCTGAACAAAGAACCGGATCTCACCGTAGTAGGGGAAGCCGGGTTCAAAGCAGAAGCAATCGAGCGCTTTTTGCCTGCCAAAGCGGATGTCGTCCTGATGGACATTAACTTGACCGAGAACAATCTGGACGGTATCGAGACGGCAATTGAATTCATGGCACTCCAAGCTGACAGTAAAATCATCATGCTCACCTCTCTGACAGACGAGGCAGTGATCGTGGAATCCTTCTCAGCGGGTGCCGTCAATTACATCAGCAAATCGAGCTTCAAGGAAATTCCCGACGCTATCCGTGCTGCTCACAACAGCCAATCTGCCATTCACCCTACGGCAGCTGCGGCACTGCGCAACGAATTTTTGCGTTTGAAAAACGATGAAAATCAAAAGCTGTTATCTCCCGCAGAAAGGGACATCCTACAACTAATCCACCAAGGTCATACGCAAACGCAGATTGAACAATCTCTCCACATCACGAAGCGTACGATCAAAAATCACATCAATCGAATCCTGAAAAAAATGGGCGTCAAAACAAGCAAGGAAGCGGCCGCAAAAGCCAGCCAAAAAAAGCTATTCTAGGTCTTATTACCAGGTACCAATGAATGTTGGTACTTTTTTTACATGCTCCACTCCTTACAATAAAAGCTATAGAGCAACTCACTTATCCTTTGTAAAGGTGTGGTCCACATGGCCCTTATTTATTCTTTCTTAAAAACGATACTGATGCTGTGGTTTCGCCCTCGTGTGCTTGGGCTCTCCAAAATCGACTTGTCGAAGCCATCTCTTATCACTCCCAATCACGTCTCCTTGCTAGATGCGGTACTCCTATCCTTTTGCTTGCCAAAAGAAGCGACCTTTGTCGTCAACACGGAGATCGCCAAGCGGTTTGCGTTTTTCCTCCGCTTCCGCAAGCATATTGCGATCGATCCGCTCAACCCGTACTCCATCCGCCACATGCTCCGCGTCCTTCGCAACGGACAGACGCTGGTAATTTTCCCAGAAGGTCGGATCACGACGACGGGCGGCATTATGAAAATCTACAGCGGTGTCGGCTATCTCGCTCTACGAACTGGTGTAACGGTTTACCCGATCATCATTAAAGGCCTGGAACGCTCGATCTTCTCGTATTTGAAAGGAAAGCTGAAGCTCTCCTGGTTCCCGGATGTGACCATGACAGTAGGCACTCCGTTCACCATCGAGCGCGATCCAAACCTGTCGATGCGCGAACAAAAAGCCACGGCCAATGATCGTATCCTGCGTATTCTCCAAGAAGGCTTGTTCGAGAGTCGAATGAAGCAAAACGTGAATCTGTTTGATGAAGTTCTCGAAGCAGCTCGCCTGAATGGTGCAAAAATGGAAATCGCCAAGGACCTGACGTCCGCGATCGACTACAAGACCTTGTTAATCGGCAGCTACTTACTCGGCAACAAATTGCAGCCGATGCTCTTGGGAAAACCGGTTGTCGGTGTATTCCTTCCCAATTCAGTAGGTCATCTCGTAACGTTGCTATCGTTGTTTCGCATCGGAGCCACCCCAGCCATCCTGAACTTTTCGCTCGGCATTCGTTCCTTGCTGGATTGCTGTGAGACTGCCCAGATCGATACGATCCTGACGTCGCGTGTATTCATTGAAAAAGGGAAGCTGGGGCACATCATCGCAGGTCTTTCACCGAGCATGAACATTATCTACCTCGAGGATTTGAAAGCATCCGCGACTGCTTTTGACAAAGTGTCCGCACTCTTTTCTTATTTGCGGAAGAAAAAAGCTTCAGCGTCTAACAACGAGCTGATACTCTTCACCTCTGGCAGTGAGAGCAAGCCAAAAGGTGTCATCCTGACGCATACGAACCTGTACGCGAATATTCAACAAGTGACTAGTGTGATTGACATTACGAGTCGCGACAAGTTTTTCAATGCCCTGCCTATGTTCCACAGCTTCGGCCTCACTGCGGGAACGCTTTTACCGGTAGTGAAAGGCATCCCGGTTTATCTGTATCCAAGTCCGTTGCATTACAAGGCGATTTCGGAATTGGTCTATGATCAAAACGCAACGATTCTCTTCGGAACCTCGACCTTTATGGCTGGTTACGGACGTATGGCCCACCCTTACAACTTCTACTCCTTGCGCTATGTATTTGCAGGTGCAGAAAAGCTAAAGGACGATGTGCGCAAGTTATGGATGGAAAAGTTCGGTGTACGGATTTTTGAAGGCTATGGGGCAACGGAAACAGCTCCGATCCTGTCGCTCAACACCCCGCTGGCAAACAAACCGGGAACCGTCGGGCGTTTGATGCCAGGAATGTCCGCCAAGCTGGAACCAGTCGAAGGAATCGATGCTGGCGGAGAGCTTTTGGTGAAGGGTCCGAACGTCATGAAGGGTTATATGATTCACGGAAAAGGCTTTGTTCCCGCTGAGGAATGGTACCACACAGGTGACTTGGTTACAGCTGACAAGGACGGCTTTCTCAGCATCCAATCTCGCCTGAAGCGCTTCGCCAAAATCGGTGGCGAGATGGTCTCGCTCAATCTGGTTGAAGAATTGGCTATGCAATGCTTCGGACACTCCGGCTTTGCTGCAATCACAGTGAATGATGCGCGAAAAGGTGAGCGTGTCCTGCTATTTACCACAGATGAATCGGTTTCGCTGAGCCAATTGCGCGCGTATTTGACGGAAAAACAATACTCGCCATTGCTCATACCAGGTACGATGCAAGTCATCAAGGCTCTACCACTTCTCGGCAGCGGCAAAACGGATTACGTCAGTCTGAAACAGCTGGCCGAAACGGGAGGAAAATGATGTGAACATACGATTAAAACCACTACAAGCCCTGTACTTCACTCAATTTCTATCGGCCTTTGCCGACAACATGATTTTGTTTGTCATCGCGAATCTGCTGCGGGAGAACGGTTTTTCTCCCGCGATGCTTGCACTCGTATCGATTTCATTCTTTCTTCCTTACGTTTTTCTCGCTCCACTGGTTGGGCCTTTTGCCGACAAGCATGCCAAGTCAATCGTGCTGGTGATTGGCAACCTGATTAAAGCGCTTGGTGTCGTCCTGCTGTTTTTCATTGACCAATCAAGCATCATGATGTTGATGTTGTGTTACTTCACAGTCGGAGTCGGAGCCGTTGTGTATTCTCCCGCCAAGTACGGAATTTTGCCAGAGCTGACTCGAAATGAAGATGAACTGTTTCATGCGAATGCACGCATCGAAGCTTATACGATCTTTGCCATTTTGACAGGAATCGGTGGTGGTGGAGCCATCGCAAACATGACAGCACCGCTTATCTCGTCAGGAATTTGTCTGCTGATCTATCTGCTGTCGCTTGGGATGACTTTCTTCATTCCGCGCATGAAAGGGAATGCATCGATTCGCTATGGGGCAGAAGCACGACGCTTTTTCATCGACTTCCAGCACTTGATGAATCGCCCGGAAACAAGCTTTGCCCTGATTGGAACCGGAGCATTCTGGATGTCCTCTGCTGTCCTGCGCGTGGCTGTTCTGGCCTGGATTCCCCTCGCGCTGGGGATTAACCCGGAGAGCTTCTCTGTATCGCTGATTCTCGCAACGACATCCATCGGAATTATCGCCGGAGCTTTTCTCGCTCCGAAGCTCATTCCTTTGTCTCATTTCACTCGATCGCTGACATACGGATTCGGAATGTTTCTCATCATCGTGCTATTTCCTTGGACGAATATCACCTTTGTTGCCATCTGTCTGTTGCTTCTCGTCGGGTTCATGGGCGGCGTGTTCATTATCCCGATGAATACTGTCTTGCAGGACGAAGGTAAACGGATGGTCGGTTCAGGAAAAACGATTGCGATTCAAAACTTCATTGAGAATCTGCTGATGGCCGTAGGCTCCGGGATTTACTACCTGATCACCTATATCGGCATTTCCATCTCCGGTGCGATTGTTGGTCAAGGACTGCTGCTGCTCGGGTTCCTGTTGTACTTGGTAAAGTACCGCAGAAGAATCGTTCGTTGACAGGGTAGCGTCATAGAAAAAGAAAAAGCCGTGACTATTAGCGTCACGGCTTTCTTGCGCTCATCTCTGTTTATTTCTTTTGCTGCGTTTTGGTTGGCGGTGTGACCGATTTTTCCGCAGCCTTTCTTGCTTCGTTCAGTTGATGATAAAATTCGCCTTTTGTTTTGAGGGACGTGAACTTCGCTGCATCGACTTTTGCTTTTGCAGACAGCTCGGTGATTTCTTCTTTGGTTACCGCGTCCTTGATGTTGATGGAAGCGATATTGGTGTATTTGCCATCTGCCGTTTTTGGAACGCTCAAAATGCCTGCATTGATCAGCTCTACTACGTCCTTGCGTTCAGGTGCAGTGGTGTCCACACCTGTAATCTTCCAGTTGTTTTGTACTTTTGGCTCGTAAACGCCTTTTTTCACTTCTTTCAGGTACGCAATCGCACGGTTGCGAATTGTTCCACCCGTTTCACCAAACGCACTGTTGTCTTTGGAAGACCAGAGCTGTTCAAACTTGCGTCCTTCCAACGCGCCACCTTTTGCCTGCAAAGCTTCCATCCGGTATGAGTTCATTCCGAGCTTCAAGGTATCTGTAGCCTTGATCGGTGTCTCATCGAGCTTGCGCAGGTTCGTGATGCGGCTGCCGTATGGCTTGGTCAGGTCGATTTCGTATTTCACGCCACCGAAGAAATCGTTGGTACTGTATTTGGAAGCGCGGCGTTTCGGATCAAAGCTAACTGTCACATCACCAGGGCGCGTGGAATTGAAGTAGCCCACAGCCCATTCCATATAGTCCTTCAGGTCTTTTCCGGTTACTTTGTATACGGTAATCTCGCCACCCGCGTATTGGTAGTTGTAGGCGATATCCTTTTTCTTGATCGGACCGACATCCAGCTTGGCTTTGTCGTTGTCGATCTGGTGAGCAACCACGTCTGCTTTGCTGTAGTAGAGCATCACTTCATGGAAAAAGTCAGATAGTGGCGTCTCCTGAATTTGGACCGTCGGGATGCCCTCGATCTCATTTTTCGGTACCAAGTTCATGCCTTTGAGCTCTGCTACAACGATGTTGGCATCTGCACGCGCGAACTCATGGAAAGGCTGGAGCTTGGTCTCCAGCGCTGCATCGGATACCGCTGGTGTGCCATCTGCGCCTTTTACAGGGAGCGCAGTCGCTTCCTTGTCAGTCAACACGACTTTGCCGTCTTTCTTTTCGAAAGTCAGGTCAATGCGAGAGAGATGCGTACCGTATTTGTCCGGCTCTGTGATCAGGACGCCGTTGATCTCTTCCTTTTTCACAAGCTTGTGCATGTGACCTGCAAAAATCGCAGTCAGTTCTGGAACGGCGTTCGCGATATCTGCTACGCCCGTACCCGGAATACCGTTTTCATTCTCGATGCCCATGTGCATGAGACCGATCATGACGTCTACTTTGCCTTCCAACTCTTTTACGGCTTTCTTGGTTTCTTCTACCGGATTTTTGATTACGAGGCCATCCAGATGATCGGTTCCTTTTTCGAAATCGGTAATCATCGGTGTGTTCATCCCAATGACGCCGATTTTTACACCGGCACGCTCAATGATCGTGTATGCAGGCAAGAAACGCTCGCCATTTTCTTTGTAAATGTTCCCTGCCAAAACAGAGCCTTTGTATTGGCTGCTGACCTTATCCAATACATCGAGTCCAAAATTAAATTCATGATTGCCAAAGGCCCACGCGTCATAGTTCATTTCATTCATTGCAACCATGATAGGAGACTGCGGTTGGTCGTTGAAAAGCTCTGCCGAGTTGTCCTGGATCGAATCGCCTGCATCCAGCAACACAGTGTTCGGATTTTCTTTGCGAATCTCTTTAATCATCGTGAACAACTGCGTCATGCTGCCATTTTGATTCGGGCCATCCAGCGCATAATCCCACGGCATGAATCGTCCGTGAATGTCAGATGTACCCAGCAACGTAATTTTGGTAGGTGCTTCTGCGGCCTTTACCGGTGCGGCGATCCCCATCATCGCACTTCCTAGCACCATGGATGTAAGTGCTACACTTAATAAGCCCTTCGCTAGTTTTTTCATGTTTTCCCCTCTGTCTCTCTTAATCTGTCAATGCCCCTCGATGGTCTTGCTCTAATTGTCCTCCTGTTCTATTTTGTATGAAAATTCTGGGTTGCTATCTAACTATAGCAGGCATATGCAAGGAAAAATAGCAAAAAAAGCCGTGACGTACATGTCACGACTTGATCGCTGCATAGTTCTGCAAACACTCCAGAAAGAGTTCTCCGTACTTCTCAAATTTCGCCTCGCCTACTCCTTTGATCTGGAGCATGGCCGCTTTGTCAGTTGGGCAAACACTGCTCATTTCCTTCAAGGTACTGTCTGGGAAAATCACGTACGGCGGTACTTTTTGTCGCGTTGAGATCTCCTTGCGCAACGCGCGTAGATGCTCGAACAACTCGTCATCCTCTGTCAGTTGCACAGGACGTATCGAGATTTTTTGCACGACTCGCTCTTCGCCCCTCAAAACTGGCAATGCCCGCTCTCCCAGCTTTACGATTGGATATTGGCTCTCCGTTACTTGCAAATAGCCTTCGGCAATGAGGAGCTGGATCAAGTCTGCAATCTCTTTTTCCTTGTATTCCTTCATCAGACCGTACGTAGGCAACTGGTCGAAAGAAAACTGGGTGACCTTTTTGTTCTTGGAGCCTTTGAGTACCTGCGCGACGAGAGCGGCACCGAAGCGCTCTCTCATACGTTTGACGCAGGAGAAAATCTTCTGCGCTTCGAGCGTAATATCGGACAGCTCAGTTTCATCGGTGCAGTTCCCGCAGCGTCCGCACGTGGCAGCATCTGTTTCGCCGAAATATTGCACGATGTTTTGCTGCAAGCAGCGCGGCGTACGGCAATAGTCGATCATCGCGTACAGTTTTTTGTACTCCAGCTCCTTGCGCTCGTCCAGCAGTTGATTCTGCTCGATGAAAAACGTTTGCGTCTGGATATCCTGTGGCTGAAACAGTAGAATACACTCGCTTGGCTCTCCATCGCGTCCCGCACGCCCTGCTTCCTGGTAATACGCCTCCAGGTTTTTCGGCATGTTGTAATGAATAACGTAACGCACATTGGACTTGTCGATGCCCATACCAAATGCGTTGGTCGCGATCATCGTCCGGACATCATCGAACAGGAATGCTTCCTGGTTGGCTGCACGCTCCTCCTCCGTCAGTCCTGCATGGTATTTGGTCACAGCAAAGCCACGCTTGTCCAAATCTGCATGCAAGGCGTCCACATCTTTTCTCGTTGCCGCATAAATAATGCCCGCCTGCTGCTTATTCGCCCGCAAGTACGCCTGGATGAACTCTCGACGGTTCTCCCCTTTGCGTACAGACAAAATGAGATTGTCTCTGCCAAACCCTGTGATAAAAAGGCGCTCGTCCTGTAACTCTAGCTGTCGCTTGATGTCTTCGGTTACCTCCGGTGTCGCTGTGGCGGTCAAGGCCGCGACGAGCGGACGCTGTGGCAAGGATTGAAGAAAACGGGCAATCGCCAAATAGCTCGGCCGGAAATCGTGCCCCCACTGTGAGACGCAATGGGCTTCGTCCACTGCCACAAACGAAATTGGAACATCCTGAATCAGATTTTGGAACGCTTCGGATTCCAAACGCTCTGGAGCGATATACAACAGCTTGTACTCTCCCCGCGCTGCCATACGCAGTCGATCGCGAACCTCGCTATAATCCAGTGAGCTGTTAATTTGAGTGGCGGGAATGCCCATGCTGACCAGTACGTCTACCTGATCCTTCATCAGCGAGATGAGTGGGGAGATCACGATGGTTACTCCTTCTTGGAGCATCGCTGGGACTTGATAACAGATGGATTTCCCGCCGCCGGTTGGCATAATGCCTACGGTGTCATGTCCGGCTAACAGGCTCGTGATGATTTTCTTCTGGCCTTCTCGAAATGCTTCGTAGCCAAAGTACTTTCGTAGAATCTCTTGCGCTTTATCTAACAAAGAGAATCACCTTCTCTTTCGACGGATTTTCAATGGGTTTCTACTAGTGTAAACATAGGCATTGGGACAAAACAAGGGGAGACTTTTTGGTTTGGGTCAACATGGTGGAGGGGAAGAAAAAGCACAGTTCTCTTCGACTCTGACACGCCTGCATGGGGGATTGACTGGCCGTCTCCACTTCCAAAAGGGGACCGTCGAGCCAAAGCCACCCTACGGGCGGAAGGTTCTCAAAGAAGAAGTGTTCGACAAGCGTGGTCCCCTTTTGGAAGTTCCGACTGGGTAGGCGTTGTCAAGGTCTGCGAGCCCTGTGCTTTTTCTTCTCGCCAGCTTTGTTGGTTCATCAATGCATTTTTTATAAATAAATAAAAAAGCACCACGTGGGTGCCTCATAAGTAGCCTAGGAAGAGACGGACAAGATGAATCGTTTTTTCTGTAGAAGCCAAATGAACAAGTATACGATATATCCGATCATCCCGCCTGCTGTATTCAGGAGCAAATCATCGACATCAAACGTTCCGACGTTCATTATGAGTTGTGTCAGTTCCACACCGAGGCTTAGCATTAGAGATAGCTGGATGACTCTGAACAGGGAGCCTGCTTTTTTCGGGAACAAAAGCGGCAGCAGGAAGCCTAACGGCATGAAGGCGATCACGTTGCCTACGAAGTTCACTGCACTGTGCCAGCTTTGGTTATTTCGTATCGCTATAATATAGTTCTCGATTTCATGAAACGGCACCAAATTACTTCGGTAGCGCAACCGCTTCACAATCACAGACGGATCGCTCCAAATGATTTTCCACTGATCCAATAGCAAGCTGGTATCCAAACTGCCGAATTTAAACAGCAGTACCTTCACGACGAGAAACAAGTAAAGGGCAAACACTGCATAACCAGCAATAGCCAGCAGTTCTGTCGGTCTCTCCACTTTTTGCACGTTATCCATTGTCAAACCCTCTCTCCAGCAGTTTTTTTGTCTCTGTAAAACGAGTGGCATCTTCTTCAGCGCCCATCACGACGGAAATGAGCCGCTTGTCCCCCCGCTTCGCTGTAGCCGTGAAGCAGTATCCCGCAGCATTGGTATAACCCGTTTTGAGCCCATCTAGCCCTGCGACACTCCACTCAGCGTTTTCCCCGTTGAGCATGAGGTTTGTATTGGCGACATTCTCTTTAGTGGAAGCTAGCTCCACGGATGGCTCGACCGTCAATTTGACAATATCGGGGAAATCGTTGAGCAAGTGGTACGCAAGCATTCCTGCATCGCGAGCTGTCATTTCATTTTGTCCATTTTCAGTATCCAATCCGGTCGCATTCACAAACGAGGATGATCTCAGATTCAGCTCGGCCGCCTTCAAATTCATTTGTTCCGCAAAGGCTGATGTGCTGCCCGCTAAATATTCACCGATTGCCACCGCTGCATTGTTTGCAGAGCCGATCGCCATTGCTTCATACAAGTCTTTTATCGGATAGGCCTCTCCTGCGACAAGATGGACCCGTGATCCCCCAGTCGCAGCCGCATTCTCAGATACGACGATCTCGTCATCCCAATCTACACGCTCTTCCTTAATGGCTTCGAGGAGCATATATTCGGTCAGCATTTTTGACATGCTTGCTACCGGGTAAGGCCTATCCGCATTTTGTGCGTACATGATTTCTCCTGTCTGGCTGTCCAACAGAATCGCTGCTTGTGCATCGACCTTCTCGTATGTTTTTTCCGTTAGCGTAATGGGTCCTTGGAATTTCCAATCTGCTTCTACTGAGTCTGAATCCCGCCAAAGCATCAGTCCGACGAATATGGTCAGCATGAGCACAGCCCATGTTGTTTTCCTCATAAAAAAAGCCCTCCTATATCTGCAAAAACAAAAACGGTAACCTTCATGCAGTCAGGATAGACTTTTCGATTAAAATTAACGGAAACGAAAGGTAAAGAAAAAGTAAAGCTTTTCTCAAATGCTTGAAATTGTACGTGGTAGCCAGACAGTAAAGGTCGTCCATTCGTTTGTGCTTTCGACCGAAATGTTGCCTTGGTGCAGATCGATGATGCTTTTGGCGATAGCGAGACCGAGACCCGAGCCTCCTGTCTCTTTCGAACGTGAGCCCTCCACCCGAAAAAAGCGTTCAAACAGGCTCGGCACATATTCAGCCGGGATCGGCGCTCCGTTATTGGCGACAGAAATCGCGATACCTTCTCCTTTCTGAAAGACGCGAATGACAATTTCCGTACCATCGCGTCCGTATTTCACAGCGTTGGAAATGAGGTTTTCCAGAACGCGAACAAGCTTGTCGGTATCTCCTGCCATTTCGATTTTTTGATCAGGCGTATCTACGATTAAGCGCAGCCCAGCCTCATTCGCCACGAGTCGAAAGCCAACCGATACTTGTTCAACCAGCTCTACCAGGTCAAACTGCGTTCGCTTCAAATACGCCCCGCGATTGCGAACCTTTGTGTACTCAAACAAATCATTGACGAGCACGTTCATCTGTTTGGCCTTCTCATAAGCGATATGAGCGTAATGCTTGAGCTTCTCCTCGTCCTTGTTCTTGTTCTGCTCAATCAGTCCAAGGTAGCCAATAATGGAGGTCAACGGCGTTCGCAGGTCATGGGAAACGTTAGTAATCAATTCATCCTTCGATTGTTCCAGCCGCCGCTCCTCCTCCATCGCATCCAAGGCGCTTTTGACCAGAGCATGGATGCTATCGACGACTTGACCCAAGCTGCCGTTCGGACGAATAGAAATCTGGTGATGATAATTGCCTTTCGCAATGAAATGCAGCTCGTTTATGATTTGCTCCATCTGCTTTTGTTCCAGGTACTTGCGGATACGAACGACCGACCATGCCGCAAACATACCGGTTGCCAGCAAAATGATTGGGATTTTAAAGGAGTTGATATCGAAATTGAGCCGCAACTTCCAGATGAACTCTCTGATTTCCGGAATGGTGTACAAATAGTTGTTGGCAAAAAAATCAGCCATTTGAAAAACAGCGTAGATGATCATGAGGCCAAGCAGCAAATCGAAAAGGATACGGATAAAATCCTTGGCTCTAAGCTTCAATTTTGTAGCCGACCCCCCAGACCGTCTGTATCACCTTTTCGCCATTTGTCGCCTTCTCAAGCTTTTCCCGCAGGTTACTGATGTGAACCATCACCGTCTTGTAGGAAACGAAATTCTCCATTTTCCAGCAACGGTCAAAAATTTCTTCTGAGCTGAATACTCGATTCGGATGACTTGCCAGTAGATGCAGGACGGAAAATTCCAATGCTGTCAGCTTGATCGGGGTGCCTTCTTTTGTCTGAACGAAGTGGCTTTGCTTGTCGATGATCAATGGGCCCGCCTCAATCACATGATCCTGTTTGCTTGCCTGCGTGTAGTTCGACCGTCGCAGGAGAGACTTGACCCGCGCAATCACTTCCAGCGGATTAAACGGCTTCGCCACGTAATCGTCTGCACCCGTCATCAAGCCCAGAATTTTGTCCATATCATTCGTTTTGGCACTCGCCATAAGAATGGGGATGGTCGAGTTTTTTCGTATTCGCTTGGTAACTTCCAGCCCATCCAGATTGGGCATCATGACATCCAGAATAACGAGATCGATAGGCTTCTGCTCCAGCCTCTCCATCGCTTCCAGACCGTCAAAAGCCTTTTCGATCTCATACCCTTCGTTGCTCAAATATATCGCCATTAGCTCTACAATCTCTTTGTCGTCATCTACAATCAAAATCCTCACGGACAAACACCTCCGACCTCGTGCATGGTAGATATAGATAGCATCACTATAACAAGAATTGTTAAAGAAAAGGTAAAGCAAGTGATTGTTCTCTAACATTATCGCCATTCCGTTCACGAGACCAACCGAGTGAATGAGAGAGCAATATTTCAAATATCCCCTTGTGTTATAACTAACTTGAATTTCAATCAAGGGAGATGAAACCATGAGTAATTTGAAAGGGAAAATGGCATTGGTAACCGGAGCAAGCCGTGGGATTGGTCGTGGCATCGCATTACGTCTGGCACAGGATGGCGCATTGGTTGTCGTACACTATGGAAGACGACAAGAAGAAGCAGAAGCAGTCGTACGTGAAATTGAACGAACGGGAGGCCAAGCTTTCGCAATCGGTGCGGACTTGCGCACCCTTGACGGCATTCGCGATTTATATGCAACATTGGACGAAGCATTGCAGAAACGTACAGGAGATCATCGTTTTGACATCCTCGTCAATAACGCTGGAATCGGACAAATCTTAACGTTGGAAGAGGCTACCGAGGAATCGTTTGACGAGGTCATGAACATCAATGTCAAAGCACCGTTTTTTATGATCCAACAAGCTTTGCCCCGTTTAAAAGAGGAAGGCCGTATCATCAATCTCTCATCCTTTGTTACTCGTGCAGCTTCCCCAAGTGTGTTCACTTACAGTATATCGAAGGGGGCTGTTAACACACTAACGCTAGCTCTGGCTAAACAACTGGGGAGCCGTCATATTACGGTAAATGCGATCTTGCCGGGCATTATTAATACGGAGATGAATGCTGGCACGCTGCAAAATAATCCGGATGGGCAGAAGTACGCTGCTGGACTTTCCACCTTTAACAGATGGGGAGAGCCTGATGATGTAGCGGATATTGCCGCCTTTCTCGCTTCCTCGGACAGCCGTTGGGTAACCGGTCAATTAATTGATGCAAGTGGCGGTTCGCATCTGTAATCGTTCTCAAAAAAATAACCGATGGCCACAATCACGGGACCATCGGTTTTGTTTATGAAGATCCTATTCTTTTGGATGAATCATTTGTTCAGGACGTACGATTTGATCGAATTGCTCTTCGGTCAGCAAATTGCTCTTGATCGCCGCTTCCTTGAGTGTGATGCCTTCTTTGTGAGCCAGCTTCGCTACGGCAGCCGCATTTTCATAGCCGATATGCGGGTTCAGTGCCGTCACCAGCATCAACGAGTTGTTCAGGTTTTCTTTGATCACTGTCAGATCAGGCTCGATGCCTACTGCGCAATTGTCGTTGAAGGACTTCATCGCGTCTGCCAATAATCTTGCAGATTGCAGGAAATTGTAGATGATCACTGGCTTAAACACGTTCAGCTCGAAGTTCCCCTGGCTAGCAGCAAAGCCAATGGCAGCATCGTTGCCCATCACTTGGCATACAACCATCGTCATCGCTTCGCTTTGGGTCGGATTCACCTTGCCTGGCATGATCGAGCTGCCTGGCTCGTTTGCCGGAATGATAAGTTCGCCGATTCCGCAACGTGGGCCGCTCGCTAGCCATCTTACATCATTGGCGATTTTCATCAGGTCCGCAGCCAGTGCTTTCAGGGCACCATGTACATGAACGAGCTCGTCATGGCTGGTCAGCGCGTGGAACTTGTTTTCTGCGGTCACGAATTGGTGGTTGGTTTCCTTGCTGATTTCTGCTGCGACCATTTCACCGAAGCGCGGGTGCGCATTGATGCCTGTTCCTACTGCTGTACCGCCAATCGCCAGCTCACGCAGGTACTCATTGCTCTCCTTAATCATCTTTTCCGATTTTTCCAGCATGCGTACCCAACCGCTGAATTCTTGGCCCAGCGTCAGCGGAGTCGCGTCCTGCAAATGCGTGCGACCGATTTTGATGATATCCATATAGGCTTCGCTTTTTTCTTTCAGCGTTGCTTGTAACAGCTTAATTGCAGGCAGTACTTGCTCCTCGATAGCGACCAGTCCAGCCATGTGCATTGCTGTCGGGAATGTATCATTGGAGCTCTGTGATTTGTTCACATCATCGTTGGCATGGATGCGAGCCGAGCTGCCCTTCTCTTGCAGCAATTGGTTAGCGCGATGAGCAATGACTTCGTTGACGTTCATATTGGATTGGGTGCCACTACCCGTTTGCCAGACAACCAGTGGGAAATGCTCATCCCATTTTCCTTGGATCACTTCATCTGCTGCCGCCACAATCGCTTCTGCCTTTTCATTATCGAGCTTGCCCAGCTTTTGATTCGCCAGTGCTGCACTTTTTTTCAGGATGGCAAACATGCGAATCAGTGGAAGTGGCATTTTTTCTTCGCCGATTTCAAAGTTTTGGAAGCTACGTTGTGTTTGGGCGCCCCACAGCTTATCCGCCGGAACCTTGATTTCTCCAATCGTGTCCTTTTCAATTCTGAATTCCATCTCGCATCCTCCTCGTTATCAAGCGTTTACTTATGTAAAAAAGGATAAAGCAGTTCTTCTTAATTAAAATGATAATGATTTTCATTCTTGTTATCAAGGGATGAAGTGTTTTTTCGGGAACGATGAAAAAATATTGTCCAACGGTTGGGGGCGGGGGAAGCCCTGCCACATGTCTTCCAGTCGCCTGTATCCTCTCTTCGTTCGGGCGGTCTCCTTCCAGACATGTGACAGTGCTTTCGTACAGCTTATGTGTTGTAGGAGCTTTTACAACGTTTTGTAAGTAATTCAGGGAGACTTCATGAGTTCCCTTTCAAGAATGGAAACAAAAAGCCGCGTAGGAAAAAATGGCGGGGAATTCCAGCTTCACTTATGGAAATCTTCCTCGAAATATCTACGTTTGAAGCGCTCCCGTCATTTTTTCCGAAGCGGACAGTCTTCACCCTCAGCAGGGCGGAGGCCGAAGCGTAGACTGGAAATGCGCTTCTTCCCTCACGACAGAAACTAAAAAAGACGAAAGCCAAATCCTGATGGCCTCCGTCTTCTATTATTCCTTTTTATCTGCTTTCTACTTCTACAGAAACAACATGATCTACCGCTTTCAGCAAACTGTAAATATCGGTCGTGTACGTATTTTCCGAAGCTGTAATCATCATTTCCAGCTTTTGCAGACTATTGTCCAAGTCTTTGACCTTCACCCGCTTCACTTGCAGTTCGAGGTGCTTAATCTGCTTGAACACCAAATCCAAATCGCCCCCGCCTTCGACTACGATCTTGATTGACAAATCTCTTTGTCTGAGTGATTCTGGACCAATCAAGCGAAGAATAATCGGGAACAAATTAATCGCCAAAATAATGAGGATCGTCGCGGTCACTGCCTCAAAATAAAATCCTGCTCCTACTGCAATCCCAAGTCCAGAAGCCGCCCAGACCATCGATGCTGTGGTCAAGCCCGAAATGACATCATTACTCCGGCGTAGAATAACACCAGCCCCAAGGAAACCTACACCGCTCACAATTTGAGCAGCCAAGCGCAGAGGGTCCATATTCGTGTGTCCAGGCAAGGAGAACCGATGCACGGATTCAATCGAGACAATCGTAATGAGACAGCTCGCAACCGAAATAACCATGCTGGTCTTTACACCCAGCGGCTTGTGCTTGAGCTGCCGATCCATACCAATCATCAAGCCTAGAAATAGTGCAACTCCTAGTTTTAGCAAAAAATCATATGTCGTGAATACCGAGAGTGACATGAGCCTCTCCCCCCATCTGCTTTGATGTCAGGTTATCTTCCATCGTCTATGATAAGAAGTATATCTGGTCTTTCAACTAGTGTAAACGGGGCTTTCATTCTTCATGCAAAAAGCGGAAAACCCCCGCATCAGGGATTTTCCGCTTATCTGTTTCCTTATGAATGGCTGCGAATCATGCGTTTCTGTAACGACAGCAGACGTCCAAAAAGGAAGATGGCGCCGGCAGCCAATCCCGTAATCAGACCAATCCAGTATCCGAATGCTGCAAGCGAAGTGAATTTCGCGAGAATGTATCCCAAAGGCAAGCCAATCACCCAATAAGATATCAGCGCAACGATAAAGGTAACGGTCACATCCTTGTACCCGCGCAGTACACCTTGAATAGGTGCTGCGACGGCATCAGAGATCAGGAAGAGGATCGAGTACATCAGGAAATGCTGGGCAAGCTCCAACACCTCAATGTCGGTCGTGTAAAAACCAGCCACCTGTTCACTAAACATCAGCAAGCCGATTCCGAACAAAAGGGCAATACCAAGAGCGATACCTATCCCCAAATAACTGTACTGCTTTGCGTCCCGGTACCTTTTGGCTCCAACCTCAAAACCAACGACAATCGTCAACGCCATGGATATGCTCAATGGCACCATGTACAGGAATGAGGCGAAGTTCATTGCTGCCTGATGCGCCGCAATCGTAATCGTACTGTATTCACTCATGAACAAAGTGACGGCCGCAAAAATGCTAACCTCGCAAAAGATCGAAAATCCGATGGGCAGCCCCAGCTTCAGTAGCTCTTTCCATGCTTTCATCGAGATCCGGTGAAATTGGGAGAACAAACCGAACTCAACGAATGGGTGTACGCGATTCACGACAAACAGAGTAATCAGCAAAATACACCAGTACGTGATGCCAGATGCAAGCCCGGCACCGATTCCGCCCAGTCGAGGCAAGCCAAAGTTACCAAAGATAAGAGCGTAGTTCAAAAAGACGTTGATCGGCAACGAAAGCAGGGTAATGAACATCGTTACCCGTGTCTGTCCTAATGCGTCGATAAAGCAACGAAGCACCGTATAAAGAAACATCGGAATAATTCCAATAGCGATTGCATGCAGGAAGCCGCGAGCAATCATGCGTACCTCAGGCTCCAATTGCATCCAGTTCAGGATCGGATCAAGTACCAAACCTCCGACGATGATGACACCGACCGCAATCCCCACACTCAAATACAAGGCCTGCATAACCGTGTAAGGCACCTGATCTCGTTTCCCTGCCCCAACCATCTGTGCAACCATCGGCATGACAGCCATCAGAATCCCCGTCAAGCCTGCTTGAACAGGTGTCCATAGACTAGCCCCAATCGCTACCCCCGCCAAATCTGTCGGACTGGCATGGCCAGACATAATGGTATCGGCGAACGTCATCGAAAACAGCGCCAGTTGTGATATCAAGATCGGAAGCAAAACAGCCAAAAACTGTCGCCATTTTTCATTTAGCGAATAGGTTTCATTCATTTTTCATATCCTTCTAACCTTATAAGATGGACTTATCGTTCAAATTATAAGTATATCAAAACAAGGAGAAATCGGCAAAATAGTGGCTGCACTTACACAAACAAAGCCCAGGCAGACCACCCGGGCTTTGCAACATTATTCAACCAGCTTCCATACATCGGCTTTCCCTGGCTCTTCGCCTTTGGTCCACCATTTCGCCTCATAAACCTTGTCTTCGAAGTTCACTTGCGCTCCGCCATCATACGCTTTGCCGGAATCCCACGACAGTACGACAACGCTCACCAGCTTCCACGCATCGGAACGGTCTGGCTGTTCTCCAGTTACCCACCATTTTGCTACGAATTCCAGTCCATCATACAAGACCCGGTCGCCCTGTACATACACAGCAGTGGAATCCCAATCGGCGATTTCACCTGGTACTTCAGGTTTTTTCTCCGTTGTGCTTGCAGCAAAAGGTGCGCTCTCTTCGGAAATGTTTCCTGCGGCATCAACTGCTTTGATCGTATACGTATAAGATGTTCCTGCTGTTAATCCTTTATCGACAAAGGAAGGCTTTTCAACTGTTCCTACGTGGGAGCCATCACGGTAAATCTCGTATTTCACCACACCAACATTGTCACGGGAAGGACTCCACATGAGGTCGATTTCTGTCTCCGTTGGATGGTGAGTCATGATTCCCGCTGGTGCCGTCGGTGCTTCTGTATCCACGATATCTTCTGCTTTTGTGCGAACAGTTAGTGCTTTGCTAGCGTTAGACTCTTTCCCTGTGCCATCGACTGCCACAACGGTGTAGCTATAAGCTGTAGCAGGCGTCAAATCTTTGTCCGTGTATGCTGTTTCTTTGGTAGATGCGATTAATTTGCCATCGCGATACACGTCGTACTGTTTGATTCCGTCAGTTGCCACGGATTTGGTCCAGCCAAGCTCAATGCTCGTAGCTGTTTGCGATACGGAAGTCACATTGCCTGGAACAGTAGGCTGTTCTACAACGCCTGTTCCAGCGTTAGTCAAATTCACGTCAATCGCCTGGTAAAAGGCCATGCCCGTATCAGCAATTTCCCAAACACCCAAAATAATGTGGTAACCGCTGCGATCTGTCGGTACATTGCACGAATGCGTTACCGTGTATGGTGGTCTTTTCCCTCCATCCTGGAACGAGCAAAACAGTTCCAGATCCGCTCGGGCAAGCGGCTTGTTAGGATTCCAATCTTTTTTCGTGATGTAATATTTCCACTCCGCTGTACTATGCGGGGCTGTCAGATTCCAAGTAAACGCATTTTGTCCACCCTGCAAGGTAACCTTGGTCCAGCGATCTGCTGTTTGTGTGTAAAGCTCAGGATAGCGGCCTGCACCGGTAAATTCACCATCGGCAGGACCAGATTGCGGGAACGACCCAATGCCCTCCACGCTTTGCGGTTCCCACTGGATTTGACCGCAGCCTGTGTTTTGCCCCGTCTTACACAAGTAAGAGCGACTCGCTGGCGATTCGATGTACCCGTGAGCCGAGGCTTTCTCAGCGAACACGAGTGTAGCTGCGCCTGCCACCAGCATCATTGCCAGCATGAACAAAAGCGACAGCCCTTTACTGAACAGTTTGTTTCTCAACCCTACGTTATCCATTTATTTATCTCCTCTTTTCTGGATTAGGATCGAATACCATGTTACAGAAAATTTTTCCAGTATTACAGATTCTGAATACCTAAACCAAAACCTACCAAATACCTGAATTCCAGTCAGAAAATAGGGAGATGATCAGGAGTGTATACCTATGCATGAAAATTTATATGCTTCTTTCGGGACTTTTTGATCAAAAAAAGTTGCCTGCCGAAAATAATATTCTCAGCAAGCAACTTTTATCACATCAAGAGCAACGGAACTATTTTCCCGTCATTTACATCAATCAACCCCAGATCCGTCAGCTTCAAGGCTGGACTGACCGGTAAGGAATGGGTGCTGATCGACATGATCGGGTTGTAGTGGTTGTAACCGAGCGACTCCATGGCACGGCGAAGTTGTTCGACTTCCTTTGCCGTCTTTTCCAATGGTTCCTCTGTCAAAATGCCTCCAACTGGCAAATGAAGGCTCGCGATCACCTTGCCATCCTCGACCACGTAAAACCCGCCCTGGTTGCGGATGACTTCATTGGCTGCGACCATCATATCGTGCGGATTGTGTCCGACAACCAAGAGATTGTGGTTGTCATGCGAATAACTGGTGGCTACTGCACCTCGCTTGATCGTATCCCCGCTGATCAAGCCATAACCGCGATTGCCGTTTTTGCCATAGCGTTCAAAGACGGCGATCAAGCCGTACGGGCTTTCCTCCCACAAGAGTTGTCCTTCCCGCACCTCAGCGATTCCACGGTGATCCTCTGTAAAAGTAGAACCGTTTTGCACGAGCATGACCCGGCATGGATAGCGATTGTCCGGCACATCTACTGTGACGTGGAAGTCTTGCTCTGTAAGCGGCGATAGCTTGATGCTCTCATAAAAATGCGCAGGAAACTGCTTTTCTTTGACTACTTGTCGATACTCTTCCTTGACGTCGAAAGCTTTCTTCCCATTTTTATAGACGCGTTCGATCTTGAGTTCATGCAGATCAGACAACAACAGGAAATCTGCTATTTTGCCAGGAGCAATCGCCCCTCGATCCTTCATGTTCATACGTCTGGCTGGGGTAAATGTACTCGCGTAGATGGCGCGCTCTGGCTGCATGCCCATTTGAATGGCTTTTTTCACGATATGGTTCAAATGTCCACGATTGACCAAAGAATCGGTCATCACATCATCCGTCACGAAGCAAAAATGCTCAGAAACATCTTCCTTTACAAAAAAGTCCATGACTTCTTCCGTCATCGATTTTTCTTGAATCTCCAGAAACATGCCCGCTGCAATTCTCGCTTCCATGCCCTCACGCGTCTGGTGCGTATGATCGGAGTCCACTCCCGCATAAATGACACGATGCAGGTCCAAATCAAGCAATTTCGGAACATGTCCCTCGATGACGAGCTTTGGATACGTCTTGCGGATATGCTCCAGGATGCGATTCGTCTTGCAGTCAGGGTCCTTGATGATGTCTACGTAGTTCATAATTTCGCCGAGGCAAATGATCTCTTCAGAACGCAAGAGCTCATCCATGTCTGCAATCTCGACAGACCCACCAGTCGTTTCCATCGAAGTAGCTGGTACGGAGCTCGGGATCGCGTACAGCATATCAACGACACAATCACGGCTCGCGCGAATCATCTCTTTGATCCCTTCGATTCCGAACACATTGGCCATCTCATGCGGCTCCGGTACGATCGTCGTCACTCCGTTTTGAATCAAGCCAAAGGAAAAGGTCTCCGGCGTCACCATCGTGCTCTCAATATGCAAGTGAATATCGACCAGACCAGGAATCATGTAGCGGCCTTGTCCGTCCACGATCTCGGCAGCTTCAAATGTTTCCGTACTCCGCTCACCAATATAGAAGAATCGTTCATCCAAAACAGCGACGTTTCCTTTGATGAACTTTTTAAAATAACTGTTAAACACTTGGACGTCTTGAATCAACAAATCGACCTTCACGAAAATAACCTCCTGTCTTTAGTCCACGAGTACCACTTTGTCTTTTGGAAACAGCAGATTGACGTTTAGGCCAGTCTTGTACGGCGTCTCCATCTCTTGATTGACCGTGAAGTCGCCCAGCTCTGTTTCCACGACATATTGATAGCTGCGTCCCAAAAACGTGCTTACCTTTACTGTTCCGCGCAAACGGTTCATTCCCGGCTCGGCGCTCTCTTCTGTCGTCACGAGGAGGTCATCTGGTCGCATTGCACATTTTTTGCCGGACGGATTCGCCGTTCCCGGATTTTTGGACGCGGTAAAATGATGGTCACCGACGCGCAGGCCGATTTCTCCGTTCTGCTCGTTGCGCTCTGCGAAGTCGATAAAGTTGGTAAAACCAATAAAGCGAGCGATGAACTCCGTCTTCGGATATTTGAAAATCGTGGCTGGATCGTCGAGCTGCTCGATCACACCCTTGTTCATGATCGCCACCTGATCCGAGATGGAGAAGCACTCCTCCTGGTCATGCGATACGTACACAGTCGTAATTCCCAGCTCCTGCTGAATGCGACGGATTTCTACGCGCATGTTGATCCGCAGGTTGGCATCGAGGTTACTGAGCGGCTCATCGAACAGCAGCAGGTCAGGCTGAATCACCAGTGCACGAGCAATCGCCACGCGCTGTCTTTGACCACCAGACAGCTCCTTCGGGAAACGCTTTTCATAGCCGCCGAGACTCACGACTTCGAGGATTTGCTGCACCCGGTTCTTTACCTCTGTTTCATTGACCTTGCGCAGGCGCAAACCGAACGCCACGTTATCGAAAACTGAAAGGTGTGGAAACAGCGCATAGCTCTGGAACACAAACCCGAAGTTGCGCTTGTTGACCGGAACGCGCGTATAATCTTTTCCGTCAAACATGAACCGGCCATCTTTTGCTTCCAGAAAACCCGCAATCAGTCGGAGTGTCGTCGTCTTTCCGCAACCGCTTGGACCGAGCAAAGAGATGAGCTGTCCTTTTTCGATATTGAGATTGAAGTTTTGCAAAATATATTGATTGTCATAGGCAACCGATACGTTTTCCAGCGTGAGCAATGCCATGAGTTGATGCCTCCGTTATCGTTTTGTAAAGTAGGAAAGCCCCATCAGACGTTCAATGATGAACATGAGAATAGCCGTAAGAATCATGAGCAGCACGGAAATCGCGGCGATCGTCGGATCGAAGTTGTTTTCTACGTACGTCAGCATCTGGATCGGCAGCGTGCTTACCCCTGGTCCTGTCATGAAAACAGAGATATCTACGTTGTTGAACGACTCCAGAAAAGCGATCAGAATCGCAGCAATAATCCCAGAGCGAATATTCGGCAAGACGACTTTAAAAAAGGTTTCGAGACGTCCTGCCCCAAGGCTTAACGCCGCTTCTTCAATGGCGAAGTCAAAGTTAGACAAGGAAGATGCAATGACGCGAATAATAAACGGAAGCATCAGCACCGTATGACCGACGAGAAGTCCCGCATAAATCGGCAAATGATATACGACAATGACGTATTTCAGCATGGCAAAGCCCATCACGATACCCGGAATCAGGACAGGTGAGATGAAAATGCCATTCAAGATGCCCTTGCCGCGAAAATCAAAGCGACTGAGCGCATAAGCTGCCGGAATCCCTAACAAGAGCGCCAAGAGATTCCCGAGCAAGGAAACGAACATCGACGTCTTGAAGGTCGTCATGAACATTTCTACCTCGAAAATGTTTTCGTACCACCGCCAGGAAAAGCCCTCCGGCGGAAACTTCAAGACGCTTCCCGGCTCAAACGACGTAAAAGAAATGATAATGAGCGGCCCTAGCAAAAACAGAAAGACGAGAGAGGTAAACAGGGCCAACCCGCGATTTTTCTCCTGCATAGCTTCTACCCCTTCGGATTTAATTTGGTCGCCAGCTTGTTCATGAAATAGATGACGACAAATGTAATGACAATCATGATCGTGGCAATGACAGATGCCAAATGCCAATCATTGAGCGTAATCGCATTTTGATACAGGAACGTAGAGATGACCCGCTGTTTTCCACCTAGCAGGGCAGGCGTGGTGTAGGCGGTCAAGCTTCCGACAAACACCAGAATGCTACCAATGATAAGTCCCGGTACACTAAGTGGCACAATGACCTTCCAGAAGGCTGTCAACTTGGAAGCACCCAAGCTTTCCGCCGCCTTCAGCAAATCTGGGTCGATGTTTTCCATCACCCCTACCAGCGTAATAATGATCAGCGGCAGGAACAGATGAATCAAACCAATCATCATCGCAGTCGGCGTATACAATATTTCCAACGGCTTATCAATGAGCCCGATTGCAAGCAGCGAGCTGTTCAATAAGCCCTTTTTTCCGAGAATAATCATCCAAGAGAACGACCGCACGACAGAACTGGTCAGCAAAGGAAAAATCGCCAATGCCAGCAAGATACCCTTTTTACGTGGGCCCAGCTTGGAAATGTAGTACGCAGCAGGAAAACCAATCAGGACACACGCAATCGTCGTGACCAGACTGACTTGCAGCGTCGTCAGCATAATTTTCAGGAAGTACGCGTCGGTCAGAAATTGGAGATAGCCTTGGATCGTAAAGCTACCCTCTTGATAAAAGGTGGATGCGATCGTCATCACAATTGGAATGACCATGAACAGCGTCAAAAACAGCACACCCGGCAACAGCAATAAATAAAGACCCGTTTTTCTCATCTGATTAACTCCTGTTCACGGTATCGTCAGGCTTTCAATGCGCCGAGAAAACGCGCAAAGAACGCATCTGCATCTACGTCCAGACAGACGTTTATGTTCGGTTCTTTTTTCAGGCGGTTTTGAAAGTCGCAAACCGTTTGCCCATCACACAACTCACTTCTCGTTTCGATATCTACATACAGCTTCTGCGTCTTCACCAGCTTCGGATCGAGTGCGACTGCGACAGCCAATGGATCATGCATGGCGCACGCATAAATGCCATTTCGCTGAAAATAGCGATGAAGGTAATCAGACGTACTCTGTCTTACGTACTCGCCCATCGGTGTATCTCCTAGCTCGCGAATATGCTCCTCGTTCAGGAGCACTCTTCGCGTCACATCCAGTCCAACAAGCGTCAATTGCGGGAATCCGGCATGAAACACAACCTTGGCCGCCTCTGGATCGACGTACATGTTATACTCCGCAACTGGCGTCACATTGCCATGCTCGCGGACCACTCCACCCATGAAAATGACTTCCTTGACGTGTTGGACGAGCTCCGGGCATTTTTTCACCGCCAGCGCCAAATTGGTCAACGGCCCCGTCATGATGAGCGTAATCTCGCCGGAATGCGCGAGTACGTTTTCCACGATGAAATCAGGAGCAAAGCCAGCAGTCGGCTTCTTGTACATCGGAACGCCGGGCAGAGCACCTCCCAAGCCATCCTCACCATGTACGGCATGCTCGAAAAACAACGGCCGCAACAGCGGTTCAGATGCTCCACAGACAACAGGGATTTGCTCGCCGACTTGCAAGAAATCGAGAATTTTGCACGTGTTTTCTGTAGCTTTTCGCAACGACACGTTGCCATTCACCGTAGTGATGCCCACCAAATCGAATTGCCCGCTCTTCACAGCGAGAATAATGCCAAGCGCATCATCAATGCCCGTATCTACGTCAAGAATGATCTTTTGCACGAGTGGTCCTCCTCACGAAAACGAGGGTATATCCGAAATTGTCTATACCCTCGCCCTTGTTTTTCTAACGTTCGTTATTGCGTGATTTCACGGTTCCAACGGTCAATCCATGCTTTGGAGTGCTCGTTAACGAATTTCATGTCCAGCATTTTCAGCTTGCTTACGGTTTCTTCCCCGTACGTTACGCCTTTTGCCTCTTCTTCTGTCAGTTGAACCGTTTTGTTTACAGGGGAATCGATTTTTGCTTTTGCTGTTTTTTCCTGAACTTCCTTGCTCAGTTGGTAGTTGATGAAGTCTTCAGCCAGTGCTTTGTTTTTCGAGCCTTTTACGATGTTAACCGTATTCATGACCGCATATCCACCGCTTGCAGGTTGTACGAAAACAGCTTCTGGAACAGCGGCCTTGATGTCTTTGAAGTACATTTCCATGATCGGTCCTACGCCGATTTCTTCTTGTCCAAACATATTCACGTATTCAGAGGTCTTATCGTAGAACTTCACTACACTTTGGTTGACTTCTTTCATTTTCGCGAAGGCTTGATCTTCGTTAAATTCCTTGTTGCCCGCTGTCTGGGAAGCACTGTCGAGAACCATCGGGCCAGTTGTGGACGTAATGCTTGGCAGTGTCAGCTTGCCCGCCAGCTCTGGATTCCACAGGTCTTTCCAATCCTTGATCTCGGTTTTCACGAGCTTTGGATTGTAGGCAATTCCGAATTGACCAATCGTGTAAGCTGGACCGTACTCCTCGCCCAGTGGTGCTTTGGCAATGTCGTAGATTTGATCCAGGTTCGGGATGCGGCTGCGGTCGATTTTTTCAAATGCGCCACTCTCAATCCCTTGCTGTGCATAGTAGTCAGAGAGGTAGATCAAGTCTACATCGGAGCTTCCTTGGCGAATTTTGTTCAGGCGCTCTGCATTGTTCCCGATTTCCAGCACGATTTTCACGTTATGTTCTTTTTCAAATGGCTCATATACTTCTTTGCGGAAAAAGTCTTCGGAGAAGCCCCATGTGGAGATGACCAGCTTTTGTGGCTCACCCTTGGCTTCGCCTCCAGCCCCTCCCGCTTGTGGTTGATCATTGCTGCCACAGCCAGCAAGAGCCAGTGACATCATTGAAAAAGACAGGATTCCAGCAAGTAATTTTTTCATCGTAATTCTCCTCCAGTTGGGTTCATTTGATGACAAAATATGGTGATACAATAAAAAGAAAAGTACCCTTGATTAGAACGTATCATTCTAAACAAGAGCACTTTTCTTCGTAAACAAAGAGAAGTGACACCCGTTTTTACGCAAAGTCTACGGTCTCCCCTTAAGATAGATCAAAAGAGAAAATCCGAACGATTGCGTCAGGTATTCAGTTCTGATTCAGCTAAAATAACATTCGTGATCGCCCACTGCGTAGGCGCATCATAGTCCCGCAGCACGGCTTCCAACGGCAATCCCATCTCTTCCTCCAGTCGTTCTCGCAGTTTCTTCTTATAAAGAAGAGACATCCGAAAATCGACTTCGAGCTTGAGAGCCGGCGCTTCTCCTTCCAATGCTTGTGAGCGCGGAGAGCGGCGATGCTTGGCTTGGAACGTAATCATCTGATTTTCAATCGTGACTCGGAGCAAAGTCGTTCCAAATCCGAACAACTCTTTTGCTATCTCATTATAGATGGCAGACAGCTTTTTTCTGGTTTCATTGGAGTCCACTAGAGTCATGTCATCACCTGCGATAGCTGGTATCGGGTTCATTCGCTCTCATTATACAAATGATTTTCGGATTCTTCAATAGAATATTCGTATTTAGATCAATTTCACATTTTTCCACCAAGTCATTCGTTTGCAAAAACAGTTGACACGTAAAAAATCAGTCGTTATAATCCAACTATCCAAATAAGAATTAACAACAATGTTTGGAATGATAATTTCATAGCACATTCTCTTATGAAGAGAGGTTGAGGGACTGGCCCTATGACACCTCGGCAACCTATCGCAAACGATACGGTGCCAAATCCAGCGGAATTTATTCCGACAGATAAGAGAGGTATTGTTGCCGTGTATTTACATACGCGCAGTCCCAGCCTCTTCTGTCGGAAGAGGCTTTTTTTATTACATCTTACATCCAGAGAAAAGGGGTATTTTCATGAAAAAGACTGGTCTACTGCTCACTACACTACTGCTCGCTGCATCGCTCGTAACGGCTTGCGGCGGTAAACAGGAAGCTACGCCTGCTAACGGCGGCACTGCTGCTGAACAAACCTCACTCAAAGTGGGCGTCACTGGCGGCCCGCACGAAGAGATTCTCAACAAAGTAAAGGAAGTCGCCAAAGGCAAAGGACTCGATGTCGAAGTCGTCGTTTTCAACGATTACGTACAGCCGAATCAAGCTCTCGATAAAGGAAATCTCGATGTTAACAGCTTCCAAACCATTCCGTTCTTGGCGAAGTTTAATCAAGATCACAAAACAAAGATCGTCGAGGTCGGAAAAACCGTGACGTACCCGATGGGCCTGTACTCCACCAAGCATAAAAAAGTCGAGGACATCCCGGCTGGCGGTGTTGTCGGCATCCAAAACGATCCGACCAACCGAGCACGCGCCCTCTTGCTCTATCAGGCTGCTGGCTTGATTAAGCTAAAGGATGGCGTGGGCGACAACGCAACACCACTGGATATCGTAGAAAATCCAAAAAATTTGCAATTCAAAGAGCTGGAGGCTGCTTTCCTGGCACGCTCGCTGAAAAATGTGGAGGTCGCTTCGATTAATACGAACTTCGCGATGGAAGCTGGGTACACCCCGAAAAAAGATGCGATCTTCGCTGAGACTGCTGACTCTCCATACGTGAACATCTTGGCAGTCAATGAAACCAATAAGGACAACCCCGCTGTCAAAAAGCTGGTGGACATCTACCGTTCGGAAGAAGTGAAAAAATTCATCGACGAACGTTTTGAAGGAGCTGTACTGCCGTCCTGGTAAGATCGACGCCAGGAACATCAAGAACAACAAGGAGAACTCGTTATGATACAGCTAACCGATATTCATAAGTCGTATCAAGTAGGAAACAAGCAGGTAGAAGCATTGAAGGGCGTATCCTTGCAGGTGGAAAAAGGGCAGATTTACGGGGTTATCGGTTTTAGCGGAGCGGGAAAAAGTACCCTGCTCCGTACCATCAACCTGTTGGAGAAGCCGACTAGCGGTTCTGTGATCGTCAATGGCCAGAACATGCTGACCCTCAAGGAAAAAGAGCTGCGACAAGCTCGCAAAAAGATCGGGATTATTTTTCAGCACTTCAACCTGCTCTCTTCCTATAATGTCTTTGACAATGTGGCGGAAATCTTGCGGATGAATCGCGTCCCCAAAGATGTCATTAAGCGCAAGGTAGAAGACCTTCTCGGCTTGGTTGGCTTGTCTGATAAAGCACATGCTTATCCTTCTCAGCTATCCGGTGGACAAAAGCAACGGGTGGGGATCGCTCGTGCGCTTGCGACTGATCCGGAAATCCTGCTCTGTGACGAAGCAACTTCCGCTCTCGACCCGCAGACAACTGAATCGATTCTGGAGCTGTTGCTCGACATCAATCGAAAGTTTAACCTGACCATCGTGCTCATTACCCATGAAATGCAGGTCATCAAAAAAATCTGCGATCAGGTAGCCATCATGGAAAATGGCGTCGTCATCGAGCAAGGCTCTGTTTTGGATGTTTTCAGCAATCCGCAAGAGCAAACGACCCGTAATTTTATCAAAACGGTTTTTGACGATCAGGTACCACAGGAGATTTTGTCCAAGATAAAAGAAACCGGACCCGTTTCCAAAATTGTTCGCGTTGCCTTTCGCGGGGATGCTGCTCTCGATCCTGTTCTGGGAACACTGTCTGCACGTTTTCCGATTAGCACCAATTTATTGTACGGCTCGATTACAACCATAAAAGGTACGGCGCTCGGCATTTTGCTTTTGCACATTTCTGGTGAAGACCAGGCCATTCAGGATGGCATTCGCTTCTTGCGCGAATCCGTCTACCGCGTAGATATTGTGTCACCAGAGGAGGTGCGGAGCTAATGGAGCGTTTGATTGAAATGATTCCGGTATTCGGGCAATCGCTGCAAGAAACTGTCATCATGGTTGGGTTTTCGTTGTTCATTGCGACACTGATCGGGATTCCGCTCGGGATTTTGTTGGTCATCACACAGGCGAACCACCTTTTCCCGAACAAAATCATCTATCACACCCTGAATACGATCATCAACATTGTGCGTTCGCTGCCTTTTATTATCCTGATGGTTGCGATCATTCCATTTACGGAGTTGATTGTGGGCACTTCGATTGGGATTGAAGGAGCAATTGTGCCGCTCATTGTCTATACTGCGCCTTACATCTCACGCCTGATGGAAACGGCCCTGCATGACGTAGATCGTGGCGTTATCGAAGCGTATCAGGCAATGGGTGCATCCCGGACGCAGATTATTTTTCGCATCATGCTACGTGAAGCAAGGCCTGGCATCGTCCTCTGCCTGACGATCGCGACCATCGGTTTGATTGGTGCTACTGCAATGGCCGGAGCAGTCGGTGCCGGCGGACTGGGCGATCTCGCCTTGCGCTACGGCTACCAGCAATGGGACATCGAAGTCATGATCATTACTGTCGTTATCCTCGTAGTCCTGGTCCAGCTCATTCAATCATTAGGCAACTGGGCAGCCCGAAAACTGAAAAAGAGCGCGTAAATCGAAGAACCCCTGACGAGATCGCTTGTCAGGGGCTTTTTTGTAGGTATTTAGACCGATCGTCACTGAAAGTTCGTTGGAATTTCGCTCAATATTCATGTAGACTTATATATACAAGTCATTTAAATGAGAGGGGCTACTCAAATAACATGAAAAAACTCATCATGATGTTGGTTGCCGTAATGCTCGTACTCGCTCCAGCCGGAGGATTCATTGATCACGCCGACGCGAAAGGCTATAAGTCCGGGAAAAAATCCTTCAACTCTAATACGGCTCCTACGAACACGCAAACGCCTAACAAAGCCGATTCGAATGTAAATGCTTCAACAAATAAAGGTACAACCACAACTCCTGCTGCTACAGCAAGCAAAAGCGGCGGATTCATGAAAGGTCTCATGATTGGTGGTCTGGCTGGTTTGCTGTTCGGAACCCTGTTCGCTGACATGGGTATCCTGGGCTCCATCCTTGGCTTCATGATCAACCTGATGGCGATCCTCGCTGTGATTATCCTGATCCGCAAAGTGATCGTCTACTTCAAAACCAAGCGTGAGAAAGAGCAGGAACTGAACGCATGGAAAAGATAACATTTTCCGAACAAGATATCATTAATGCGATCTGTATTCACGCAGCTTACAAAAAGCAGTTGAAGCCGCAAGACATCTCCGTCGAGCTGATGTGGGACGAAGAATACGGCTTTTCTGCTGAAGTACACTGGATGGATCGCCAACAAGTCTTCATCGAGATGAATATGATTGAAGCGATTCGCTACTACCTGGAGACCCAGATGCAGCGCAACCCTTATTCCGCCGGTATCGAGCTGATATTGGACGACGAACAAGGGATCATCGCTCATATCACCTACTAAAACTGGATCATCATTTGTTAACCCAAGGCCAATTTGTTCACGCATGTGAGCAGGTTGGCTTTTTACATATTGAATTTGACCTCGTTCCGTTATATACTTTACCTTAGTGAAAATGATTATCATTACTACATTTCTTATACAGGTACATACTTTGTTTAAAAAGGAGTTGGCCCATTGTGGAGCGCCTATACACGCAAAAGCTGGACATCGGATACGGTGAGCTTTCCATTGTCAAAGACTTGAACATCAGTATTCCTTCTGGAAAAATCACTGCCCTGGTCGGTGCAAATGGTTCTGGTAAATCGACGATCCTCAAAACTCTCGCTCGGATTATGAAACCAACCGGCGGACAAGTATTTTTGGACGGTAAATCGATCCATCAGCAATCGACCAAGGAAGTCGCCAAGCAACTGGCGATTTTGCCGCAAAACCCAACCGCACCCGATGGCTTGACCGTGTCTGAGCTCGTTACCTATGGCCGCTTCCCCCATCAAAAAGGCTTCGGCTCCTTGACTAAGGAAGACAAAGAGATCGTAAACTGGGCTATCTCCATGACCGGCATGGCAGATTTCCATGATCGTCCGGTTGACCAGCTATCCGGCGGTCAGCGCCAGCGCGCCTGGATTGCGATGGCTCTGGCGCAAGGAACAGACATCCTGTTCCTTGATGAGCCTACAACCTTCCTGGATATGGCTCACCAACTGGAGGTTCTCAAGCTGCTGCAAAAGCTGAATGACGAAGAGAATCGTACGATCGTCATGGTCGTCCACGATTTGAACCACGCAACCCGTTATGCACAGCACATGGTAGCCATCTCTCGCGGTACCGTTGTCGCTGAGGGAAGCCCTGCTGAGGTCATGACACCTGAGATGCTGCGCAAGGTATTCAACATCGAAGCAGACATCCTGATTGATCCTCGCACGGGTGTACCGCTCTGCCTCCCTTATGAGCTGTCTCATGCTTTGGATCAAAAGCAACCAAACGAAAACGCGACCCAACCTGTTTACTCGGAAGAGCGCAAGCTGGTTGGAGCCAGATAATTGTTAGATTCCGCTACAAAAAGCCGGTTTTCACCACGTTTTACGGTGTAACCGGCTTTTTGCTATCCCTACTGTCTATCTCTCTTTGTTACACGGGCTTAGAAAACCTTACAGTTAGTCACAACTCCGACATACATATACCCTGTATATGTATGCTAGTGTTTGTTTGCAAGAAAAATATCCCATTTCAAAGGAGAGATCATCATGAAGGTTGCAATCTTGCTTTTCGATGGCATCACCGCATTAGATGCAATTGGTCCATACGATGTATTCGCCGCTACGCTGAAATGTGAAGTGAAGTTTGTCGCTAAGAAAAAAGGGTTAATCAAGCTTGACTCCCATATGGGTTATTTACACGCCGATTACAGTTTTGCTGAGGTTACTTCCGCTGATATTCTTGTTGTTCCCGGTTGCAGTCCGCCCAATTATAAAACCCCTATGAATGACGAAGAAACTCTACAGTGGATTCGCGAAATACATGAAACAACGAAATGGACTACGTCTGTTTGCAATGGCTCTCTGATCTTGAGTGCCGCAGGCTTGTTACATGGTGCCGTAGCCACCACTCATTGGGGGTCCTTCGAGCTGCTCCAATCTCTCGGAACCACTCCAACAGAGGAAAGAGTCGTTCGTCAGGGCAAAATCGTTACAGCGGCCGGTGTTTCCTCTGGTATCGACATGGCCCTCCAATTAGTTGCATGGGAATTGGGAGAAGATATGAGTAAAGGAGTTCAGTTGATTTTGGAATACGATCCCCAGCCACCGTTCGACTCTGGTTCACCAAAGAAAGCACCCGCTTTATTGGTAGAACAAATAAGAGGGATGTTACAGGAGTTTGCAAAACGGGAGCCCCGGGTGTAAATCAGTACGTTCTAAAAAATGAAAAGGCGACAGCCCAGGGATATCTTAATCCCCTCGGCTGTCGCCACTTCTTTTTCTAGCCTCTTACCACTTAACTTCTTTCAGAACTTCATCTGCCATGCTGCCAGTGGAAACCAATCCACCACCGGAGAGATACCAGTAGTTCGCATCGAGATAAATGATGTTGCCATTTTTAAATGCTTTGGTGTTTTTGATCAGGTCGTTTTCGATCGTTTGTTTTGCAGAAGCAGAAGCGTCTTGGTTCTTGTTCACAACACCGCGGTCTACAACAAACAGGTAGTCCGGATCTTTTTCAACGATGTATTCGGAGGATACGCTTTGACCATGTCCTTCGACTTTAATGTCTTTATCTACAGGAGTGATACCCAACTCCTTGTGAATAATGCCAAAACGAGATCCAGGACCATACGCGCTCAGCTTACCTTCGTTCACCAATACGATCAATGCATTTTTACCGCTAGCTGTTGCTTTTTCATTCACTTGCTTGATAGACGCATCAATTTTTGCCAGCTCTTCGTCTACTTGTGCTTCTTTCCCGAAGATGGTACCCAATGTTTTCATGTTCTCTTTGAAGGATTCCATGTAATTCTCGTTGTCTACACCCATGAAGATGGTTGGAGCGATTTTGTTCAGCTCTTCATATGCAGGCTGTTGACGACCGGAGATGAAGATCACATCTGGCTTCATTGCGTTGATTTTCTCAAAGTCTGGTTCTTTCAAACCACCAACGTTTGTGTACTTTGCATCTTTGAACTTTTCCAGGTACGGAGGAATGTTGGAAGACTGAGCAACACCTGCTACTTCGATACCCAATTTATCCAAGGAATCCAGGACACCGTAGTCAAAAGAAACAACGGTTTTTGGATTCTTTTTCAGTTTTGCTTCACCCAATTTATGCTTGATTGTAATTTCTTCGGATGTTTGTGCAGCTTCAGGTGCTTTTGTCGCATCTGTCGCTGGAGTTGAAGGTGCAGCATTATTGGAGCCGCATGCAGCTGTGAATACAGCCATCAGTACTGCCATAAACAGCATGAGTAGTTTTTTGTTCACTTCTCTCACCTCTATATAGAATTTAAAAGTATATAAAATTATTGATAGCTTGCTGATGAAACCCCCTTGCAGGCCATCAAAATTTTAACGATAGGAAGATGGTTCTTACGCGAAATAGACGCATATTTTGTTCTCGTCAATGTCTTCAATCTGGATATCCATGTCATAGACATCTTTTAGCGTAGGTCGCGTAATGATCTCGTCTGTGGTCCCTTCTTTTACGACCTTGCCGTCCTTGAGAGCGACAATATAGTCCGAATAGACAGAGGCAAAGTTGATGTCATGAATAACGATGACAACCGTTTTACCCATTTCGTCTACCAGTCGTCGCAGTACCTTCATAATCTGAACGGAATGCTTCATATCCAAATTGTTAAGCGGCTCATCCAGAAGGACGTAGTCTGTATTTTGAGCGACGACCATAGCGATGTACGCACGCTGGCGTTGACCACCACTCAACTGGTCGAGATACTTGTGCTGAATGTCCGTAAGTTCCAAATAACGGATGGCATCATCCACATGCTTCCAATCCTCTTTTGTCAAATTCCCCTGTGAATACGGGAAGCGACCAAAGCTGACCAGCTCGCGAATCGTCAACCGCACCGTAATGTGGTTTGATTGCTTGAGAATCGATATTTTCTTGGCCAGCTCACTGCTCTTTACCTGGCCAATCTCCTGACCCTCGATGTAAACCTCACCTTGGTCCTTTTTCAAAAGACGACTAATCATGGACAGCAGGGTGCTCTTTCCGGCCCCATTGGGTCCGATAAAGGACGTGATTTTTCCCTTGGCAATTTTCACAGAGACGTCTTCCACGACATATTTGCTACCATACTGTTTTGAGACATTCCGGACTTCTATCACGCTTTATTCTCCTTTAACAGAAGATAGATGAAGTAAACCCCACCAATAAAGTTGACAATGACACTGAGTGTTGTAGAAAACGTGAATACGTGCTTCACAATCAACAAACCGCCAACTAGAGCAATCACACTGATTAATGCCGAGCCTGCCAGCAAATATTTATGCTGATAGGTTTTCATAAACTGATGGGCGAGATTCGCAACCAACAGTCCGAGGAAGGTAATCGGTCCGACCAAAGCTGTCGCAATGGAGACAAGAATCGCAATCACGATGAGGAATCGCTTGATGACAAAATCATAGGGAATCCCCAGATTGATCGCCTGATCCCGCCCGAGCGATAATACATCCAGATACTTGATGTAACGCCAGAAGTAAATCGCAATCACGATGACCAACACATAGCTTGTAATCAACAAATCCGTTTTTACATTATTAAAGCTGGCGAACATCTTGTCTTGTACAATCAAAAACTCGTTCGGATCGATTAACACCTGCATAAACGTGGACAAGCTGCTGAACAACGTCCCCAGAATCAATCCGATTAATAACAGGAAGTAAATGTTTTGCCCTTCTCGTCTAAACAAAAATTTGTAGAGTAAGCCCGCAAAGAGCACCATGATTCCCGTCGAGATAAGAAAGTTAACATTGTTGTTCATCAAGGTGAAGTGTGTGGAACCAAAAACAAAGATCACAAACGTCTGGATGAACATATAGAGCGAATCGAGTCCGATGATGCTAGGCGTCAAGATTCGGTTGTTCGTAATTGTCTGGAAAACCATCGTGGAAAAGGCGATGATGCATCCGGTTAAAATAATGGCGAGAATTTCCTTCGCCCGCCGAGGAAGGATATAGTCCCAGTTGCCGCCGGCGTTAATCGTCATGAATATGGCTATTAAAGCAATGGCCACAATCGACAGGGCACCTATCTTAGCTTTCATTGTTCATATGCCTTTCTTCTCATGAGTAAGTACACGAAGATCGCGCTGCCTATGACCCCAACCATCAAGCCGATAGAAATCTCGTACGGATAGATGATAAGGCGTCCCAGGATATCACAAGCGAGTACAAAAACCGCACCAAGCAAAGCGGTATGACCCAAGCTTTTCTTCAGGTTATCCCCCAGGTACAACGTAACCAGATTGGGAATGATCAGTCCCAAAAACGGGATCGCCCCTACCGTGAGAATAACAACGGAAGTAACACTCGCGACGATGATCAGGCCGATATTGACGACCTGCTTGTAGTTCAGCCCGAGGTTAATGGCGAACTCTTCACCCATTCCTGCAATCGTGAACTTGTTCGCATACAAGTAGGCGATAATCACCAGCGGAATGCTTATGTACAACAGCTCGTAGTTGCCTTTCATAATCGTGGAGAAATCTCCATGCAGCCAGGCAGACATATTTTGCATCAGGTCGTGCTTATAAGCGAAAAACGTCGTGATCGAACCGACGATATTTCCAAACATCAAGCCCACTAGCGGAATGAAAATGGAGTCCTTGAACTTGATTTTGTCGAGAATCTTCATAAAGATAAATGTTCCAAGCAAGGCGAAAGCAAAAGCGACGAGCAGCTTGACCCAAGGACCAGCATCGACGAATACCAAAAGGGAAATCAAAATTCCGAATCGAACGGAATCCTCTGTCCCCGCTGTCGTTGGCGAAACGAACTTGTTCCGCGTCAACTGCTGCATGATCAGGCCAACGATACTCATGCTCATCCCCGCGATAATAATACTGATGAGTCGCGGAATCCGGCTGATCAACATGACTTGTACCTTGTCATCCGTGAGATTGAACAGGTCCCTTGGAGATATATTTATCACACCAATAAAAAGTGAAACGAACGATAGCAAAATAAGTGCTACAACCAAATATCTCTTTTTCATCGCGTCCCTACTCTTCTTACGTTTTCATGGAGTAATGTTCCATATTGACTCGAGTATTTACGAGAGAGAATAATTCTCATGATCATTAATAAAGAGATTCATTCTCAATTAGAACTACCTTTGTTATATTAGCACTTCTTTATCGGAAGGGAAAGCTTTTTTTCATTAGTCGGCTAATTTTTTCCTCAACCTGTCAAAATACCGACAAGAACAAGAAAACCGCCAGGGTAAAAACCCTGACGGTCCTGATTATTTGGATGTGTACGAGCCTGTTACGTTTTGAACGAATCGATCTCCGCTCCCGTCATTCTCAATCAGCACATTTCCTTCGACTGTATCAATGACAATATTGCCGCTTTGGTCCGATATCGTAATATCACCCTTATGCTTCCTGATATACATATCACCTGATTGATCGTGAATCGCTACGTTTCCACCCGTATTTTCCATGACGATATCACCTGAATCGTCTTCGATCAGTTTGAGGGCCGACGCGTCCTTGATCTTGATGTCTCCGGACTGATCACGAATCTCTACCTCTCCGTTTGTATTCGTTAATTGAATATCACCGGAATCATCCTCAATCGTGAGCTTTCCCGTTAGATTGGTCATGTCAATATCCCCTGATCCATCGGTAAGGGCTATCGGCATCTGGGCAGGAACGATTACCGTTAGCGTCATATCCACATAATTTAAACCGATATCTGTGTTCACTTCAGATCTTAGAGTTGCCGTATTTCCATCCTTCTCAAGTGTAATGATGATTTCTTCGGGTTTGACATTTTTCGTTTTGATATCAGCCTCTACATGAATCGCGGTTGCTTTTTCATCACCTTTGACGATCAAATCGCCTGAATCGGTTGCAATATTCAACGCCTCGATGGACTCCGCAGGTAATTCAAGCTGTCTCTTTTCTTCTTCGATCTTAATCACGTTATCGCTGATCGTGCATCCGGCCAAGCTGATTCCTACAGCGATTAAACCTACTCCTATCCACTGTTTCATTTGTTTCATCTGGTTCCCCTCGATACTGGTTATTTTTACAAAATAAGTTCTATATGTATCGTAGCAAAACAGCGTAGAAGAGAAATCAGGCTACAGGGTTGTTCTCTCGTCAGTCTGTAGACGGATATTCCATTGTAGAGATCGCTTCTTTTCCCTACACTACAAGTAAGAATATTTCCCCAATTGAGTTGCCTCGGAGGGTAAAACAATGGACTTGAATCGAATCCAATTTGTGACGGATGCTTTTCCGTGCTTTTCCCTTGTTCCAGAAGCCGCATGGCGCCATCCTGACATAACAGTGGAACGCTTTTCTCCCCAGCTTACGATGCAGCAGGGACATCTGTTTGCCCACGCCGCCTTTGTATTGTCAGGCAAGGTCCGCATCTATATCATCAGCGAATCTGGACGTGAGGTTACGCTATATCGGGTACAACGCGGGGGAGTCTGCGTCCTCATGATGGCAAGTATTTTAGGTGAGACGGGCTATGAAGCGTCCGCACAGCTAGAAGAGGAAACCGAGCTGCTGCTTTTGCCTGTAGATGTCTTCAAAGATTGGATGGATCGCTATAAGGACTTGCGTCAGTTTATTTACCGGAACATGATCAACCGAATGGTCTCCGTCACATCTCTAGTCGAGGATATCGCGTTTAAACCGATCAACGCGCGCATCGCCGAATTATTGCTCCGACGTACTACAGATTCTCGCAATCACCTAACCATCACCCATGAAGCGATTGCCGTTGAACTCGGCACGGCCAGAGAAGTAATCAGTCGGTCACTCAAGGAGTTTGAGAAAGCCGGATGGCTTCAGTTAGGACGAGGCCGAATCGCTGCTATTCACCGTGATGCCCTCCAGGAAAGACTTTTTCTTGGTGATTGGTGAGATTGGTGAGTAAGCTAGCCTCCCTATATCACTCAATTACGAGCTGGCATTCGTTTGTTTTTCCGTATGTTCGACTGTACTTTTTATGATCAAATGATTGCGACATTTTTCCTATCAGTGTTATGGTAAAAGTAGACTACTTACTAAGAATAACGAACCGTTTCGAAACAGGAGGTTTTATGGCTCGTATACTGATAGCAGATGACTCCCTTGTTGTACGAGATTACATGAAAATCATTTTGGAACGGGCGGGCCATCAAGTCATTGCAGAAGCAACGAATGGATTGGACGCCTATCAAAAGTATGCGGCCCACCTCCCCGACGTGGTGACGATGGATATCAATATGCCTGGCATGAATGGCATAGATACCGTCAAAAAAATCATCGGCACCTTCCCCGACGCCAACATCATTATGGTCAGCACCAACGGATTAAAGCCGCTCGTTTTTGAAGCAATCAACGCTGGAGCGCGCCATTACATTCTAAAACCGATCGATGAAGAACGACTTTTGGCTTCCATTACGAATTCTCTTTAGTCGATCAAACAAAAAACTGAGGCACTGTCGCCTCAGTTTTTTCTATGGGTCTAGCGAATGTCTTCCAACGGAATTCGGAAGGTAAAGCAGGTGCCCTCTCCTTCTTCGGTATGGACCTGAAGGGTGCCGCCCAACTGTTCAACCTCTTGTTTGACAATGGACAGGCCAATTCCTCTGCCCGATACGAGACTTGCGTTTTCTTGTACCGTGACATGCTCCGCCAATGCCAACTTTAGCTTTTCCATATCTCCGCCCCGCCCATCATCACGAATCGTGACGCACAGGGAAGTATCCTCTTGCCAAAGGCGGCATTGAATCTTGCCGCTGCGTTCTTTTCCGCATGCCAATCGTTCTTGCTCTTCTTCCATTCCATGATCGATCGCATTGTTGAATACGTGAACCAGGCTCCGCGCAAAATTCTCGAATCGCTCCGGATCAACCAGTACTTCTTCAGCATCCCACTCGACCGGATCGATCGTCTTATTCAGACGGATGGCGAGCTCACTTACATAGTCTTCATACCGGGACAACATGTCCTTCATCGGACGATAGCGGAGCTTGCGAATACGTTGGAGCAGCTCCTGCTGAGCTTCCCCCTGTATCAGACTGGTGATCTCATGCTCGAAGCTTTCCCACCGCTCTTTTGCAATGGTGTACACATGCTCGTTATGATCGAGGAACCCGACCCCGAGCTTGTGCTGCATGATCGACAAATCTTGTTGCATCGCAGCTTGAACCTCTGCAAATGACTGCTGGGCGCGCACATCCTCGGCGGACAGGTGTACTTCGCACTTTGCCCATTGAATCAACCACGACTCCAGATCATGCAGCTTTTGCGGTGTATGAATCAAGTGTAATTGACTGAAGTCACCTTTAAACTGATGAATCTGAGCGACCAATTTGAATAGTTTCTCGGAATCCGCCATCTCTTCTTTCAGGACCCGCTTCCACCCATCCTCAAAGAAAGCGTCAAAAGCCCGCAGTACCTTTTGGAAGAGCGGGAGACTAATCGCTACCGTTACGACCATATTCAACCTTTGCCATTCTCGCTCCATCTTTGATTTGAGCGCCCGCTGCTCACTCATATCAGTCAGAATCAGCATCAAGCCCTCTGGCGAATCTCGCCGATCTTCATAAATCGGCTTACACGCCAGCTTCAACGGCATTTGATTGATCTGGATTTCTGTAGGAAACAGACTGAGATACAGCTCTTTTTGCCCTTGGTCTTTTGCTTCAAAGTACTTTTCCAAAAGAGATTCAATAAACACGCGGTCCTCAGGGCGATCTGGATACAACAGCTCTGCGACCGATACCCCAGCCAGTTCTCTGCCAAAAATCCGTAGACATTCCCGACTGTATTCGGAATGGACCAGCAGGTTTTTGGAAAAAGAAAGGAAGCCTTGTCCCGCATTGTTTAACAGATTTTTATTCGCCTGTAAAAGTGCCTGAATCTCATTGGTACGCTCTGTCACAATCTTTTCCAAGGATTGATTCCATTGCTCCAATTGATGATACAGTCTCGCATTTTCAATAAAGATCGCAATTTGCGAGAAAATCAGTCTGAGCGGCTCTGAGCGTTTTTCGTTGAACACATGTGTCGTCTCGTTGTTCTCCAAATATATGACACCGATCATTTTGCCTTGCTGCCATAGCGGGGAGCATAGAATCGATTTCGGCTTGTGCTTCGCGATGTACGTATCGCGGAAAAAGACACCTTCAACCGAAGCATTGTGGAGTACCAGCATCTCTTCTGTGCGAATGGTGTAATTCACGACGGCGACAGAGAGCATCCCGCTATGCTCATACGGGACAGACTGCATGATCTCCACGTCCAAATCGACAGAGCCTGCCGCTTCGATGAGCCAGTCACCATCTTTTTTCAGCAGGAGGATTCCTTTCTCCGCACCTGCATTGCTCATCACCGTGCGTAGCATCGTCGCCAACAGCATTTCCAGGCGGAGCTCGCTGGCAATCGTTTGCGACGCCTTGATGACACTCATTAAATCGACAAGGTCTGCTGTCTGGTCAGTCGTGGCAATCTCGGCGGAAGCCCCCATGCTTCTTACCCGTTGCAAAAGATAAGGGTACCGTTCCCCAATCTCTCGTGCCTTGGCGACCGCTCCCCAAAGCATGTAAACCTCGTGCGCCTCTGTCATGTATACCTTCGCAATCGTTTCGAGTCCGAGTGCCAAGTAATGCTGGGCAGCCAATTCATTTGCCATAGCCTCGTTTTGCAAGAAAACATCCTTTTTGGCGAGTTGAACCGCCTGTTCATAATAAGGACCTGCTTCTTGTTTGTTCTCAGTGACACGCAGCCACTCAGCATACATCAGCAACCACTTGTGCTGAAAATTTTCCGGGCATTCGTTTGCCCACGTCTTCATCTTCTTGATATTTGCTTTGATTTTTTTCCCATACTTCGATTTTTCCTGTCGGCTGGCGTTCTCATAGAGCCCTGTTAATGCCAGTGTTTGCATAAATACTTGTTGGCTGACAAGAACTTGTCCACTGACTGAATCCATCCATTGCTCCGCTTCAGCCAGCAGCTCGGCAGCCTCCAGGTGGTTCCCGTACATGAGATGAACCATCGATTTATAGTAGTGGTACATGTACCGCTTGTAGCTGTTTCCTTCTTTTTTCAGGTGGCTTACATATGTCGTTTCGTCAAAACCATCATGGCAAAACGCCGTTCGTTCATCGTCGGACCACCGTGTAAAGGTATGCAGCGCCTGGCGCAATAACAGAAGCCGATCATCGTGATCAACGACCTTGATTTGTTGAATCATATCGCTGTATTCCTCGATTTGCTGCTCCAATTCTTCCACTGGCACACCGCAGTAGAGCATGGCTTCCAAAAGCCCATGGGCATTGTAAGCAGCATAAATATTGCCGCCACCGTCCAAGCCGAGCTGAATCGCTTTTTTCAGGAGAGGGATATTCGTTCGTGCATGCTCGCACCAGTGATTGATCAGTAGGGCAAACGCGCCATACGCCTTCGTCATGGCGATCGGATCGGCGAAGCTGTCTGCTACACGGCAAGCCAATTGCCCAAATTCGTAAGCCTCTCGATAATTTCCAAATTGAGCAGCTTGTACGATCCCGTAACCGGTATAACCGTTTGCCGAGGCGACCGCGTTTCCGTGCACGAGCGACAGATGAAGGGCACGCAATATCGTTAAAGCAAACCAATTGAGATTAACATAGTAAGCAGATGGCCCGGCGTAGCTGATGATGCTCATCGCCATCTGATAATTTTCATCCGGAACATCCGGCAAATACAGCAGCTCATCTATTTTCCGACCTTTGAGGCGGCGTTTGATGTGAAACATTTCCTTAATGATATCGAGCTTGCCAGGCTTTTTGGGAATCGGTACGCCCAATAACCCCAAGGCTTCGCTTGCGATCTCCATGACACGCGGAAATTCAGCCAGTCGTGTATACATGCGAATTTCCATTTCCAAAATGCGAACGCGTTCTCTGTCTGTTTTGGCATGCTGCATCCCGCGTTCAAACAATTGTTTTGCCTCATCTAATTGGTTACAGAGGTACGTCGTCTCCGCAGACAACGCACACAGCTCCATGGTCAGATCGTGATTGTGCTGCCAGCCCTCTTCCCCGACCAGCTCGAGACCACGTTGGAAGTACTGCAAGGCGGATTCAAATGCCGCAGAGGATTTCGCTTTTTGACCCGCGAGCAAATGACAATGCGCTACATGAATGCGCTCCGCCTGATCCTCCAGTATCTCTTTGCCCCGATACATATGATCGCAAATTTCGAACAAGAAGCCAGATTCGCTCCCTTGGGACATTTCCCACATCATCCTGCCCAGCTTGACGTGAATCTGTCCTCGTTCTTCCTCTGCTAACAACAAATAGGCGGCCTGTTGAATGCGATCATGCACAAAACGGAAACGAATCCGCATCTGAGACGCCACTTCTTCTTCCACGAGAGCAACGTAAGTCAGATATTCCGCTCCTTCAATCGGATAGATGAGACCTTCCTCAATCGCAGGCCGTATATGCTGGATGGCTTCTGACTCCGTTTGATTTCGTGACTTGGCTATCAAATGAAGCAAAAACGAGTTACCCAGACAAGCCGCATAACCGAGCTGCTTCTGAGTGGAATCAGGCAGTCTTCTCATTTTTTCTACGAGAAAATCGGCCACATTTTCCGTAGTACCCAGCTTCTCGATTTCGGCCAAATCCCATTGCCAGTTCTGTTCTTCTCTCTCATACCACAGCAAGTTCCGATCATACAGCGTTTTAATGAATTCTCTTACATAAAACGGATTCCCGGCTGTTTTCTGCATGATAATCGTAACCAGTGGCTTCGTCATCTCCGGATCACTATGCAACGCATCCGCCAGCATCGCATTGAATTCGGGATCTCGAAGCGGCAGTAACGTAAATTGGCGCAAGATGCGGCTCTTGATGCCTGTCTCTGTCAAAATGGCAATCAACGGATTCATCGTACCGCCATCATGCTCACGATAAGCGCAAATCAACAGAAAATGACTAATCTGCATATCCGCAACCAACTCTCGGATCAGGAAAAGCGAAGAAGAATCCGCCCACTGCAAATCATCCAGGAACAAGACGAGTGGATGGTCTGGTCGCGCCCAAATCCGAATAAAGCGTTGCATCACCCATTGAAAGCGATTTTTTGCTTCTGCTGCCGGCAGCTCAGGTACGGCAGGCTGTTTGCCGATCACTGTCTCAAGCTGTGGAATGACATCCACGATCACTTGACCAAGTCCTTGCATGGCGTCGAGTATCATCTCTCGCCAAGCGAGCAGCTCGCGTTCATGACCTGCCAAGAGCTGCTTGATCAAATCCTGAAAGATTTGAATGATGGCCGAATACGGAACGGCCTGATTATAATGGTCAAACTTTCCTGAAACAAAACGTCCCCGGCCCCTCAAAAACGCTTTTTGCGCTTCCAGCACGAGTGCAGATTTACCCACGCCCGCAGAGCCACTGAGGAGAACTATCCTCGTAGCGCCGTTCGTGACTTGCTCAAATGCATCGATGAGCATTTGGATTTCCTGCTCACGTCCATACAGCCTCTCTGGAATCCGCAAGTGATCGGCACGGTCTTCTAAAGCAAGCGGAAAAGGCGTAATCAAACCGTTTTGTTCAAGCTGATCAAAGCAGCGCTGTAGGTCTGCCAGCAAGCCAGACATGCTAAAGTAGCGATCCTCTGTATTTTTTGACAGACACTTCATCACAATGTCCGATAGAATCTCTGGAACGGATGGTTTTACACTGGAGGGAGCGAGCGGCTTTCTCGCCATATGAGCATGTATGAGTTCAAGCATGTCCGAAGTTAAAAAGGGCAGCTTTCCAGTCAATAACTCGTAGAGCGTGACACCAAAAGAATAAATATCGGAGCGGTAATCGACGGTGCGATTCATCCTCCCCGTCTGCTCCGGCGAGACGTAGCGAAGATTCCCCTTCCATTCTTTTGGATTCATCACACTTTGGTATTCTTGGTGGCATTTCGTCGCCAACCCAAAGCTAACAAGCTTTACCTCATAGGTTTCAGGATGGACCAGGATATGATCGGGATTTACATCCTTATGAATGATTCCGTGCTGATGGATTTCCTTCAAGCAGGAAGCCATGCGGACTGCAATGAAGAGCATCTCCTTCAGTGACAGTCCTTTCATTTTCATAAGCAAGGAGAGCGGCACTCCCCCGAAATCTTCCGTGATCATTACGGTCTCACGGTTGTGATTAACGAGTTCGATGATCGTTTCCACTGCATTGGATTCCAGTGATTGAAGAATGCGATATTCATGCTTCAGTTTCCACAGAGATTCCTTATGGGAAGGTCCTTCCATTGGTACTTTGAATAAGACAGGGAGATTGTCGTTATTTCTGTAACCCCGATAAATTCCCAATTTTGAATGAGTGGAAATCAACTCTGCCACCCTATACCCTGGAACCACGATCATGCCGCTCATACTATCCACTCCATCTTTAGGTAGAACATCCTATCTTTTTAATTGTTGCCCCGGAACAAATAATCTATATTTAATCTATATTCTGTCTTAATATAATCTCTTTTTACTATTTTTCAGGGAGGTATAGTTTTGTCAAATCTAAGTCGCAGTGTAAGTAACCCGCACAATAATGAAGTGGTCACCTTTTTAAAGACAACGGAAGAAACGAATGGCGAATATTTGTTATTCCGTACCGATCTTCCACCGGATAACGGGATTTTTCTACACTATCATACAAAACTTGTCGAAACCTTTGAAGGTGTAATTGGAAATTTAGAGGTAACTATTGATGGAAAAAAAGTAATCCTGAAGCCGGGAGAGAAGCTAACCATTCCGACAGACAAGGTTCATGGGTTTCACAACCCCTCTAACGAATTCGTGAGCTTCGATGTCGAAATCCGACCGGCAGGTACTTTTGAAGCGTTTGTCCGCTGTGGATACGGGCTCGATACAGACGGGCGCAGCTTTTATTTGCCGATTATCAAGCAAAATATCCCGAAAAATATTCTCCTCTTGGGAACGATCTTTCAGATGGGGCAGTTTTATCTCCCAATCATTCCGCGCTTCCTGCAAAAAGGCATGTTCGCTGTGTTCGCTGCACTGGCTCGTTGGACAGGCTCAGATAAATCGCTGGAAAAATACTACAAAGCCACTCCCACTGCACCAGTCTCTCATTCCGAAATCGAGCAAACAGCGCAAAAGACGTTGCAAGGATAAAATGGGAAAGACACCATTGGGATTACTCCAGCTTGGTGTCCTCCACGCTTCTTATATCCATATATTCCAACCTGGATTCGTTGTTTTAACGTGTAAGCTCAGGTAACTACTTCACCGTATCAGAGCATCAAGCTGCTCTTGCACGTTGTTTTGGCACATGCCTCCATGATAACAAATGATACTATTAATTTCCAAGTTCTCGAATTTTTTTAATGAGTTTACTGCTATTTCCATATCGAGAGTGTTTTGCGGAATCGGTCCTCGTAGTGCTTCGTTCATGTACACCATAGCATCGCCTGCTATCAAGGTCTTGCTATCCTGTACATAAAGGCTGATATGCCCCGGCGTATGTCCGGGAGTATGAATAATGCGAATTCCCCCACAATACGGTAGAATTTCTGCATCTGCCAGTGTCTTGTGCACCATTGCCTTTGGCGGATTTTCGCAAAGCCGTTGCAAGTACTCGCGTTCCTTTTCAGGCAACATCGCAAGTAAAGGGGCCATGCTTTGGGGGTTTGCTTTGAGGAGAGGGCGTGTGCCTTCAATGTACGGCTGATCTAGCTCATGCGCGTATATTTCAACCTGTCCGCCAAGCTCACGAACGATTTCTGGAAGACCGCCGATATGATCAAGGTCTTGATGCGTCAAAATGATAGCCTGCAAACGCTCAGGGGGGATGCCAGCACGGCTCATCTCCTGACGAATGGTCTCCCAGGAACCAGGCATTCCTGTATCTACTAATACCGCTCGATTATCATCCCAAAGCAAGGTGGGATTGATCACCATCGGCTTGCCAAATGCCTCTCCTTGCAACGGAATCATTTTCACACCTGTGTTTGCTTTCATACGCTATTCCTCCTCACACCATTTCATCGCACAACTACTTTTTATCACGGAGCGAGGAGTTTTTTCAACATAAAAATATTTAATTATAACACAAATAAAAATATTTGTCAACATGTTTTCGAGGCATCTTCTTGTACAAAAAGGACCCCCGAAATACGCGGTCGCTCCTTCCCGAGCAGACCGCGTTGGCATTCTATTATCTTAGGGTGTCGTTGTCTGAACAGGCTGCCCACCCGTTGGTGCATCTTGGCTTTGCTCCCCAAGAACACCACGGACAGGTTGGATGTCAGGCTCGTCCACCATCAACCGATAAACCGGTACGAACACAGCCGGTGGGCGGATCGGCTCAGGCTGCGCTTCAGGTGGCTGCACGTGCGTACTCGTACCTTCCCAAACCATATAGCCTCCCCATGCTCCGGCACCTAGCAAGACAACTGCGCTGGATATCACCGTAGCTTTGTGCCGAAACAGCTTCACGAGCGGATTGGCCGTCTCGCTACGTACCTCGTCCAAAAGCTTGCGGAAATCTGCATTTCGGATCGTATACCACCGTTTTCGCCATTCTTTATCTCGCAATCTCTTGCCTTTCTCCTCAAGGAAGAAGGCCTTTAACGCTTGTCTGTATGCAGGCAGCAAATACTTTCCTTCGAAAAACATCCGCTGACTCATCGTCCATTGGATAAAGGACAGTGTAACGGCTTCCCCACCATTTTGCTGAACATACTCCAGCAATTCTGCAAACTGAAAGCCTTCCTGACCAAAATGATCTTCCCGGCAAAAGACCAGCGGCACCTGTGGGAACTCGTCAGCATGGAGCGGTTTGCTCAACATATTCTGGATCATTCTTTGCTGCACGGAAATCGCTTCCCGATCCCATTTTCGGAAAAACTCTGCCGGGTGTGGCGTGCTTCTCTCTTCGTGCAGCTTCGCCAGATTCATGAGCATTTCTTGCTTGTGGCGACTCTCCATATCCAGCGTTCCGAAAAAGCTCTGTGGCTTCTCCTCCAAGAGAGCGATGAGAACTTGGAAATCATCCTTGGATAGCGTGTCCAGCGCAACGAGCTTCATCAAGGACTTGTCCAGCTCGTCCAACAGCTCATCGGCATAGCTGCGTGCCCCATCGATGTTTTCAAAGAACTGGTGGATGGTAATGGCGGCAGCGAGCTTTTTACGTTCACGCGTAAATAGACGCAGAACTTTCTCTGTCGTGGTAGAAACAAAAACAGCATTGCGCATAGCTTGTGGTTCTGTTTCCGTCCAAAACCGGATTTCCTTCAGCATCTGGTCCAAACTGGTCACGGCGGCTACCCGCTCGGTCATATAATCCTCAAAGAGCGGCTTCACCAACTGCGGATAGCCGAAAATCGTCCGCATCATGAAGCCAAACAGCTCCCGGTTGCTGGACAAATGCTTGTACACCTCTGCCACATAGCTGCTCTGTCTTGCGGTCTTGGCTTTCATCAACACGTCCATCAAGAAGCGGATCAAATCCATTTGCAGGCGTTCCTGCCTGGTGACACGGTAGGATTCAATCATTTGCTTGATCGTCTCGCCGTCAGGCAACTGTTTGGACGAAAGCGCCTCTACTTCGATCCGCATCAGCATTTCCTGGAGCTCGATCAGCCGTTTCTTGCGGGTCAAGCTGCTGTGCCCCAGATAGCTGTTCAACGCCTGCCAAACGCCCGCCCGTTTGCTCTCATACACGGACGTTCGTCCCTTTTCAATCAAATACAGCGCGCACAGCTCGTAGTACGTGCGAAGGTTCAAGGCCAGTGCATGATCTGCTCCAGCCAGCACTTCCTCACAAAACTCGTGAAACGCATCCAGAATCCGTGGCTCATTCACATACTCCCAGGCAAAGTCGAGGTATTCGTGTCCTCCGTCCTGCAAATCGACGTTCTGAACGCGACCAAGGGAGAAGTCGAACAAAAAGTCTTTGTCGCTGTGCCCCCCGCCTGGGCGTATGCTTCCTTTTTCCACGAACGTGACGTGGATATGCTTCTTGCTCTGCGGCTCGTTGCTAAAAGTGAGAAAACCAAAATGTCTGCGCATCTCATAAGGCAGACAACTGTACAAAATCTCCAATAATTGAGCAGCACTCTTGGATGAAGCACTAATATCCACATCCAGGCTGATGAACACCTTCTTTTTCGCTGCGAGCGAGGACATCACCGCAAAGAGAAGCTGTTTGAATAAACGCTCATCGACGCCCAATTGCCCAAGCAACTGTTTTCGGTCTTGCGACAAGCCTTTTTCAGAAGGGATGTCATCGACGGCAGGAAGCTCTTTGCCCGCTGCATCGTCGTGGCGATCTGCAAAAGTGCGCACTCCGAAGATTTTGCCCGGGTTCTTGATAAACTCATCCCGACGCTCTACCGGAATGACATAGTTGTGGCTGAAAAACGTATTGCGCTGCCCAGTAAAGTCCGCTCCGACAAATACGCTTCTGCCGAGAACCAACTCTCCTGATTCGGCCTGGAAGCTGACGAGCGCCTCTGGAAAGAGCGCGAGGTTGCTTTCCGCCCGTTCTTGAAGCTGTCGCGGCGCGTCGTACACGCAAAACGGATGGAGCGCCTTTTTGATGAATTGGTTATCCAGCCCTGGCGTTTTGGCGACAGTATCGTATCCTTCGTTCGAACGGAAAACCCCTTGTCGCCCGCGGGTGTAGTACTGCTGCAAAATGGGCTGACGGTTGCTCACTACCGCTCCCTCCCCTCGATGTAATCAAGCTGGTGCATCAACCAAATAAACGGTTCATCGACGCGAATCGGCGTCACGACACCACTCACCCTTTGATTGACGGGATTGCTACCCAGCGCAGATACAGCGAAATAGGCCGTATTCGTAAAGTAAACATCCAACGCGTCTTTAAACGGTCTATCCACCTTTTCGATGAATCGGCGAATTTCCCCATCAATGTTCTCGAATTCAGTTGTATTTAAATATTGTTCATGGACGAAATTACGGAAAACGTTGCTGTTGGACTTGATATATTCGCCATCGTCTTCCTTGATCAGATGAAGCATGTCGCTCTTCGTCAACACGACAGCAGTCGGAATATGTGTCTTGCTCTGCTCCTGGTAGCCGATAAAGTTCTCAAACAGTGTAATGACGACCTCACGCGGCTCGTCGTACCTGGCAGTGAATTCCCCTGGCTCATCCCCTGCTTGCAGCATGACCCGATCGCGAATTGTCTTGATTTGCAGCGGATCGACCAGGAACAGGATGCCAGACGAGTTTTTCACATGCGCCGCATACAGCTCCAAATACTCGCGGTCGACCATTCCCTCGCCTGCTACGTCGAAAAACACCAGGATCAATGGCGCCTTGTCGCTATCCTTGAAAATGAACTGGAAGATAAACGGCTCCTGTCGCTTTTCTTTTTGCGTGGAATCGAGCAACTGTCCGCGTTCAAACAGGGGTGCCTCATAGTTCTCCCGGAACTTGCGGCTAATCTGCGCATTGAGCGGCATACACGCTGCATCGAAGTGATTCGCTGTCGTGTTCTGCAAGGTATGGATCAATGAGGTCATGTAAACGGACTTTCCGACTTGAGACGCCCCGACAATCGAAATAATGTTGCTCGGCGCTTTACCCGCCGTAATCGGCAGCTCGTTGTGGCATTTCGGGCACAGTCTGCGCTTGGAAACCATGCCATATCGGTCGGTCACACCTGCCAGAACGTTATCAACGTACAAATGGTTTTCCGACGGGATGGATTCCGGATCGATCACTGCTTCCAGCTCATCGATGGCATCCAATCCGAATTTATCCCGGTATGCATTAAGAATCTCATCCTCCTGCAACGCGTAGTCTTCGTCATCCTGGCGATGATGTGTGGCACGGAAGACAACTTGGTCCGGTCCGTATTTGGCGAAGCAGTACGGGCAGACAATATCGTAAAAAGGAAGCCGTTCCTTGACCTGCGGCTTCTTTTCAAACATGTTTTTCAAAAACGACAGCATGGCTCTTCCCTCCTATTCAGGAATCAGTTCGTACATTTCTCCGTATTTTTTCCCGTCCGTAAAAAACAGGCGGACGACGTCTTTTTTCCTGACCTCGATTTCCGGCATCAGATTGACACCGGGCTCGAGATCGCGAATGAAATTGTATCGGGTACCATCATCCTTGTGGGCGGGAGGAGAGCCTTCTTTTTTGACGTAGCAGAGTACGTCCCGCGCGATCGGAATCTCTGAAAAAATGCGTATCTGCAATGATTGATGCTTGCTAAACCAGCTTCCACCCCGTTTGAACGAATAGTAGATTTTGGCCTTTCCTGTGCTGACGTGGATGACATGGGCATCCCCGTCTGGCAGGAGCAGAATCGGCTTGCCATTTTCCAATCGGCAAGGAAAGATGCGGTATGTGTACCGGCCGATGCCGTCTGTTTTTTCCCGCAAGCCTTTGTGGACTTTGTATTCCTCTCGGGTATACAGCTTGAACTGACGATCATCCAGCTCGTTTACGTCAAAAGGGGCGCCAAACTGCGACTTGTGCACGTACACACACGGAATATCCTGCGCCCAATGCCAATTGAGTACGTATTCGCTCCCTTGATGCTGGCAGGTGACGTCCTTGATGAAGGTTTCTGTTGTTTCCTCCCGATTAATCATGATTTCATCATGCTCCCTTTACAGATCAAACCGCTTGTTGCTCTGGTTCCCGGCGTCCAAGGCACGGGGGCTTTGTCTGGTGTTCAGTCTGCGCTTCGCAAAAGACGATCCGCCACTCGTGGAAGCTGGCACAAAGAGAGTGAACAATGTCAGGATGACGGCGAGCAAGGAGCACGCCAGCAAACGTACCACCATATCGAGCAAGTCGATCGACGACAGACCCATTTCCAAAATGAGTCCGGCTAACAGTCCTGATACCGCCCCGCCAATCGTAAAGCTTTTGGCCAGATGACGATTGTCAAAAATCAGACCCAGCGCCAAGCCGAGCAAAGCACCAATGATCAGAACACTGACCACACGGGTAATAGCGTAAAACATGCTTTCTTCTGTCGCTCCTGTCCGCTCAGAAACAATATTGCGGTCTGTTCGACTCATATCGTAAATCTGACCAAAGATTCCTGTCATTTGGTCCGCGTGTTCAACATTGAAATAGCTGCCGCCGGTCTCAGCAGCGATCTTTTGCAGCAGCGCCGTTCCATCTGCATCGATTTGGCTCATGCCTACCGTATGGACAATCACCTGGTTTTGCTTGTATGGCGCGAGTGCGGCTGGGATATCCAGATCGCTATAGCCGTCTGACATCAGCACGACCGTACTGTTTGTCATTTGGTTTGCCTGGAGCTGATCCAGTCCCGCTTGCAGTGCCAGGTCGATCCGGGTGCCTCCATCCGATCGTGGATATTGGAGCAGCTTCTTCACAACCTCATCCTTCGCAGACTGGCTACTCAGATCGGTGAGGGGTTGCAGCACATTTGTTTGATCGTGAAACGTAACCACCGCTATGTTCATGTCACTGTCCATGCGCTGCACCATGTCGGCTGCTGCTTTGAACAATTGGTTATCCGGGTCAGACTGCTGCATGCTGCCTGACGTATCCAGAACCATGACAATATTGTTGGCCCCACTGGCCTGTTGAAACGATGACCCGTACAGCAACTGAAGCAAGAGAGCCACTACGCCCACCATCAAAAACGTGCTGGGCACGAGCATTTTCCAGGAAAACCCCAGATAGCGTTGCTTCCAGCCGTCTCCATTCAATCGTGGCGAGATCATTTCCGCAATGAGGCACATCAGTCCTACGAAAAAGGCATATTGACCAAAATAAAGTCCCATTAACAACCATTGCGGTATTTCTCCGGACAGCTTGCCGAGCATGACTTCCCCGACCAAAAATCCGATCACGCCACCTACCAAACTACAAACTAGCATGAGTAAGCTTACCCTTCTCTGACTCATGATGACTCATCTCCTCCCACGCGGCGAAAGACAAACCCGCTGTCCTCATAGGAAGCATGGTATTTCTTGTTATTGCGGTAAAACATCAGCTCTTCCATGCCGAATCCACCCATCAGGTTCATTTTTTCTATCCCGCTTTTTTGTTCCTCGTGGATGCAGCCCAGCTTGTAGGTTCGTGTGCTCTCATCCTTGTGCAGCGCATACTGGACGAAGTCGTTGTGAATATCGGCAAACAAATACTTCTCCTCATAGCGATGCTTTTGCAAGAAATGGAACACTTCGATGTGAACCGCTGCGCGCTCTTCCAGCACCAATGCCAGATCGAGGAACAAATCCTCCTTCGTCAGCACGGTTCGGTTATCATAAGCAGCCCCGACGTTGGCACGCGCAAGCAGCTCCGCCTCAAAAGATAAAGCAAATGGCGCACGGGTGAGAATCTCGTTCCGACAAAATTGACACAGCCTCTCCACGAGTCCAGCGAGTCGATTCCCGCTGAGCAGAGCGCCGCTGCCAATATACCGTTGTTCCATGTAAAAATCACTGCCGCGCGAAGCTTCCAATGACCGGATCGTTTCATGGACCACCGATTCGTAATATTCGTCCACGTTTTTACCCAAGTAGTCAGTCGCTTCTCGAACGCTCGTCTTGGCGATTTCCCGCAGTTGCTTATGCAAGGCTTCCAGTTGCTCGACTTGCTCACCTAACTGCCGATGAATCTGCTCTGCCTGTTTCTCATAGCTCACAAGGATCGAGAGCATCATCTCCCAATCCAGCAGCTCCAGCTTTTTACCATAAACAGCGTCCAGCAAATGACGAATGAAGGTCCGCACACGCTCCTTATCCCGTGTGAAAAACCCTCCTACGCGAATGTCCTGCCGATCCACTCTCTCTTGGTAGAGATCGACCAGCTCGGCTTTTATCTGTTCAACCTGTCGAGATGTCTCGCGAATGCCTGTGCGCAGCTCATCCAACAGGTTTGCTCCATTGGCGTGTTCGGCTGTGAGATAGTAAGCCGCATACAGCCCAAGCCGTTCATCCTCGATGACTGCTTTCTGAATCAAATCAGCCAATGACTCCTGAGACAGCATGTGCTCCAGACGTTTACGCGCCCCGGAAACGACATTCGCCTCAAAAAAGGCTTGGCTGCTGCCGTCAAACAAAGCCAGCTCCGCTTCACGCATATTCATACTGCAAAGCTCGCTGTAGCTCATGCCAGAGGTCATAAGCCCCGTCATTTCCTCCAGAATATGATCCTCAGGGAGAATGCCAGCCAATTTTCGCTGCAAATCATGTGCAGTCAATCCGAGCTTCTCTCTCGCTTTTGTTTTCGGCAACACCTCGCCATCCTGGAGTCGCTCCCAATAGCGGTCAAATACGGCAGAAAGCACTGTCAGCGCAATTGCATGAGTCGGTCGCTTTACTTTGGATAGACCTGCCGATGCAAACTTGGTCTGCCCGTGATCGACCGTGATGCTGCGCATAAATTGCAGCTTGTTATAGCCATCATTGCTTTCATGGAACTCCGACTCTACCTTTTTGTTGTTCAACAGCACCAGCTTGCTGATCAGCTCGTAATTTTCCTGCATGTCGCCTTCGATAAACAAGCCATGCTCTGTCTTGTCACTCAATAGATACGCCAGCGAAAATAACGGTGCGTTCACATGCTCCACAGGCAGTTTCACGAGATCCTCCGTTACCAACAGATTCGCTCGATAACTGTAGTCGCTTCGCTGATAGCGATTGACCTCTTCCAAAAAGCTGACCGAGAGCGCTGTCGTGAACCCGAATGCTTCTCCGTTGTTCTTTTCCTGTAGCAGGACGTACAGGTCGACTGATACGTTTTTAAACAGCTCGTTGAGGTAGCTCTTGAGAAGCAACGTGAGCTCTGGCAAAAGGATCGTGGCAGGGTCATCCGCCCTTGCCACGACGGCAATATTGACTTGCTGAAAAGCAGTGAACAACTTGCCCATTTCCGCTACCCGCACGCTTGCCAGCTTCATCACCTTGTTCAATTCCATGGTGACAGCTTCATCAAGTAAAAAACGCTCGTGAATCGAAGTACGCATTTTTTTCTTGTCGGCATCTGCCTGCGGCAAGCGGCAGCCGATTACTTGCGGATGCTCCCACGTTTTATCCTGGTACGCATGGACATAAAGAACACCGTGACCATTTTGCCAATTGCGCTCGTTGTGGGCACGAACAGCTTGCAGTGCCTCTACGCTCTTATCCCCGAGAAAAAGGAAGAGCACGGGGTTTTGAATGCTTCGCTGTCCGTTTCCGCTATCCAGTTGTCTTTCCAATTCCGTAACGTATTGGGTCGCGAACTCTCCTATCAAATCCCGCATGCGTCCTCCTCGATTATCAAACGATCGTGATTGTTTATTGCAGCGTCTTGCGCATATCGTTTACTTTTGACCAAACCTTTTTGTAGAACTGGAACAGCTCTTCACCGTTTACGTATTCGTCGCGGTCGTATTCCAGATCATTTTTCGTTTCTTGGAAAGCAGATGCGATTTCTTCGAGTTTTGCCAGCAACTGCTGCGTATCCTCTGCTGAAGTCATCGCGTCACTGCGTTTTGCAGCTTTGCGCTGGATGGTTGCCATGCTCTTGTGATCCAATGCGCGGTATTTTTCATAGATCGCAAATTCAACATGCTTGTTGACTTTCATCAGGTTGATGAACGGCTCCCACGCATCTTCTTCCTCATCCTTGTCGTAGACGTAGAGCGCACCGCGCTTGCAAATCGTCCCTGTGTAAAGGGCTTCGATGAATCGGGTCACCAGCTCTTCTTCGTCCTTGATGGCACCTACAATCTGCTCCAGCTCCTGGATTTTGGCCTCGATTTCTTCGTATTTGCGTACTTCTTGTTCGATCAGGCGAATCTGCTCTGGATAGCGAATCAGGTTTTCTTTTGCCATCTCTTCATTGATACTGCCGAACACATCACGCGTAAATTCTTGCTCCAGACCATCTTTCATGAAGCCTTTGAGCTCAACCAATGCACGCTTGATCTCTCCAGGACTCAGCTTGGTCGCGTCTCCTTGTGCTTGGTGCTTAGCCAAGAAAGTGGCCAGCGAGAACGGCTTCGTCACGATGGATTCATAGCGGTTGCTGGTCTGGCTGTCGCTGCCTTTTTCGCGGATGGCTCCGTAGCGCACCGCACGGTCAAACAATTCGCGTACTTTGGCGTTGTACGCTTTGATCCGTCCGTTTTGGTACGTATCTCCCCACGATTTTTCCGGAATAGGCGATGGGAGGTACGCCCAGTTGTTCTTTTCGGTTTGAACGAGGTGGCGTCCGATACCCTCTCTGTCCAGAATTGTACGTTCGTAGCTTTCCTCGTAGACCTTCAACGGTGTGTAAGCGAACAGTGGAACACCGTTTTTCGTATTCAGCCAGAAGATGCGGTTTTTGACTTCGCTTTCTTTGACGGTAAAGCGCGATCCGCTAATCGCTGTATTTTGATAGTTTTTAATCCCCTTCAAGATCGATGGTGCCTTCAGGGGCACGGATACAAAGCCCCAGGAAGGGAAGTGCATATTGCCGAGATTATTGCTCAGATGGAAGACCGGAATCGCCTCTTCATCCAGCTTGCTCGCAATCTTGCGCTCTACGATGCGATCGAGTGTCTCGTCCTGACCGTATTTGATCACGAGGAATTCTTCCATCGACTTGGTGATCAGCTCACCGAACTTCTCCGAGAGGAATTCGGAAATCGAGCTGACGATATCCAGCTCCTGCTCTTTGACCCACTGATCGGAGTGTCGCAGCAGCTCGCTGGTGAAATCGCGGATCAAGTCATCCGCCTCTTTTTGCTCCAGGATGTTGCTGACTACCTTGGAGATATCCGGCACGCTGACGATGTTCCAGTAGTATGTCTTGTTGCCAGTGCGGTCGCTCTCTTCTCCTCCGTTGATCAGGATGTCGCCGTTTTGCTCGAAAATTTGGTTGAGTGCGTTCAAAATCTCAGTAAATACGTTATAAATGCGGTTGTTCTCTGCATTCAATAAACGGTGCAGCTCTTCGTAGAATTCGATCATTTGCTCCAGCTTTTCCTGATCAGCCAGGAGCTGGTATTCGTTGATCTTCGCTTCGATGTAGCTGTTTTTCTTCTTCTCCTTGGAGATGAAAGCACTGCGGGCATCGCCCAGCTTTTCATTCGCATTCTCTCTTGCGCCCTCGATCTCAGGCGGGAAGCTCTCCAAATTCGCCTTGAGGCTCTCGATGTAGGAGAGGATCATTTTCATCAGGCAGTAGCCTTTGTCCGAATGAATCAGACGGGACGCATAGAAAGGTCCTTGCTGCGGATGCAGGAATACACGCGTGATCATTTCGCCAAAAACAGAGATCATGTCGCCTGGCATCTGCTTTTTGGACTTGATGTACGCTTCGCGTGCTTTGGCGAGATAGCCTTGCTCCAGCTCGTGATCGATGCTCACGACTTGCTGAGTGATCACGTTGCCGTAGTTCAGACGTTCGCTGTTCTCATAGCCTGGCAACGGTTCAGGAACGCGCTCCTCAAACTTGCGGGAAATCGAGTCGATGTCGATTCCGAGCTTGCGGGCGAATTTCTCTGCATCTTCTTGCGTCGGTGCTACCGTGAACATTTTTTCCATCTTTTTAAACAAGCGATATGCCAAGTACGTTGTCATCTCTTCGATCGGCAAGACAGCAGAGGAAGCACCGATGACGTTGTATTGGTAGTTGGCTGCGTACGCTTTTGGCATCTGGTTGATGTTCGTACGGATGTTGCTGATATAGTCGTGGATCGCAAACTCTTCACCCGAGCGCTTTTCTTCGCTCGCCATGAAGTTCGTAATGTTCTCCGCGGTTACGTTCATGCAGTAATCGTAGGCGTTTTCCAGTGCTTTGCCTTCCAGATTGGTCGCAGAAATCAAATGGCACAGGTTGAATGGTGGCATTGGCGATTGCACGGTAAGTACATTGCCGTATTGCTGGCGGAAACGCTCATTGCGCTCATCCGCATTCATCCAGTAGTCCAGCTCTTTTAATGCCGCGTAACCGTTTTTCATGATGTAGTCGCGTGTGTGCGAGCTGAGGCTCTTGTTCGAAAGGTTGACGTCAGGTGTGAACAGGTAGCCCAACGTATTCACCTTGTCTACCCCTGCACTGCCAAAGTCGCGCTCCAAAATGCCTCGTACGATATAGGCGATGTCGAGGAAGCAACCGCTCCCCGTTCCCCCGGATAAACCACTCAGGAGAAATACAGTCAGCTTTTTGTTCGTGCCTTCGCACAGCATCTTGACCTTTTTCTCAATCGTTTGGACGACTTGCGTAATTTTTGTAAAGAGAAGAAGTCGACCTGCCTGGCGTACACCCGATGCTCCGCTGATTCCGTCCGTAATCGTCAGCTCTGGCGAGAGCCAATCGGTGATGTACGGCTCCAGAATGCTGCGATTCTGCAACACACCGCCGATCTCAGGATTGGACAGGAGTACGAACTCCGTCACTGGATCGAGCCCGATGCCCTTGTACTTTTTGTTGCGGTCATGCTCGTTCGTTTCAAACGCGATAAATTCAATATTGTCCGGCTTTTCCTTGCGCTTCTTGGAAAGCTGGTCAACCGGCAGCTTGAAGCGTCTGTTCACTTGGTATTTCAGGCGCAAAAGCGCGTCAATTCCTGTACCGCCAAGACCGATAACGAGCATCGGGTTATCGATTGTATCAACGCGAATCTTGTCACTGACGATTCCTCCGCCGAGGGATACGTCCAATTGTTGAATGTGTTCTCTCACGACTGCTTTCATAATCGACTCACTCCTAGACGATGTAATCTACATATAAGGACTTGTTCACATTCGTTAACGAAATTTTGATGCGATCGTTTTTCTTCAGCTCTTTGCCTTTGCTTGCATCGAGTACACGTCCGGCCTTTTCGATTCGACAGCTCGAACGGTTTTCGATGATCAGCGTATCGTTTTTTCCTGGTAAAAAGATGACTTTCTCTGTCTCCGCAAACTCAGGGGCGAGCTGCAAGAGTTGGTGCAGCTTCACTTTTCCTTTGAACGCGTTCAGTTTCTTGTACTGCGGATTGGACTTTTCCCCTGTATCCTCATCCACGATCTCGATGGCGATTTGGCCCGCGAAGCCCTTGTTCGCCTTGCGATAGATCGACAGTGCGTACAAGCCTGCACCGATCAACAGGATGAGAACCACGGTACCTCCTACTACGGTCATCCATGGAAATGGTTTCGATTCTGCCGCAGGATCAGTGGTTGTGTTCGGCTTGCTCGCTCCAGAACCTGCTGTTTTCGCAGCGTCTACAAGGAATGGCTTTGTCTCCCGGTAAAAACTGGTGTCTTCTGCCTTGATTTTTATCTCGTACGTATGGTCAGACGGGATTGTAAAGCTGCCTTCGAACCCGCTGCCCGTATTGTTCAGGGCGACCTCATTCGTCTTATTGTCCGTCTTGTCATTGACGATTAATGTGGCCTTCATTTGTTTGTACAGATCAGGACTCGCTACCTTCTGTCCGTTTGAAACAAGTGCAGCCTTGATCGGTACGACATCGCCAGCCTTGAAGCTCTTGGCTGTGACTGGCTCCATCTCCAATTGCAGATCGTAGTTGAAGATGAGGTTAATATCGATTTTTTCCTTCGGGGCACCTTTTACCTGTAGCTTCCAATCGCCCTGCTGTGGCTTGACCAGCTTGATCATCGTGTACGCATTGGATTTCGACAGTCTGACCTGATTGGAAGGAATTTGTACTTCCTTGCCAGCCGGATCGAACAGCTTCACTTCCACTGCTTTTTGCGACATGATCGAGATGTTGGCTTCCATGACGCTGCCATTCGGGATGGGGATCGGAATTTCCTGAGCCTGACCGTTTGCAACGAAGCTTTTCACCGGGACAACCTTCAGCTTCAGGTGATTCGCAAAGATTTCGCTCAAGATTTGCGGGAGCTTGTCCGCTGTGCTCGTTTCAAAAAATTTACCATTTGTCTCCGCAGCAATCTGCTGTAGTGTCGAGCGGTTAAGCTGACCGTCTGCGTTCAAGCCAATCGTGTAAATCGGATAGCCTTTGTCTTTGGCCTCTTTCACTGCTTGCTGTAGCTCTTGATCAGACTGTGCTTGGGTACGGCTTGATGCTTTGTTCAAATAATTGTTTCCGTCTGCCAACAGCACGATAATCGGCGCATTGTTTGGATTGCGTCCTGCATCAAGGATTTTTACTGCTTCCGTTACCCCGACAGCGATATCGGTGTAGGCTCCTTTTTGCAGACTGTCGATGAAGGCTTTGATATCATTCTTGTCTTCTTCGGAATTAATCTCGAGCAGTGCTTTTTCCCGCTCGATCTTGTCGGTATAGGCCACTACACCAACCTTGTTCGCTTGGATCGATGTCATGTCGACGAACATTTTCATCGCTTCGTTACTGACTTTGTTCTTATCGCTTTGGGTCATGGAGTTGCTGACGTCCACGACCAGGACAGCGTCCATATTGTTTCCGCTCGTTTGCGCAAAGGCTGGGTGAGTGACGGAGAGGACACTGACCAAGAGCAGGGCGAGACATGCTACGTATCGACATAACATTCGGAATCGTATTATTTGCATAAGAGCTCCTTTTCTTGTTCGTTACAAAGAATTTGTGAGGTGTTGCAAAGAAAGTAAGACTATGACACTATTACCACTAGATTCAAGAAGTAGAAGACGGATGATAAAAAAGTACTAGAATGATTGCCCCTTACTCGTAATACGATACGACATGATTCTTTGTTACAGATTTCGACAACTTCGTTAGGAGAAATTTTATGTTAACTTACTTTCTGTTGTTTGCGGCTTTTTTGCTGCTAGCGGTCCGATTCCTCAAGCTGCTGCGACTGAAACGGCGCAATCTCTCCAACGCCGAAATCGATCAGCATCTTCATGCCTTACTGAATGAGAAGAGGGATTCGCCATGAGAAAACGAATCGGCGTACAATTTCGCAAAACCCGTAAAACCACTCATACTTATGAAAGAATTCAAGCGTGTACGCGATGCCATACATACCACGTCCTGTGGGAGACGCATTGTGAGACTTGCGGGAGAGCCTATACACCGATCCGCCAGGTTTCCCACGCTGTGACGCGCCGCTATGTGCAAACGCGCTTCTTGCTCTTGGGCTTGTTCGTCTGTCTTGCTGTCCTCTCTGCGGAGACCGTTTTGCAATTAGCTCTCGCAGGAGGTATTGGCTGTGTGTTGTTCGTCCTGTTTTTCGTGATGCAGAAAAAATACGGCACTTATGAAAGAGACGTACAATTCCAACACTTTTTGACGAGGGAAATGGAGACGATCAAGAAGTCACTCCTCCGTCATTTGGAGGAAGTGGGCAACGACGTCAAAGAAGGACATCTTAAGGAAGCTTATGAAAAAACGAGAGAGATCGGACATTTCATCGATTCCGATACGATCAAGATACGCAAGATCATGTTCCTCAATCATTACGTCCTGCGCAAAGACATGGAGCTGGAGCTCGAAACGCTCATCCCGTCTATGTACGACAAGGACTTCATGGAATATGTCCGCGAAGTCATCAAGGTCCAGCCTTCGCTCGTCAAAAAGTCCGTGCTTACTTATGTTAGACGTTATAAAAATCAAATATTGTTGCTGGAAAACGGGGATCAGCTCATCGGTCAAGTGGCAGGTGCAGCGCTCCGCATGAAGTCTTATGTGGACGAGTATCAGGATCTGATTATCGAATTTATCGATTTTTTGCCTCGCGAGCGCCTGCTGCGATTGGCAAAAATGGTACAAACCCATAAGGATGAAGGTTGGGAACAACTATATCATTCTACCAAAAACAGGGTAGATACGCATTACGCGTTTGACCCGGATTTCAAAGGCTTACTGTGAAGGAGGAGCCTTTTATGTTGCCTATCTCTCCCTATCATAGGTCCCTCTGGGTCCGTAATATTTTTCTCGGACTCTTTGCCTTGGGCTTGATCGCCGTTCTGTTGAAGCTCGGATTCGGGTACAAGCAGATTGCGCTGTATAAACAGGCAAAGACGTTTTATGAGCAAAAGAACCTGCTGCAAGCCGAGGAAACCTTTTCTCGTGCGCATGATATGGCTGTCCTGTCCTACGGCGATGACGAATGGAATTCCATCATGTTCCAACTTTCTTCTATCCGTACTGAGCTGGAGGGGCTTCAACAGCACTCGCACGCGGCCATTTCAGAAAAGAAGGTCGCTGAAATCGGTGCGGTCTATGAACACTATCAAGCTGTCAAAAAGAATTACCAGAATCAGAAAGACGTACCGGCGATGTTTTTCCAGCAATTGTCCGCTCATTTGAGTATGGATAAGAGCTTTTCCGATTATTACTTGAATGCCTTGCAAACAGCGAAGGCGCAGGCACAATCGAATCTCGAAAAGGAAAACTATCAGGACGAATCTTTCATTGAAACACTCCTTGCAGTTCCAGATGAGTACTATGGCGGCAAAAAGAAGAAGCAGGCTGAGCTCTCGGCCCTTTTCCAGAACTATGAAAAGACGAAGCTGCGGGCGCTGATCGCTTCGGCTTCTTTTGAAGAAGTCATCACCAAAACGGCTACAAGCATTCGCCATTACGAAAAGCTGGGTATCGAGACAAATTGGTTAGTGGATCAGTTGGAAAAGTATGCGTTAGCTAAAATCAAGGAAGTCATCCGATCGAAGGATTTGAGTGCCTTTGTTGACATGGCAGCGGCCTATCGCAAAATCGAGGATGTGCTGTCCAGTGATTCACCTGTCCTTGATTCGATCACCCGCTATCTGGAAGGCAAGCTCAAGCAGGCAGAACAATACATCAAATCGTTCGAGTTCACCAAAGCGCGTGAATTGTACGAGCAGTTGAATCCGCTACAGGATACGGCTACGCTCCTGTCTGATCTGGAAAAGCTCTGGTTGGAATACGATCCAGCACGCTTATTGCAATTGAGATATCCAGACAGAACGTTCACTGACATGCTCTCCGGCACAGATCGCTGGGGAGCAAAGCTTTACGCATTTGGACTCTCTGAGGCAGATCAACGTCTTTATTTTGCAGCGAAAATGCCAAATGACTCACTCCTCTATCTCGATCAACCGCTGGATGTGGACATGAAATCGGCTAAGGCTAAGATCGACGATACTCTCGGAAGTAAAGAAAAGCCTGTGATTATCGTGAGTGCTTCCGGCAAGGAACGCGCTAACGCCTACGCGGCACTGTCTCCGAATTTGACAAAAGAAACTCTTGAGAAGCGCTTTTCGGTCGAGGCGGATGAATTCAGTGTAGAAGACTCCGAGCATGTGATCATGAAAAATACGGTAGGGAAAGGTAAAAACGAAATCGCTTTGTTCAAGCTCGAGGACAATGGCTTGGCTTACATCGAAAAGCTGGCTGATTTGGAGGAGAGTTCCGAAGAAACGACCGAGGGAACTGGGTCAGAAGACGCGACTTCCCCTGCCGACGGGTCGACAGAAGCGACAGATCAAACTCCCCCTGCCACTCAAAAAATCGATGTTTTCGCGGGTCCAGGTGAAGAATATGAGAAGATCGGTCAGGTAGTAGCAGATGGTTCCTTCCAAGTCATCGCAGATCTGAATGGCTGGTACCAGATTGTGTTTGATGGAAAAGAAGGCTGGATACGCGCTACCGAATCAACTCCGTAATCGGTTTGCTGAATCAGGAGCTCCCCCTCGCGATCATGACACACCTTTTTTGATCGGCGTCAGGAGCTTTTTCTCATTTTTTCACATTGCGTTAGGTGTCAGATTCTTCTATAATCTATTCTTATTTTATAGTAGGTAAGGAGTGAGAAGAGATGTTTGGAATCGTTCATTATGAAGCATTTCTGATGACCGCCATCATGTTGAACCTGATACCCGGCTCAGACACGATGTACATCATCACCCGCAGCATTTCGCAAGGTAAACAGGCAGGTATTCTTTCGGTTCTCGGCATTTTGACAGGCTCACTCATTCACACACTCTTGGCTGCTTTCGGCTTGTCGCTCCTTTTGGCGCAATCCATCGTACTTTTTAACATCGTCAAAATATTGGGGGTCGCCTATCTCGTCTATTTGGGCATTCGCATGCTCATGACGAAGGAATCACCAGCTTTTGACGCAGCCGATTCCAAGAAACTGAAGGGTGAAAAGGTCTATCTGCAAGCGATCCTGACAAGTGTCACGAATCCAAAGGTCGCTCTGTTTTTCATCGCCTTCCTCCCGCAATTTGTGAGCGCGACGGAAGCCGGACCACTCCCTTTTCTTATTCTTGGCCTTACTTTTACCGTTACAGGTGGCATCTGGTGTAGTCTCCTCGCCCTGTTTGCTTCCTTCGCTACACAAAAATTGCGCAGTAATCAGAAGTTCTCTGTCATTCTCAACAAGCTGACGGGGATTGTTTTTATCGGGATGGGGCTGAATCTGTTGCGGGCGAAAGCGAATCCTTAGGAGGTTATCTATGAAAAAAATTATTTCAGTACTCGCACTCATTCTTTGCTTTGCTTTTTTACCTGTTCAAATGATTGAAGCGCATCCAGGCAGAACAGATGCAAATGGTGGACACACCTGTAGAACAAACTGCGAAAAATGGGGATTACAGTATGGAGAATATCACTATCACAACGGTGGCGGTGGTTCTTCTAACAGCCAAGTGAAAAAATTGGCTCCTCCAAAACCATCGGCCCCCCGTACACAACCTAAAATACTACCTTCGAAAACAATTGTAGCCGTAGACAATGCTAACGTTTATTCTGCTCCATCCCTTGACTCTGTCGTTACCGCAACCCTATGGTATGGTTTTGAAATCAAAGCATCAGGTACACAGCCGGAATTCATCTCTATGGATCAAGGATACGTTTCTAAAACAGTGGTCACCTCCTATACACCGATCACTCCTAAGACTGTCAAAATTCAAGGAGAGAAAGGCTACTTCTTCTCGACCCCTTCGCTAGAAAGTCCAGGCAGAGGCTACGCTGTCAAAGATGCACTTGTTCAAGTAGTCGGTGAACGTGGAGATTGGTATTACGGCTCCACCATTGATGCAAACGGGAACGTCTTAGTTGGATTTGTTTCAAAAAGCGTCGCCTATTAACCATAGAATGAAGACCGAAAAAGCCAGTCAGGAGATTCTTTCTCCTCTGGCTTTTTTCATGTTCAGAAATTGTTTAGGTCGAAAGATTATGATACTTCTAGGCATTTTTTCACAATTGGAACAGTGGTGAATCTGTTGTTCCCGACTAGCAAGATTTATACAACGAAGAATGACTCGCCGAAAAATTTTAGTGTAACTAAAAATTAAGACAAGGGAGGAAAGATGAATTGAGTTAACGGTGCGAAAAGGGAGTTGAAGAATGTGCGAGTGCTGTTAAGTGCTGGGTTTATCCTGGCAGGCTTATTCCTCCTTTTCTATCCTCAATGGGAAACGGCGGTATCTGCACAAAAGCAAGAACAGCTCATCGAAGCGTTCGAACAACTGAGCAACGTCAGCCAGCAAATAGAAACGGCTGCATCCGAGGAACGACCAACCCCTCAGATACAAGAGCCGCTCGCTATGTTGGAAGGTGCCAGAGGCGTGATTCGGATTCCCAAAATTGATCTGGAAATGATGATTTTTGAAGGCGCGGACAAGCATGCCTTGAGTAAAGGGGTTGGCCTGATCGAGCCAGACAAGGAATTCGGTGTGAACAATGTTGGACTGGCAGGTCATCGCGGGATTACTCACGGTAAGCAATTCAATCGCTTGGACGAACTAGCACCTGACGATGAGATTGAGATCAAGACCAAAACGGCAACCTACCAATTCGTTGTCGTGAAAGCCTTTGTCGTAGATCGTACACAAGTAGAAGTTCTAGAAGATCAAAAGAAGTCATTGATCACCTTGGTCACATGCACCCCTGTTGGAGCAAAAGATCCGAAGGACAGACTGATCGTTCAAGCTGAATGGAAACAAACGACTTCATCTCAGCCCTAACACTTCCTAACTGAAAGACGGAATGAGCTAGTTTTTATTTAGTACAGGAGGAGCATATGCAAAGGAAATCTTGGATCGTTGTGGTGACACTTTTGCTCATCATCCAAAACTTTTTCGGTTTCACGACAACCTCGTATGCCCAAACACAAGGTGAGGTTGTCATTGAGACTAGTGGGGAGCCGGGCACAGGCGACCCTACTGATCCGGGCACAGGAACTCCTACCGATCCAGGCACAGGAAAT